>LQGW01000034.1 GCA_002838815.1 Clostridiaceae bacterium JG1575 | reverse complement strand
GTTCGTCCTGAGCCAGGATCAAACTCTCATGTTGAAATTTTGATCTTAGCTTTGTCGATTTTAACGTCTTGTCTGACTAACTCATAAATGAATTGCTGGTTTGTTTTACCTTGTATTCTGTTTAATTTTCAAAGAACATTTTGTCCGCCGCTCATTTAAGCGACTTCTATATCTTACCAAGTAGCGCGTTGCCTGTCAACAACTTTTTTCAGCTTTTTGCCGCTTTTTTTGCAGCCCGCTGGGACGCTCCTTGGCGTAAGACCTATAATACATCATTCCAGCTCCCTTGCCAATGGGTTTTGGCAAAAATAGCCCTATTTCTTTTCAATTCCTCTGGCGTTGCCAAGTCGCCGGCGCAGCAGCATCCTTCCCCGTTCTCAGTCATCATTTATTCATAAGTTTCCTCTGGTTAATCCGAGTAATATGATCTACAATGAATGCACCATCAAACCTACGGAGGATCCCTATGGAAAGTATTGTAACCAAAACCGGCGACAAAGGAACCACCGGCACCCTCAGCGGGGAACGGGTATCCAAAGACGCTCCATTAATAGAACTCAACGGCACCTTGGATGAACTCAACGCAAGCCTTGGCGTTCTAACGTCCCTCTTAAAGGAAGGCCCCTCGTTCGGGGATTGCCCCAAGATTATTGAAACCGTCCAATGGATTCAAAACGGCCTCTATAATATGGGCTCAGAAGTCTCCAGTGAATTCGACTTGGTACGCTTCGAGCTACGGCATCCCGACCGCCTAGAAGCGGAATTGAATGAGATGACCCAGAAGATGCCGCCTCAAACGAAGTTCATCCTCTACTCTGGGACCTTGAGCGCTACCCATACCCATATGGCCCGCTCCATCTGCCGTCGAGCCGAACGGGTCTTTGTCCGCTACCTCAACGAGATCGGCGAAACCCAATATCCCCATTCCTACCAATTCATCAACCGCCTCTCCGATTACCTCTTCACCCTGGCGCGCTACCTAAACCAAGAGCTGGGGGGCGAGGAAGTCGTCACTCTGGTTTGGGAGTAAGTCACTTTCTTAAATCGAAAAAAGCAAGCCGTTGAAATGATTCATTTCAACGGCTTGCTTTTTTCTGGTGGTCGACCAGGGGTTCGAACCCTGGACCCCACGATTAAGAGTCGCGTGCTCTGCCAGCTGAGCTAGTCGACCAGATTAACTGGCATCAACCTACTTTCCCACACAGCTTCCCGTGCAGTATCATCGGCACTCTAAGGCTTAACCATCGTGTTCGGGATGGGAACGGGTGTAGCCCTTAAAGTCATCGACACCAGATGTCGGCCGTAACCGACAAATGTTATTATATCGAGTCGCCTACCTCCTGTCAACGCATTTAGCAAAAAAAAATCAGGTTTTTCGAGCTTCGGTTTCGGGTTTGTTTTTCCCTCCTATATAAGGGCCCTCAAAGACCCGGTGTTCGCTCTTTAATCCCTAAAAAAAATCCAGCGTTCGAGGTTGGGCCTCCCCACGTTTTAAAGGATTCCCCATCTCCTCAATGTTACGGCTTTGTGGTTGCCCGCCCTCGAGAATGTGCTAGGATTAAAGTATCGAACCCCAGAGGAGGGAACTATTTTTGAACCAAGAAACCCAACTATATATGCCAACCCGAATCATTCAAGGCCCCAAGTGCCTTTTAAACAACAGTCCACTCCTCAAGCGACTGGGCAAGCGTGCCCTCATCGTCACTGGGCTCACTTGCTCAAAGCTCAATGGCTCCTTAGAAGACGTCATCGCCGCCCTGGAAAATGAGAACATCCGCTACAAAATCTTCGATCAGGTATCCGATCAGCCCACCATCGAAACCATTCAGGAAGCTTTTGAGCAAAATCAGCGAGAAGGCATTGAATTCATCATCGGCCTGGGGAAAGGCTCCGCCATCGATGCGGCCAAAGCCATCGGCGTCCTTTTTCGAAACCGGGGCATCAGCGCTCGGGAAGCTTTCAACATGCAAAATCTTCGCTCCATTCCCATCGTAGCCGTGCCCACCATTGCCGGCAGCGGCAGCGAAGTGACCCCTTATTCCATCATCACCGATCACAGTCTTCGTCAAAAAAAGGACTTCGGCCAAGAAAGCTTCCCAAAGATCGCCTTTTTGGATCCCCGATACATGTACAATGCCGACTTTTCGGACCTTTTAGCCAATGGCTTTGATGCCTTCACACACCTTGTGGAAGGATACCTCAACACCAAGGCCACCTTTTACAGCGATCTTCTGGCCGAGGAGGGCTTTCGCCTGTTCTCCAAGCTAAAAGCCGCCTTTTTCGGTCCGCAATTCCCCCATGAAGCCATGAACGACCTCCTAGTCATGGCCACCTTGGGTGGCATGGTGATTGCCCAGACCGGGACGGGCCTCCCGCACGCCTTGGGGTATGTCCTGACTTATGAAAAAGGCCTAGCGCACGGGGTAGCTACCGCCGCCATGTATCGCGGCTATTTGGCCCAATGCCAAGAAACGGAAAAGCTCGAGCGGATGCTTGAAACCATGGGGTTTTCCACCCTAGATACCCTTTTGGATTACATCAGCGAGCTGATGGACTACCGCCTGGACTTATCCGAAGAAGAGATTCAGCTTTATACCCGCACCATGATTCAAAACCTCGGCCGAGTGAAAACTCAAATGCACCGCGTCACCAAAACTCAACTGGCCGAAATGTATCGCTTGGCCCTTCGCCCCTAATCATCCGGGAGAGTTCATCATGTGCAGTCGCTTTGAAATGAGTTGGACCAAAAGAGATCTCGAAAACCTTCGGGAGATATTAGCGCAGTTTTCGGCGCCTTCCATGCCTTGGCCCAAAGAGGATCCCGTCGGCCCCCAAGACTACGCCCCTTCCGAGGTCTTGCCGATTTTCACGCCCCAGGGCTTTGTCCCCATGCGATGGGGCTTCCCCATGGGAACAAAGCGCATCATCAACGGTCGCGCCGAGAGCCTCCTAAAGAAACCCTTCTTCCGATCCCTTTGGGGCGAAGGGCGCTGCCTCATCCCCGCGACGCGCTTTTATGAATGGCACCGGGAGCGACCCTATGCGATCCACCTCAAAGATTCTCTGCTTTTTATGGCCGGCCTTTTTCGCCCCATGCCTCCTTGCGATCGAGGACCCACCGGAGAATTCATCATCCTCACTCAAGAAGCATCTCCCCCCATGAATCGCATCCATTCGCGCATGCCCGTCCTAGTCCCGCGCCACGCATTGAAGGATTACCTGCGCGAAGAGGCGATTGCGGAATCCTTCAATCCCTTTCTTGGCGAGGGGTCCGCACTCATCATAGAGCCACTCCACGGGGAGCAGCTTTCTTTCTTTGACGTCTGACGCCTTCATTGGCGGGGCATTTTCCCTGAACGCAGCCACGGCCGCTCGGTCCTCTTTGAAAGAGACTCCGGGCGGCCGTTTGCTGTTTTTTTGTCTAAGCGCGCATTTCGCCCAGCCCCTTGGTTTCCAGGAACTCATCATAGGTTCCTCGAAAATCGGTGATCCCGTCTCCTTTGAGCTCGACGATGCGGTTGGCTACAGTCTGCACAAACTGATGGTCGTGGCAAGCAAAGAGCAAGACGCCTTTGAACGCCATCATGCCATCATTGAGCGCCGTGATGGATTCCAGATCCAGGTGATTGGTCGGCTGATCCAAAATCAGCAGGTTGGCCGAGGAGAGCATCATGCGCGAGAGCATGCAGCGCACCCGCTCGCCCCCAGAGAGCACTCTTGCTTCCTTTAAGGCCTCCTCCCCCGAGAACAGCATCCGTCCGAGAAAGCCCCGCACATAGGTTTCAGTTTGATCTTGAGAATACTGGCGCATCCAGTCCACAAGATTCAATGGGCTGTCTTGGAAATAGGCGGAATTGTCCTTTGGAAAATAAGCCGACGTGATGGTAACGCCATAGCGGAAGCTGCCCTCATCGGGCTCAAGTTCTCCCGCCAAGATGCGAAAGAGCGTCGTTATGGCGACGTCCGAGCCGGCAAAAGCGATCTTATCGCCACGCAGCACCGTGAGATTCAAGCCATCGAGCACTTTGACGCCATCCACTGTCTTCGAAAGATTTTCAATAAAAAGCACGTCGTTGCCGGGCTCTCGCTCCGGCTTGAAGCCCACGAAGGGGTAGCGGCGGGAGGACACGGCAATGTCGTTGAGGCTGATCTTGTCCAAGAGCTTTTTTCGGGAGGTCGCTTGGCGCGATTTGCTGGCATTGGCCGAAAATCGAGCAATAAAGGCTTCCAGGTCCCGAATTTTTTCTTCCCGTTTCTTGTTTTGATCCTTCAAAAGTTGCTGGGTGAGCTGGCTGGATTCATACCAGAAGTCATAGTTGCCCATATAGACCTTGATTTTGCCATAATCCACATCGCACACGTGGGTGCAGACCATATTGAGAAAATGTCGATCGTGGGAAACCACGATCACCGTGCCGGGAAATTCAGCCAAAAAGTTCTCAAGCCAAGTAATGGCCGCCACATCCAGGTTGTTGGTGGGCTCATCCAGGATTAAGACGCCGGGTTGCCCAAAGAGTGCCTGGGCCAAGAGCACCTTGACCTTCTCATCGTCCTCCAGCTCTTTGAGCTTTTTCTCATGCAGACGCACTGGAATGCCCAGTCCTTGTAATAAACTACCGGCCTCCGCTTCGGCTTCCCAGCCATTCATTTCGGCAAATTCCGCCTCCAACGTGGCGGCGCGCATGCCGTCTTCATCGCTGAAGTCCTCCTTGGCGTAAAGCGCGTCCTTTTCCTCCATAATGTCAAACAAGGGCTGATTGCCCCGAATGACGGTCTTCAATACCTCTTCCTCATCAAAGGCATGGTGGTCCTGGCGCAGCACCGAAAGGCGTACGTGCGGCCCGAGACTCACCTCTCCGGTATTGGGCTCGAGTTCACCTGAGAGAATTTTTAAAAAGGTCGACTTTCCCGCTCCGTTGGCGCCGATGACCCCATAGCAATTGCCCGGGGTAAACTTCAAATGGACGTCCTCAAAGAGTTTTCGCCCGCCATAGCGCAGCGATACGTTGTTTACTGTGATCATTAACTTCTTCCTTCCTCAGCCCCCCGATCCATAGGGAGGGTATTGCTCTTTTAAAAACAGCGGTCAGTCGGCTTTTAAAACCGCTCGGTCACTTGGTGCATATTGCTTTTGAGCTCCTTTAAATCTCCGTCGTTGGAGACGATGAGCTCGCATTTTTCAATGATGTCTCGGACATCCATTTCGGTGTTGTGGGTGAAATCCGATTTTTGGGCGATCTGTTCGCCGTCGCGAAGGATCAGGCGAATTCTGCGGTTTTCCGGACTGGCCGTCAATCCCACGGTTAAAAACCCACGGTTTTTCCAATACTCATAATCCATCCAGGTTCTCCCGCCCACAATCATGGGCACGGTGTTGCCTTCGTCCCGCACCCGCTGAAACAACGCGTCCAGATCCTCTCGGTAATGGTCTTTAGTCAATTGGAAGTCCTTTAGGTTCTCCTCGAGCATTTTAGCCAACGCAAAATGATTTAGGATATCCATATCAATCTCTCGCAGCTTATCCGCAACCCTCTGCATAAAGGAACGCTCATCCCCAAACCACTGCGGATCCACCAAGGTGACTTTTTTGATCAAGCGAATGATGTCGCCCAGTCCGTATTTTTTGACTCGGCGATCCTCCTCAATAATAAAGTCCGCCAAGGTATCCTTGCCAGAGCCCATTTCCCCGAAAATAATTATGCCATTGTAGCTCATTGTTTCCCTCCAAAAATTGTTCCGTTCTTGTTTGTTTTCTAAGGACGGGACGACTCTAGCTGCCGCTGCCTCATTCCTTCAACTGAACATTATAGCATAGCTATCATAACTGCAGAAACCAGCAAGTCTCTAGGAGGCACCGCCTCAAATGGAGCGCGGCGCTCCGACATCTGAATCGAAGCGCCGCGCAAAGACAAAGCTAAAATTCCGCCCGAAGGGGAATGAATTGATGATGGGTGTGCCTCTCTTGGAACAACACACTTCGCTGGTGATGGTTTCTCACACCGCTCAATAGCGGGATACTCCCCCTACCTCCATGGCGTCTTCAAAAAGAATGCTCGAAGGCACGCTTTGCCCGGGGCCCTCCTTGAAGATCCTCAATCAGTATGTCAAAGGAGGGTGAATGGAGCATGACCAAATTTCAAACATACTGTAACCTTGGGGCTCTTGCGTCAAAAGCCTTCTTTTTCATAGGTTTCTTTGAGCAGATAATACGTCCAATGATCCTGCCAATCGCCGTTGATGTGGAGGTATTTTTCATTGAGTCCCAGACGAGAAAACCCATTGTTTTCCAAGACGTGCTGGGACGCCACATTATCTAGGAGCGTGGAGGCCTCCAGACGATGCAGGCCCGCCTCCAAAAAGGCAAACCTCACCGCAAGGCCCACGGCCTCGCTCATGTACCCTTGCCCTTGATTTTCCTCGGAGAGAGAGTACCCCAAAAAGGCATTTTGAAAAGAGCCCAAGACGAAATTACTCAGGCGCAGCTTACCGATGAGCTCATCCCGACGATAGATGCCAAAGGGGATCGCCTGACCGTTGAGGTATTCCCGAAAACGCTCGGAGAGCTCCTTTTGCTGGCCTTCCAGCGTGAAAAACCGCTCTTCCTTTCGCGGTTCAAAGGGCGTAAGGAAGCCTCGGTTGGCCCGATGATAGGCCAAATAACTGGACGCCTGGGACGGATCGGCCAATAAAAGACGCACCCGCTCGCCCGGCACCTCTAGAAGTGCGACGTCCCGCTTCATGGAAAAGCGAGCGCTGGTCACGCCAAATAGGTATTCGTTTTGGATGATCGAATCCCGATAAACCTGATCCTGAAGAACGCCCTCCAAGGCAAAGCCTAGTTCTTGAAAGGCGCGGACGTTGACGTCCTCCGAGGTAAGGATGCTGACTTTAAAGATCTCCCCGCGCTTGGTCAAGGTGGAGACAATGCGGCAAAGCAACTCCTTCAATTCTTCTGTGGTGGCGCCGCGCTGCAGCTTCAAGCGCAAAAGAGCGCTTTTGGTTTGGAGATTGTGTTCCAAAAGGAAGAAACGGGCAAATTGGATGCGCCGCTCATCCTGCACTAAAAATTCTTTTCCGTCGCTTGCGTGAACCGCTTCAATCCGCATCTGCTGGATCCTCCTTCGCCGCGTTGGGCTAAAAAAAAGGACCTGATGAGTGCCCTTTGATTCTTATGCCATGGTAATGGTAGCAAAAAAGCAGCGTTTTACCAACCCCGGCGCAGCAAAGAGAGCCCGGCAAAAATCCAAACCAAGGGACTTCATCGCTTTGGTATAATAGGAGAAGCCTTGGGCTCCAAGTCCAAGCGGCGCCGCATTTTGTTCGAATTCTCGCGACTTAGGAGTGTTAATCCATGAATAAAAAAACCCAAGCCAAGCTTTCCTTATTTCTCTCCTCCCTCGCCCGTCGTCTGGAAGAGAATCACGACTTCTTTCAAGCCGTGACCTTTTGCTTTCGCTCGGGCCAAAAATCCTTCCAAGGCGAAGCGGCGCCCGATCCCCAAGGGGTCAAGCTTTCCTGGAAAGGTGCCATCGACGTCTTGAGCCCTTCGGCCTTTACTGCTCTTTTGGTGGACGAGTGCCTCCTTTACGATGAGCTGGAGCTGTCGTACAAAGAGCGGGGCCATCAGACCCTTCTTCGGGCCACCGACAAAAACGTGCAGGTAACCAATGAAGAGGCCGACAAAGAGGCCGTCGACAAAGAAGTCAAACCCTCTTCGCTGCTCCACCGCTCTTACCTCATCAATCCCCGGGATGCTGCCCCCCTTTTAAAGGAATTGGGCATCTTAAGTAAGGACGGAAAGGTCAAAAACGATAAAATCCGAAAATACAACCAAATCGATCATTATGTGGAACTTTTGGCGCCGGACTTAAAGGAACTGGCCAAGGGCCGCTCCCGCCTATGCATTGCCGACTGCGGCTGCGGAAAATCCTATCTTTCTTTCGTCCTCAATTATTACCTCACGGAGGTTTTGAAGGTTAAGGTTCACATCACCGGCATCGATCGCTCCGAGTCCGTTATTGCCTCTTCCAAAGCCATGGCCGATCGCCTGAACTACCGCAACATGACCTTTCAGACCGGAGACATCCGCTCCCTGGAATTAAAGGAAAAGCCCGACCTTGTCCTCTCCTTGCACGCCTGTGACACGGCAACCGATCTTGCCTTGGCCTTCGGCATTCGAAACAAAGCCCAGCTCATCGTTGCCGTTCCCTGCTGCCATGCGGAACTCAACGCCCACTACGAGATTAAGGAGCTCCAGCCCCTTTTGAAGTACCCCATCTTAAAGCGTCGCATGGCGGATGCGCTCACCGACGGGATGCGCTGCCTCATATTGGAATCCGAAGGCTATCGCACCTCCATTGGGGAATACATCTCCCCGTTGGAAACCCCAAAAAACCTAATGATCAAGGCCTATCGGACCAGCAGAGGCAATAAGGATGCCCAAAGCCAGGTTCTCTCCATGATCCTCACCCTCAATCATGCTCCGATGCTTTATCGCCTGTTGCAAGGCCTAGAAGAGCCCCTCCCAGAGGCTCAGCACAGGGAGGAGTAACCCCGGCAGCTCATGCCCCTAAAAGCCCGGCAGCGGTAGCCCTCATTTGAAAAAAGATCCGTAAAAACCCATCGCCGCCGGCGATGGGTTTAAAAGAAGGAGCGGCCGTGAAGGCTTAGAAGGAATCTTCCCCCAAATCCTCCATCAACAGATGAGTAAACTGCCCCAGGGCATTGATGCCCCGGAGAAAGGAATCGACGCTTTGCACATGCCGCGTATCGATCTCCAGATCAACTGCGTGGTGGATGGCACCGTTTTTCACAAGGTCCCGGTATTTTTCCTCCAAAATGCGGACCTTGTGCGCTTTCAAGTACGCCAAAACCGCTTCGCGCACCGTCTCTTGCCCCACGTATTGTAAGCTGAGCTTTTTCAAATGGGGGAAAAAGAAAATACGCTTAACCAAGACCAAGGTTAGGAAGATGACGAGCCCCCCCGCGCCGGCGATGACGTAATAGCCCATACCGCAAGCAATCCCCAAGGACGCCACCACCCAGATGGAGGCTGCGGTGGTCAGTCCCTTGATGCTGCGTCGGGTCACAATGATGGTTCCGGCCCCTAAAAAGCCGATGCCGGAAACCACTTGGGCAATCAGACGGGTACTATCCGCCCCGATCATTCGCGGGCCCGCCGGAAGACCCGAATTGATGCGCAACACCGCCGAAACGCTCTCCACCTGAATCAAGGCGAAGAGGCAAGCGCCCACAGATACCAAGATGTGCGTGCGAAAACCGGCGGCCCGGCCCTTGCGTTCTCGTTCGATCCCGATGAGGCCGCCCAAAACGATGGCTGCAGCCAATCGGACCGCTATTTGCTGGAGTTGCAGGGGGTCCATGACTCCTCCTTTCTTACGAGGGAGGCCCCAAAACCTCCCCCACGGTTGGTTATTCGTTCATCAATCAGCGAGGCCAATTCCAAAGAAAGGGAAATCCTCGTTCAATGGCTTGGGGCACAGGAACTTCTCCCTGGCCCCAGCGTAGGAGCACAAAGGGATCTCGCAACAAAAGACGCCCCAAAGCCACAAAATCAGCCCGCCCATTGCCCAAAATCTCTTCTGCTTGTTCCAGCTTTGTGATGAGGCCGACGGCAATCACGGGAAGGGACAGCGCTTTTTTGACGGCTTGCGCCAACGGCACCTGGTAGCCGGGGTAGACCTTCATGGATGCATCCGCGACCAAAGCGCCGGAAGAGACATGAACCACATCCACCTCGTCTTGAACCAAGGACAACAGCTGGATGGTTTCTTCAAGGTCCAAGCCCCCCTCCTTATAGTCCGTGGCGGAAACGCGCAGCAAAAGAGGCATGTCGGGCGGAATCACTGCGCGGATGTCTTTTAAAACCTCTTGCAACAGACGAACCCGTCCCTCGCGGCTGCCGCCATAGCCATCCGTGCGGTGGTTGGTCAGTGGGGATAAAAACTGATGCAGGAGGTATCCGTGCGCCGCGTGAACCTCGATGAGGTCATAGCCCGCGTCCACGCTGCGCCGAGCCGCCTGGGCAAAGCCCTGGCGAACCCTTAGAATTCCAGCCTCATCCAAGGCCAGGGGCAGAGCGTAAGAGTCGTCAAATTTTTCTGCGGATGGCGCGTAGATCTCAGAGCAAGCAATGGCGCATTTCCTTCCCGCATGCGCCAGCTGGATGCCGATGCACGCCCCAAATTCATGACAGGATTCCGTAAGGGCGCGATGCCCGGGCACCTGATCGTCGGACCAAAGACCTAAATCCTTTCCAAGGATGCGCCCTTCCGGGACGACGGCGGTGGCCTCCACGAGAATCAGCCCAACGCCCCCCAAGGCCGCATTGGCGTAGTGAACCTTGTGGAACGTCTGGACGTGGCCGGAAGAATCGGCACTGTTCATACACATCGGCGCCATGACGATGTGATTGCGTAAAGGAAGTGATCCCATGGCGGTTGGTTGAAAGCTATACATAAGTCTGTCCCCCTATTTCAATTGCACGCTTTTATTATACCCCAGGAAGCTTCGCAAAATTTCCTTCGAGGTATAATGAAGGAGAAGCTCAAAGGAGGATTTTTCATGAATCTGACCCAATATGAATCCATGGACCCCAACATCGTCTACAGCATGGCCAACGCCCGGCTGAGGGTGCAAAATGCATCCCTTGGGGATTTTTGCGACGACAACGCCATCGATTGCGAAGCCTTTCTAGAATACATGGCTCGCCATGGCTTCCACTACCACGACGCGTCCAATCAGTTCCGGAGCGTCTAAGCGCCGCTCGGATCAGACGCCTAAGAGGCGCCTCACCACAAAACCGGCCAAATAAAGACCCGCCACAGGAGGTACAAAGGCCACGGATCCCGGAGGGGTTCGCCGTCCTTGGACCTCTTCTTGCTCTTGGATCGCTTCCTTCCAAGGGGTTCGGGCCGGTTCCAGAGAATACAGCACCTCTAAAGAGGCAACGCCGCGCTTTCGAAGCTCCCGGCGCATGACCTTCGCCAAGGGACAAACGGTGGTTTCGTAAATGTCACAAAAAACAAATTGGGAGGGGTCTAATTTATTGCCCGCCCCCATGCTGGATATCAGCGGAATGTTGTGCGTTTCGCAGAAAACCGCCACCTCCAGCTTTGCCGTCACCGTATCGATGCAATCAATGACGTAATCCGCATCCAAGGGAATGGCTTGAGGGATGGTCTCCCCCAGCAAAAAGACATCGTGGGCCTCGAGGCGGCAGGTTTTGGAGAGGCTGGAAAACCGAGCCAGGGCCGCCTCGGTTTTTCGTTGGCCGACGGTATCCCAGGTGGCTATAACCTGGCGGTTCAAGTTGGAGGGTGAAACCACATCATGGTCCACCAAAACTAGATGCCCGACGCCGGAACGAACCAAGGCTTCCGCACAGGATCCGCCCACGCCCCCCAACCCTAACACCACGACTTTAGCGTCGGACAGACGCTGCATGCCCTGATCCTTCAACAGAAGACGGGTTCGGGACAAAGGATGTTCTTCGTTCATTCCATCCCCCTCCAGGCCTTGAGAAAATCCTCCCGCGGCTCCTGTGTTTTCTCCTGCGTAAGATCAAGCACTGATTCGGTCTCCCGGCAGTAGCGCACCTTAAGGCACATGCCAAGATTTCTTGGGCAGCGAAGGCAAAGGCAATCCAGCGCCCCGCCACTACAGTCCTGGCCGTAGCTTGGGCAGTGACGGCAATTTTTCATATCATTTTTTGCTTCATAAAAATTCATAGTGCTCTTCCTCCTTTAAAGGATCACAGGGATGACTTCGTCCAAGGTCAGGGAATCGTCACAAACCCGACACCCATAGGCAAAAATATCCACGCCACAGGCCTTGGCTTCCCGAAGCCTTTGGGCAAAGATCGGATCCATGGCTTCATTGGGCGCAAAGGAATCAATGCCCTCCATTTGAATGAGAAAAAGGACGCCGGCGCCATGCCCGGCGTTCTTAGCCTCGCAAAGTTCTTGCAGATGACGGCTTCCACGGATCGTAACCGCGTCCGGGAACCGCGCGGCGTTTGCTTCTTCCAAAGTCACGCCCTTCACTTCAAGAAAATACAGCCGATCCCCGGGCATCGTCAAGCGAAAATCAAACCGAGAGGTGCCAAAGGGCTTCTCTCGCTCCAGAACTTCATAGGATGAAAGGGCGGGAATTCTCCGCTCACGCAGCGCTTCCTCCACCACTCGGTTGGGAATTTGCGAATCAAAATTGATGAGCCGCTCTCCCTTCCAGGCACCGATGAGGGAAAACGCTGTTTTTCGTTTGGGATCCGCCTCGACGCGCACCAAGCACCGGACCCCTTCTCTTAAAATTTCCCGCAACCGTCCGGTGTTGGGAACATGGCAAAGGGTGCGTACTCCATCTAGGAGCACATATCCCTGAAAGCGATTGGGCCGCTCAATAAAAATGGCCTCTTTGGTTTTTTTAGTGAATCTCATAGGCTTCCTTTGTTCGTAATTTCTGGCCCTCATTATACCATTTCCCGGAAATCCTCCGCCCCCTTCGTCAACGGTCCTCACTACAAGAACAAAACAAGCGGCGCCGGGTTCCCACAAAAACCATCTTATGAACTTTCCGTGATCATTTGATGAAAAGAGCGCAAAGAGAGCTTTTTCTCCGCACCCTCCATTGACAATTCCAGACCCCTGCACTAGTATGTAAATGCGAATTATTTGCATTTACGGAGGAAATCACATGAAAAAAATAGCCTTAAGCTTGCTGATGGCCGCAGCGGTCATTACCGGCTGTGCCGCGCCAAGCACGAAAACTACTAAAGATACCAAAGCTTCAACGAGCACGACGGCGCCCCAAACCACCCCGAGCCCTGCTTCCACGCCTACGGCCGAAAAGATTCCCGTGGCTACGTCCTTTAATCCCATCGATAAGCTGGTGCAATACATTGGAGGCGATCGGGTCCAGACCACCATGTTCGTCCCCGCCGGTGTCGAGCCGCATGATTATGAGCCCACCCCCAAAGATATGGCCCGCTTGA
Organism: Clostridiaceae bacterium JG1575; assembly: GCA_002838815.1. Classification (GTDB taxonomy): domain Bacteria; phylum Bacillota; class Clostridia; order Clostridiales; family Clostridiaceae; genus JG1575. The sequence goes on along the minus strand of LQGW01000034.1, from coordinate 166,230 downwards.
AGGGAGCCAAAGTCCTTTTCATCAATGGCTTCGACATGGAGCATTGGGTGGACAGCTCCATCACCAAGCAAACCAAACTCATGAACCTCTCTGAGGGAATCAACCCCATCCGCTTGGCCGATCACGACAAGGATCACGACCACGACAAGGAAAAAGACAAAGATAAAGATAAAGATAAGGACCACGATCACGACAAGGATCATGACCACGATCACGATCACAAGCATGGTGAATTCGATCCCCACATTTGGCTTGGCATGAAAGAGCTGCGTCTCATGGCGAAGAACACTGCTACCGCGCTGACCATGGTGTCTCCCCAGGACAAAACCTACTTTGAAGAAAACCTTGCAAAGTTCAACAAAGAAGCCGATGCTCTGGATCAAGAATACCTGCCCCAGTTCAAACCTTTTGCTGGAAAGAGCTTTGTCACCGGACATGAAGCCTTTGGCTATCTTTGTCGCAACCTCAACCTAAAGCAGCAGGCTGTGGAAGGCCCCTTTGCGGAAGGTGAGCCCACGCCTCAAAAGATCAAGGCTTTGGTGGATCACGTCAAAGCCGAAAAGATCAGCACCATCTTTGTAGAGGAGCTGGCTTCGCCCAAAGTCTCTGAAACGCTTGCCCGAGAAACCGGCGCCAAAACAGTTCAAATCAATACTCTGGAAGCCGAAGGCGATCTCTTCCCCACCCTGAAAGATATTTACCAAAAGGTTCTCGATTCCTTTAAAAAATAGTCCCTCATCAAAGGAATCCCTTGAAAAAGGGGTTCCTTTCCTCTTGAAGGGAGGGGACGGGGCCCATCGCTCAACGAAAAAAAGAAGTTGACAACTCGCCGGAGCCTATGCTAAGATTGTCTTTGTCAGTTAAAAAGGCCCCATGGTCAAGCGGTCAAGACGCTAGCCTCTCACGCTGGAATCAGGAGTTCGATTCTCCTTGGGGTCACCATACACATGAACAAAGGATTTCCGAAGATTTTCGGAGATCCTTTTGTTTTATTTCGCCAGTTTGTTGTTCATGGCACTCGAGAAAAAGACCCCCTACTATCATTAATATGGAGATTAGTGTAATACACACGGTTCCCAGGACTGAGGCTCCAACCCTATGTCTTAGAAATGATTCTTCCATTTTATGCTTATGGGAAGTTTATTTTTCAAACTGCGCGATCATTCTATCGCACTTTCCAGGCAAATTTGCTCATACTGTTCGAGGACACTTGGATGAGGCAAATCCATACTCAATGTCAATTCTCAGGGTCTGGATCGTTTTTGCGCATTGGGCAAGAGTGCGATATGCACTGCACCTATTGCATCATTCCTAAAATCCGCGGAGCGTATCGTTTTCGGTCCAAAGAAGCGATTTTGGCTCAAGCCCAGCGTTTTGCGGCCTCGGGCGTCAGCAAGCTGATTTTGGTGGCCCAGAGGATCTACGTATCGAGGTGAGCGGATCTCTTTGGCGAGCTTCCTGTGCATGAACTCTTACAGGAGCTCGACCAAATCCAGGGGCTTCGCTGGATTCACCGCCCGCCAAGGCGATTTGGGCTCTTTGGAATTATGAGAAGAGAGCAGGGATGCCCCGTTGCAGGATCAAAAAGACCGGAGCGTTCACACAAAAATCTAAGCGCCGTTTGATCGGATCCCAAGAGCTGAACGATCCGGATGCATTTACCACTGAAGCAGGTAGATTAGCTCGGAAGCGACAATACTAAAGAGAGGTATGTGCTTCCACCGGACTTACCCCCGATCAGGAGCCGTTGGTTGTGTACCAATACGACCAGAAAATATCAGGGAAAGCGGGTTGGGCGAACCGGAAAACTGAAAATGTCGCCAATAGGTTTTATAATAAAGGATAGCAATCCCAACCGTCTGATCTTTACTAGTAACTTAGGTAATCCAATCGATCCAAAAACCCTTTGGGTGTTTTGGGACCGATTGCTCTGAAAAAGGAATGGATAAGCCAACCACTCAAAAGATTTTAGGCCACGGCCCCGGATCAAAAATCCCCTCTACCATTTGCCACAAGGCCCGGAATAGAAACTTCAAAAAGAACATGGTAAGGGCAATCCATGGGTAAAAATGCGCCAGTTATTCGCCCCCTGGAAATTATCCAAGCGACAAGCATTGTAACGGCAAACCCATAGAAACATTGGTAAATCGACATATTTTTAACAGGCAACAACTGGCGTACCGGGAGTAATACAATCAGGATTCGATTCTCCTTGGGGTCACCCTATGCCTAAAATCAAGGTTGGAGTAAAGGCTCCCCCTTGATTTTTTATTGCAGCAACTTTTTAATCCCTTAGGAATAGAAAACAACAAACAAGGCTCTTCGAGATCAATTCTCTCGAGGAGCCTTGTTTGTTCAACGAGCCCCCCGCGCGAGCCTTTGGCATAAACTAGGGGTATTGCGAGGGATCCAACCTCCACGCAAAGGGTTCAAAGCGGCGGCCCTACGGGGCGCAGTGCGTACCCTGAAGGTATTTGGCAAGAAACTCCTTTGTCCGCTTCTCCTGGGGATTCGAAAAAATCGCCTCAGCGGGAGCATCCTCCACCACCGCGCCTTGATCCATGAAAATGACGCGGTCGGCCACATCCCGGGCAAAGCTCATTTCGTGGGTGACTACGATCATGGTCATTCCAGACTCTGCCAGATCCTTCATTACACTCAATACTTCCCCCACGAGCTCTGGATCCAAGGCAGAGGTGGGTTCATCAAAAAGCATGATGTCTGGCTCCATGGCCAAGGCACGAGCAATGGCCACCCGCTGCTTTTGTCCACCAGAGAGCTTGGAGGGATACTGGTCTTTTTTCTCCCAAAGCCCCACCTTTTTGAGCAGCTCCTGAGCGATGGTTTGCACGGTCCTGCGCTCCATTCCCTTGACCGTGATAGGCGCTTCCATGACGTTCTCCAATACGGTCAAATTGGGAAAGAGATTGAACTGCTGAAACACCATACCAACCTTCGATACGGCCCGCTTGATGGATGTTTTATCCTTGGGGTCCAGCTGCTCTCCTTCAATAAGGATCGTCCCTTGTGTGGGAATCTCCAAGTGATTGAGACACCGAAGGAAGGTGCTTTTGCCAGAACCTGACGCCCCAATGATACACACGGCTTCATTTCGGTGAATGGTGAGGTTTAAATCTGAAAAAACAGTGAGCTCATCAAAGCGCTTGGTCAACTGGCGCACTTCAATCATGGGTTCACTTTGTTTGTGTTGCTGCATCGTCGAATCCTCCTAGTAAACCGAAAGGCGTCGCTCCAGACGGCCAAAAAGCGCTGTGAGCACGGTGGTGAAGAAGAGATAGAAGGTCGCGGCCACCGCAAAGGCGGGCAACGGTGTGAATTCCCGTGACGTGATTTGGTGGGTGATTTTCAAAACCTCCGTCAAGGAGATCGCCGCCACCAAGGAGGTATCCTTTAGGAGCGTAATGACCTCGTTGCCAAGACTTGGCAAGATGATCCGCACGGTTTGAGGAATGACAATGCGGCGCATGGTCTGAACATGATTCATGCCAAGGGCCTTGGCCGCTTCAAACTGCCCTTTATCGATGGCCTGAATGCCCCCTCGAATGATTTCCGCCATGTAGGCGCCGATATTCAAGGAAAGACCGATGCTCGCGGCGGCATAGGCCGAGAGGGTGATGCCCATTTTGGGCAGTCCAAAATAAAGAAAATAGAGCTGTACCATCATGGGCGTGCCCCGGAAAAACCAAGTGTAAAAAGACCCTATGGCTTTCAAGGCCCCCCTGCGGGAGAGCTTCATCTGACAGATGAGTAGGCCCAAAAGACCTCCGAAGAATATGCCCAGCACCGTCAAGGAGAGGGCTACGGGTGCCCCCTTTAGGATGCGTGGGAAATAGGCGATGTAGTCTTTGGCAAACTGCCCCAGACCGAAAAATACGGCACTAGCGATCATCCCTTGGGCCCCCTACTTTTGGTAGATGTTCGTGCCGAACCATTTTTCCGAGAGATTGGCCAAGGTCCCCTCTGCCTTGAGGGTCTTCAATGCCGCATCAATCTGCGCTTTGAGCTCAGGCGCATCTTTCGGAATGGCGATTCCTAAGGGACCCGCTTCCAACAGTTCCTTGGGCATTTGATAATTCTTGGGATCTTTTTTTATGTAGTAGGCGCCTACGACGTTATCGGTCACCACCGCCTGAATTCGGCCGGCCGATAAATCCAGCAGCGCCTCTGAGATGCTTAAATATTCCTTGACCTCCCCAAGATTCGACTGGCTTCTTGCCCACTCATCGGCTGTGGACCCCTGCTGCAAACCGATCTTTTTACCGGCAAGATCCGAGAATTTTTTTACGTCTTTCTCCTCGGGACGAAGGATTAAGGATAACCCCACCGCATCAATGTAAGGATCGCTAAAGAGCACACTTTCTTTGCGCTTTTCCGTAATATTCATCCCCGAGGCGATGACGTCAAAGCGATTGGCGGCCAACCCTTCGGTAATTCCCGCAAAATCCGTGGGCACAACGTCCATTTGCACGCCCAGCTTTTGGGCGATGGCGGCCATCAAATCCACATCAAAGCCAATGGTCGATCCTTTTTCATCCGTGAACTCCATGGGAGGATAGGTGGTTTCCATGCCTACTTTCAATTTTTTCGTTTCTTGCACCTGGGCCAAGCGGTCTTTGCCTGCGGCGGCCGAATTGCTGCAGGCGGCCGCCGACACCACAAGGGTCAAAGCCATCAATAGGGCCGGTATTTTTTTCATCATGTTTTTCATCGTTGCGCTCCTTATCCTAGGGAATTCCCTGTTGCATATTTATGCTTTCTAAAGGTATATTATCAACCTATGAAAAACAGTATACGGTCCATCCCCTTTTGAATCAAGGGCATTTAGGATAATTATTCATTTTTATCCCTGAACCCTTTTCAAGTCACGGATCCCGAACCATCTGCCCCTGCTCATTGGAAATTTGCCCAATCGCCACGCATATGTTGGGGGCGCTGCCTCCCAATCCCGCCGAGGGCGACGCAAAAATCCGGAGTCTGATCCCAGGGGATCAAACTCCGGATTGAGAAAGGGGTTTTGTCGGGGGCTGGCAAAGGCCAACCCCTTATCCAATAAATCTTGAGAGAATACCCATTTGCTGCAAGAAGACCAAGATCAACATGATGGGAACCAAGACCATCATGGAAATCTTCCAGAAGCCCCCCATGGAGAAATTGCTTTTGCTTCCTTTGCGGATTTCTGCAAAGGCCCGATCGTATCCCCAGATGAAGGTGATAAATAAGGAAAGGAGCAACCCACCCAAAGGCATCAGGATGTTGGCCGTCAAGTAGTCCAAGAAGTCGAAGATTACTTGTCCCTTGGGGTCAAACCAGTAGATTTTGAAGTCGCCTAAGACAGGACCCATGGAAAGGGAGGCTGCTGCGCCAATGATAAAGCAAAGGCCGGCAAAGACAATTACGGCGGTCTTCCGATTCCATTTCAAAGAGTCAATCGCCCAAGAGACGGGACTCTCCAGTAAGGAGATGGAGCTGGTCAACCCAGCAAACAACACCAGAAGAAAGAAGATGATTCCGAAGAGTTGTCCAAAGGGCATCTGATCAAAGACAGCGGGCAACGTTCCAAAAAGCAGCCCGGGGCCTTGAGTCACTTCCATCCCAAAGGAAAACACCGCAGGGATGATGGCAAAACCGGCCAAAAGTGCAACAATCGTGTCGATGGCTGGAATGGTCAGCGCATTGTTCGACAGATCCTCTTCGCCTTTTAAATAGGAGCCATAGGTTACGAGAACCCCCATGCCCATGCTCAGGGAGAAGAAGACCTGCCCCATGGCGGCCACAACCACTTGGAAACTAAACTTGGAGAAGTCCGGCTTTAAGTAATACGCAACTCCTTCCATGGCGTTGGGAAGCGTCAAAGAGCGTACGGCAATAATGATGAGGAAGACCAAAAGGGTCGGCATCATTATTTTCGATGCTTTTTCGATGCCGCCTGAGACGCCACCGAAGACAATAATTAAGGTCAACGCCATAAAGACGGCATGCCACAAAATGGGTTCCCAGGTTCCGGAAACGTAAAGGTTAAAAAAATTCTGAGAGTCAGGAATGATGCCCCGGATGACAAATTCGAATAAATACTTGCAGATCCAGCCGCCCACCACCGAATAGAAGGATAAGATCAGGAAGGCCGACAAAATGCCGAACACCCCCATAAAGCCCGTCTTGCTGTTGATGGAACGATACGCATTGTACTGGTTTAATTTGGTGTTGCGCCCGATGGCCAGTTCCCCGAGCATCATTGTATAGCCTAAAAAGACAACAATGACCAGATAGATCAGGACAAATACCCCGCCGCCGTTTTTTCCGACAAGATAAGGAAACTTCCACAAATTTCCCAGCCCTACGGCAGACCCGGCTGCAGCCATGATGAACCCAAATCGGGATCCCCATTGACCTCTTTTCTCACTTTGTTCCAATTGATGATCACCTCGCTCCTTTATTGATACTATCTTAAATTATACACGCTCCTATGCTGAATTCTTACTTTCTATCCGTTTACAATGAGTAGTTTTTAATAGTCATAAATATTCAGGGATTCGCGGCGTTTTCATCCTGAATCAGTCATTCAAAACCTGATAAAAAATCATTTTCGTAACACATCTCCCCGACTTATCGGTTTTTCCCCAAAAAATGTCCTGAGCTTTTGCCAATAATTTATCATGAGCTTTTGAATAAAAAACGGTCCTCTTTAGTAAATTGTCAGCCAACCCCGCCCTTCAGTAGGTTTTTCGTGAACCTTCGCGGGAATCCTAGGTTACACTTTAGTCAGCTGCGGGTTATGTTGTTACTTAATTAACGTCACCGCCAAAGCCCTATGGGGGCTTGTTCTGCGATTTCACAAACAATCACAGATCATTCTCATTTATTCTTAATTTTCTAGTTCATCGCTTCTCATTTTATCGATTCCTCAGGCCCCTAGGCTTTCCGCCCAGCAACACTCTGCATTGAGACCTTCTCCCCCGCCAAAAAATAAAAGAACCCGACGCCATAGGGCGTCAGGCTCTAGAGCTCCCCCCGAGCGTACCGGGGGGGCGTTCATTAAAGATGAGCGATGGCTTCGATTTCTACCCGAGCATCCTTAGGCAGGGTTTTGACGGCTACACAGGAGCGCGCCGGCTCATCCTGGGTGAAGAAGGTCGCATAGACTTCATTCATGGCGGCGAAATCGCCCATGTCCCGAAGGAAGATGTTGACCTTGACCACTTGGTCTAGGTTCGAGCCCACCCCCTCCAGGATGGTTTTCAGGTTCGTCAGGCACGCCTTGGTTCCTTCTTGAATGTCTTCCAACAACTCGCCATTTTTCAACGGGAGTTGGCCCGAAACAAAGACCAAGTCGCCGATGACGTTGGCGTGGGAATACGGTCCTACGGCTGCCGGGGCAGCATCTACCAAAATTGCTTTTTTCTTCATACAAAGGACTCCTTTAATTGCTTAGATTTCTTTTCGGCCTTCCATGGCTTTTGAAAGCGTCACTTCATCCGCATAGTCCAAATCTCCGCCCACCGGCATGCCCGAAGCGATGCGGGTGACCTTGATGTCCAAGGGATGCAGGACCCTGGAAATGTACATGGCCGTAGCCTCCCCTTCAATGGTGGGGTTGGTCGCCACAATGACTTCCTTCACGTCCCGATTCATCCGCGCCACCAATTCCTTGATGCGGATGTCCTGGGGCCCGCGCCCCTGCATGGGAGAGATGTTGCCGTGAAGCACGTGATACACCCCATGGAATTCTTTAATTTTTTCAATACTCATAATATCCTTGGGCTGCTCCACCACACAAATGGTGGTTTGATCCCGAGTGGGATTGGCGCAAACGGCGCAAGGATCCTTTTCGGTAAAGTTTCCGCATACCGAACAAAACTTCAGGGTTCCCCGAGCTTCTTTGAGCGCATCGGCGAATCCCATCACCTCATCGGAGGGCAGGTTTAAGACGTGAAGCGTCAAGCGCTGAGCCGTCTTATATCCGATGCCGGGGAGTTTGGCAAACTCGTCGATGAGCTTTTCAATCGCTGCAGGGTAAAAATCCATGAATGCTTAGAACATCCCCTGCAGATCCATGCCGCCAGTAAGATCGCTCATCAGCTTTGAGGAATCTTCCTCCGCCTGATTGAGCGCAGAATTGACGGCCACAACGATGAGATCCTGAAGCATCTCGATGTCTTCGGGATCCACCACGGATTCGTCTAAGGAAACGCTTAAAAGCTGCCGCTTTCCGTTGACCACGGCCTTCACGGCATTGCCACCGGATGTAGCCTCGTATTCCTTGACCTCCAGCTCTTTTTGCTTGGTTTCCATTTCTTTTTGCGCTTTTTGAACCTGCTTGAGCAGATTGTTCATATTTCCGCCGCCACCGCCGCGGAATCCTCCGTATTTTGCCATGTGTAACTCCTCTCTTAAGTTGCTTCTATTTCTGATTATATCACAAGGTTACGACAGCAAATCAATATCCGTAAGGTCCTGCTCGCGGATCGCTTCTTCAATGGATCGCTGCGAGGGGGCCCCTTCGGACTTGATCTTTAGCCGCAGCCGCACGGGTTCTCCGAAAATTAGGGACATGGTGTCTTCGAGGAGGCTCCGGAACTCGGTTTTCTCCAAGCGTTTCTTATTGTGACTGTAATTTTCCGGGAACTCCAACGTGATGATCCCATGGTTGACGTCCACCACCTGTCCTTCGAAAAGGGAGGCGCGAATCACCATCTGTCGCTTGGCCCGCAAGGCTTCCTCTACTTCATTCCACGCGCTGCGCACTTTTTGAAGGGTCAGCTGGGACTGCGGGTTTTCTTCCAGGGCCGCGGGAGCCTGCGGCGCCTGCGTCCTGGCCGGTTGTTGCTTGGGGCCGGAAGCAGGCGATGGGCGCTGTGCCTTGGGTGCCGGCGATGGGCGTGAACTTTGGCTGCGTGCCTCACTGAGCTGCTGTTCCATATGATTCATGCGAGCCACCAAGGCGTCCATCCCGTAATCCATCTCGCCGTTGCAGATCTTGATCAAGGCCAACTCCAGATAGATCCGACCTTGAGAGCTGCGCTTGGCGGATTCCTCTGCCCCTTGCAGGATGCGGATCACTTTGATGATCTCCTGATCCCGAATCATCAGGCTTTGTTCCTGATAACGGGCAACATCCTCCTCTGAAGCTTCCACCAATTCATCCGGCTGGTGGCGAATGACCTTGGTGATCAGCATGTTGCGAAAGTGCTCTAAGAGATCCCGGGTGATGAAATAAGGGTCCTTGCCGGCATCCATCAGTTCATCAAGGAGCAAAAGAGTCTTTTCCACATCCTTTTTTAAGATGGATTCCGCCAAATCAAAAATCCGCTGACGGCCCATAAGCCCGAGTATGTTCACAAGGGTGTCGTACTGCACTTCGCCATGGCCCATGGAAATGCTTTGATCCAGTACCGACAAGGCATCGCGCATAGCGCCTTCAGAAACCCGCGCAATGAGTGCGAGGCTTCGGTTGTCTGCAAGGATGGACTTTTCGTCCACAATCTCCCGCAGCCGCTGCTCAATATCTTTGGATTTGATGCGATGGAATTCAAAGCGCTGGCAGCGCGAGAGGATCGTAATGGGTAACTTTTGTGGATCCGTCGTGGCCAAAATAAAAACGACATTCTCCGGCGGCTCCTCCAAGGTTTTTAAAAAGGCATTCACAGCCCCCATGGTCAGCATGTGGGCTTCATCTAGGATGTAGACCTTATAAGCCCCCTCCTGCGGCGGGTACTGTACCTCATCGATGAGGTCACGGATATCATCTACTTTGTTGTTGGTGGCGGCATCTTGCTCCACCACATCCAGGGAGAGCCCGCTGTCGATGCGTAAGCAATTCTCGCAGCGGTTGCAGGGTTCTCCGTCTTGAAGATCCAGGCAATTGAGCGCCTTGGCCAGAATTTTGGCACAAGTCGTTTTTCCGGTTCCCCGAGTGCCTGAGAACAAATACGCATGGGCAATTCGCCCCGCCCGAATTTCGTTTTTCAACGTGGTGGTGATGTGTTCTTGTCCGATGACATCGGAAAACACTTTGGGACGCAGCTCCCGATATAATGCCGTATAGGCCAAGGATATCCCTCCTTTGGACAACGTTTCTTCCAGGACCTCCTGATAAAAGGGGGTCTTCTTCCATTATACAGGATTGGTCCCTTCGTCAAACGTTCTGGCTTCTTTCGCAAAAAAGAAAAAAAGCCACAATTTCTCATGACTCTTTTTCTATGGAACACCGTGCACCCGGCTTCGACAAGAACGACTCGTCGTCTCTCGAGGGTTAGCTCAACTCGAGTGATCCACGGCACACATAACATTCCGATTTATCGCTGCTACCTTCCGGTCCTGACGAGGTTCACCGGCATATGTTGCGTGGGACCCAAATCTCAACACCACTACCTGAGTGCTGCCCAACTCGTTCAGGCCTCTAGCCGGGAATTCAACCCTGCTGTAGCGATCGCAGGTTACAGGGCATCGCTGGTTCCCCATCTAGCACGGTTATGGCGGAGAGGATGGGATTTGAACCCATGATAGAGTTTCCCCTATACACACTTTCCAGGCGTGCTCCTTCGGCCACTCGGACACCTCTCCACAACGAATGGGGGTCGTCAATTACGACAACAGGCTAATTATACTTGACCTCAAAATATGTGTCAACCGGTATTTTACAATTCGCCCAATTGGGGCGCTTTGTTGAGGATCCTTAATATTCTTAGTAAATGTCCTTTAGTGACTCCGATCGTGCATGTACTATGAAAAAACCTCAAAATCAGAAGATGGACATGGCAGAGGGTGGTCCCAAAAGGAGAACCCGATGTATCAATAGCTTCCCCTTAGCGAACGGCTCTCGATGGAGACCTCCCGGAACAACGACACCCCACTCAAGGAAATTGCCCACTCTCTTGAGCGCCCATTAAGCACCGTTATCTGGAAGATCCGGAGAAACCGGACCCAGCGTCCTTACTAGGTGCAGTCCCTTTCTAAAAAGAACCCGCCTGGTTTTGTTTGCGTTGAAGAAAGAGTTATTGTCCCTTCAGGCTCCCACCAGCTTAGGCAAAAAACACCCCGGCCCCCTCGCTCAGGATGCAGTTATTTTGTGCACCAGCGAGATCAGCCTGGAGTGTTGTACTGCCTTTGAAGGGTTCCCCTTTCTTGAGGATTGGGAGTTGCAAAGGCTCTTCTCCGAAGGTATGGCAGGAGAACCGATCCTAAAGAACGACAATCAACGAACCTCTCCCCTCATGGAGCAATAAAACGAGGCGGCAGGGATGCGACAAATCCTCCCCTTTCCTATCCTTCTTCGAGATCCCGGTATCTTTCAACTTCTCGTTCAAGCCATTGCCGGTACATTAAAAGGTCTGCTTCGCAGGACCGCCAAAGCCAGCCCAGAAGAATCGCATCATCCAAGAGCCCGAGCCCAGGTAGAAAGTCGGGGATCAAATCGATGGGGGAGAGCACGTAAGCCAGGCCGCCGGCCAAGGCCAGCAGCGTCTTCTTTGGAAGATAAGGATAACGGCCGCTGCGAGCATCCTCCAGCATATAAAGCAACAAGCGCAGTTTTCGCGCCCCTTGCCCTAAGGGGCCTTGGCCCTCTCCCCGAAGGATTTTTTGTCCCTCCCCCATGAGCCGTTTCCACTCCGAGGGCGATTGAAGAAGTCGTTCTCCTTCCCGATAGAAGCGGCTCGCCCAGCGAAACCGAAGACCCATTCCTAATTTCATCCCTGCCTCCTCTTTCTTTTGAGAGCGCTGGTCCCTACGGGTTACGCTTCGAGATGTTCCTGGAGCGCCTTGAAAAGCAGCGTCGCTTCCTCTCTCGTCAAGGTCATCCCCTTACTCATCCGGTTCAATTCATGATTCCATTCCCGAATATCAATCCTTGGCTCCCGCCCATTCCAGGATACGAGGTTCACTTCCTTCGTCCATCCTCGATCGTTGGCAGAGAGCACTTGCAGTGATTTGACGATTTGATACGTCACTTCTTGGTCCTTGGGTTTCATTGGTTCACCTCCTTTATCAGGATTATGCTTCGGCGCCTTTTTTTCAACGAGAGTTCCCTTGCTGGCCTGAAGGGACATCAAACACAGACCTCCTACGCCAGCCGACTAGCGCGTTGAGGCCGGGCGGCTGCGAAGGGTCATATGGTGCAGCTGCGGAACAAACTCATGGGTGATGGGCTGGGAATTGTGAGTAAACTCAACCCCATCGATCCAATCCATGGTGTAGTCCATCTGCAAAAGACCTGAGATGAGAATCTTTTGAGTCTGCGCCCCATCCTCCGAGGTGCGGAAAAATCGCTCCGCCCATCTGTTGTCGCCGTTATCTTGTAAATTGATCCGTGCTATTTTTTTACCTTCTTTGGTTTGTAGATGCACAAGCTCCAGGGCGTAGTTTTGAAACATCCCTTGGGCCATGGCGCCGGTCAGCTTTTGTAGTTTTTCCTCTAAAGTCGTTCCTGAGTTGATGGCTGCATAAAGCTCCCGGGTCTTGGGTCCCTTTTGGGTGGCGTCATAGATCGGAAAATAGAGCAAGGTTTCCGCCCGTTGAGGAAATGCCTCTAAGTTATAATCCTTGCGGTTGACTTCCTTGGAGTCTTTTAGGCGGTTGAGCTGAGCTTCGGTGATGACGAGCTGCTCTTGAGTTTTGCGCAACAAATCCACTAAGCGCTTATTCTCCTGCTTCAATCGATCCCCTTCCCCCAGCGCTCCCGCGGTTTTTCCGCCCGTTTGACCCTTGGAGGCACATGCACTAAGGAATATTACAAGAAGAAGGCAAAGAATCCCTTTAAATGGGTGCCGTTTTTTCATCTCGTGTTCCTCTCCCTTCCCATGCGTACTGCCCTAATCGTACCGCACTTGCCCTCATCAATCAATCCGAACTCCAGCCTCCGATCCCTTGAGTCCTTGATCCCTTAGTTCCCACTTTCAAGCCATGGTTTTTGGCTCTTGTGGTATAATCGAACAAGATCTTTTTAAGCCTCAAGGAGGAAACCATGAACCGTGTAGCTTTTCGAATATTCGGCCTGGACATCATGTGGTATGCCATACTCATCATGACGGGGGTGCTCATCGCCCTGGGCGTCAGCCGATTCACCACCTCCCGCAAAGGGTTCAACCTTTCCTACGATCATCTATTGGATGCTTTTGTTTATGCCTTTCCCTTGGCTTTGGTGGGCGCCCGCATCTATTACGTAATTTTTGAGTGGAACCAGTATCAAGGGGATTTCCTGAAAATGTTGGACATCCGCAGCGGCGGCCTAGCCATTCACGGCGGACTCATCGGCGCCTTCATCGGGGTGTTAATCTATAAAGCCGTCCATAAACGCACCACCCACTACATGCTGAACCTGGCCGATGCGGCCATGCCGGGCATCATCATCGCCCAAGCGGTGGGCCGATGGGGCAATTTTGTCAACCAAGAAGCCTATGGCGGGCCGGTGTCCCAGGAATTCATCAACCGCTTTCCCGCCTTCATTCAGCAGGGCATGCTCATCAACGGTCAATACCATCACCCCACCTTCCTTTACGAATCTCTTTGGAACCTTCTGATCTTTGCCGTTTTGTTGATGCTTTTCCTAAAACGCAAGCCCTATCGAGAAGGAACCATCATTGCTTGGTATATGATCCTTTATTCCATCGGGCGTTTCTTTATTGAAGGCCTTCGGACGGATTCGCTCTACATTGGAAGTCTTCGTCAAGCTCAGGTGATCTCTTTGGTATGGATCGCATTGGGCGTCATCTACCTGATCTATAAATACACTCGTCCGATTCCTGCCTCGCCCCTCAACGCCTCAGAGGAGGATCCAACGCCCCCGCCCCAAGAGGGGTAAGCCTCTATCTTTCGTTGACGCATTGGACTTGCCTGTACTACAATACTCTTTGGATTGCGGGCCGGCGGAGCGGGGACCAAGGCTCCAATAACGGAGTCAACTAGGAGTCCGGTTCCTATACGACGCCCCCTCCAAATCAATCCACCCATTAAAAAGTCTCTGTAGCTCAGAAGGATAGAGCGTTCGCCTCCTAAGCGAAAGGCCGCTGGTTCGACTCCAGTCAGGGACACCAGAACATTCCGCGGGATTTCTATTCGTAGATTTCCCGCTTTTTCTTTTGCCTTTTTTTCCTATTGAATATTTGTTCCCCCAGATTGAAGACACAAGGGGAAGCCCCTCTTCTATTGTCACGGCGCAATTCCATGAATGAACCCTGCTGAAGGGATGGATATCTAGTGAGGTGCCCCGCCAAATGGCGGGAAGAAAAATGGCTGAATACCCCCCCCAAAAACAGGGGCCTTGGCCAAAGCGATTGCGCGGCTTTTTCCGTGGTGTTCTGGAGCGGGGCAACTATGAATTCTTTGAAAACTGAGCAAAATCCATTGACCCAAAAAGCAAAGAGGGTATAATGAACATTGTTCAATTGAACAATGTTCAGACGGAAAATAGGTGATCCTCATGCTCAACCAACGATGGGTCTTAGCCCCCGGGGGCCTTTTATGGATGACGGCCGGAACCATGGTCGTTTTGAAAGGCTTGCCCCACACGCACCTCTATAGCCTCCCCTTCGCCCTTATGGTATTTTTCCTTTTTTATGAATTCATTTTCTCGAAATTGGTGAAGCACCATACCGCCCGCGTCCAAATCCTTCCCGACGGTCAACCTTTCTGGCGCTGCTTTGATGGCAAATCCTGGCTCATCATGGCGGTGATGATGACCAGCGGGCTGCTTTTGGGCCCTCACTTCCCCTCCCAGGTCTTAGGCTTTTTTTACCCAGGACTTGGGGCTGCCCTCTTCTCCTGTGGACTCCGCCTCAACGTTCGGTGTCTTCATTGGAGCAAATACAAGGAGCGTATCTCATGAAAAAAGTTTTGAAACCCGGTTTTTGGTTTTTGGTGGTTGGATTGGCCATCGGCGTGTACTATCGGGAACTCACGCGCTGGACGGCCTTCACCGGAACGACGATCTTGTCGGTGACACACGGTCACGCCATCTTGCTCGGCTTCGTGCTGCCCCTACTGGTCGCCATGGGGTTTGAAGTGCAAAAGCGATCCCTGCCCTCTCCCAAGCTTTGGATGATTTATTACGTCGGAGTGGTCTTAGACCTTTTGATGATGCTGACTCGTGGAACCGTCCAAGTGCTGCAGATGACGCTCAGCCGTGGACTGGATGCGTCCATCAGCGGTTTTGCTGGACTCTCCCATGGGCTCTTGGGCATCTCCCTTTGCGTGATGGTCTACCAACTGGCCTTCAAAAAAGCGCATGAAAATCCTTCGTAAGACCCGAGAAGACATCCTAGAGGACGCCCTGAGCTTCATCTCCAAAGAAGGCTTGGAGAAGGCCACACTGCGCTCGTTGGCCGCCCATTCTGGGATCAGCGTGGGCTCTTACTATAACTACTTTGGCGACAAGGAAGCCTTGCTCAACGAACTGATGAAATACTACTGGCGGGATGCCTTGTCGAACATCATCCGGGAGGACGCCCCTCGAACAAGCTTGTCGGAGCTTGTTGGCTGGCTCTATCACGAACTGATGGTTTACAGTGAAGCCTTTCATCGTGATTTTATCGTCCCCTCTGGACTCACGCACTCGGCCCTGTCCGTGCAGCAGTCCATGAGTCAGATCTTCGGGATCCTCTACCAAACGGTTCTGGAAGCCGTCAGCCGCCTCCCCTTCAACGAGAACAAATTCGGCACACGGGAAGACTTCAGCCACTTGGTCATCGACCAAATTGTGGCTTGCCTCGCCCGCAAACAAAAAGATCTGGGTAGCTTCCAGGTCATGCTTGACGCATTGGAGGTATCACAACATGCGCGCAATTATGGAACCCATCTTTAATATTCTCTATCTCATCGTCGTTTTGGGCCTTGGCATCCGCACCTTCACCAAGGCCAAGGATCCTTCCTTAAAACTCTACGGCCTCATGGCAATTCTCTTAGGCAGTGGCGATGCTTTCCACCTCATTCCCCGAATTCTTCACTATTGGGCCAATGGATCGTATGAATCCTCCATGGCCTTCGGCAAACTGGTCACGTCCATCACCATGACCCTTTTCTATGTGATCCTCTATGAATTCTTGGTTCGCTACTACAAGAAAGAACGCACCCCCTTGATGCAGTGGGGCGTCTATGGCCTTGCCGTGATCCGCATCGCGCTTTGCCTTTTCCCGCAAAACCGCTGGCTCTCCGGTGGAAACTACACCTGGGAACTCCTTCGGAACCTGCCCTTCGCCCTCTTGGGCCTCCTCCTAATCGTCTACGCCAAGCAGGTGGGCAAAGACTCGTTCCGTCTGTTGTGGCTGGCTATTCTCCTCTCCTTCGGCTTCTATGCCCCTGTGGTCCTTTGGAACCACCTAAACCCCAACATCGGCCTTTTGATGATTCCAAAAACCATCGCCTACGTCTGGATCGCTTATATGGGCTATCAGGAGATGCGCAGAAAAACCCCCCTCACCTAAAAAGCACCCTTCTCTTCCCTAAAAACCCAAGGCCCGCCCCCCTCATTTGGGGTCCGGGCCTTGATTTTTTAGGCGGAACCATCGAATGGTTCTTAACGTCCCTTCCTTGTAAGCGGTAAATGGAAGCACATTCCAATGGCTTAAAGACCGTGAGACCATTGCGGCATTAAGACTTGGAGGGGTTGCCTTATCCGTAAGGATCACGGATATAAACCAGAGTCCCCCATCGTTCTGATTTTTGCCTTGGTAGATTTCAGAAAATCCATCGACGGACTTACTGCATTGATTCAAGAAGAATTCAATCATAGTCCCATGGAGAATGGCTGTTATCTCTTTTGTAATCACTAGCGGAATCAACTAAAAAAACCATTGAGTGGGATTGCAATGGATTCGGGCTCGATTACAAAAGACTAGAATCCGGCAAGTTCAACTGGCCAAATCTTGAAGTGCCCATTCACCGGTTGGAAAAAAATTTCTATAGCGGTGTCAAGATCAGCCGGGGCCTAATTTCCCAATGGATCATTGATGCCACGCAGTTGTACCTCAGGGGATGGTATGACTTCATGCAGGAAGCGCTTTTGAAGGGGGTGATGATCCCCGCGGATGAAACAAAGCTCCAGGTTTTGCGAGAACCGGGGCGCAAGGCGCAGCAAAGCTCGTACATGTGGCACTACATCAGTGGACCTCTAGAGCCTCACCCGGTTGCCTTGTAGGCGCATCAACCCGGACGCTCCGGGAACGATGCCAAAGAGTTTCTGAAGGGATTCTCGGGCCTCCTGCAAACGGATGGCTCCAGCGGCTATAACAAAGTCACTGATGTGCGCCGAGCTGGTTGCCATGCCCTTGCACGGCGTAAGTTCCTTGAAGCAATAAAAGATTTAGGGAAAGATACCGCCGGGTTCCGGGGAACGTTGGCGTATGCCGGACTCAAATATTAGGATGAATTCTTCAGAGGGGGGCGTACATTCAGTGAGAGGAGTTCTGAAAAGCGATATCAGGCACGCCTGGAGTAGAGGAAACCCCTGCTCCAGGCTTTAAAGGTGTGGCTCCATGAGACAAGAAAGAAAGGAACCGTAAAATCCAAACTAGGGGAAGCCATCACCGATCGCATGAATCAGTGGCCCAAGCTTACTCCCTTTTTGGAAACCCCAAATCTTGAAATTGCCAACAACCGAGCTCGGAGAGGAAGGAAGGCGTTTGTGGTGGCAAGGAAAAACGTCTTATTTTGCATAAGTGTAGCCGGGGCAAAGTCCAGTGCAGTTATCTTCAGCCTCGTTGAGACGGCAAAAGCGAACCGACGGCCCCCTTACGAGTCCCTAAAATACCTCTTGGAAGAATTGAGTCAACACCAGCAAACCGATGAAAAATAAAAGGAACTGCTTTCTTGGTCTCATCCATTGCCAGATCACGTGAACATCGCATACGACAGCCTATAGAAGGAGCCCCTAGATTCTACCCTCATCCGGGAGATGAATCTAGGGGCTCTTATTTACCGCTTACCCTTCCTTTCCTAATCCATGACTTTATAGGAGACGCCGGAGGCTTTGATCTCCTGGAGCACCGCTTCAAAGTGGGCCTTGATGGCTTGATCGTCGGTGAGAATCACTTCATCCGTGGGACGAAGGCTCTGCAAAAGGGTTTTAAGCTGCTCCTTGGTCCTAGGCTCCTCCCCTTCATAGAGGGTGGTTTCCTTCACCCGAAGGCGAACCGTTCGCTTGGCGATCGTCGTTTCTTTGCTTTTCGTCTGGGGGCTTGTCACTGTTTTTTGAGCCTGTGCCGGAGCTTTGGGGCTCTTCCCCGTCCCCGGGAAAAGACCGAATTTCACGCCCAAGCCGCTTAAAAAGATCAAGATCAAGGCAAGACCGGTCAAGCGCGCTTTGGACTTTCCGGAGATTTTGGATCGTTGAGGGTCTGTTGTTTTTTTTGTGGTCATACTGTCTCCTTTTTCAAGGTCCCTGGCCTGCCCGGGGCTCTTGGACCTCTTCGTAGATGATTTTCTTCGAAAAACGGTGCGTCAGCTCAATGAGAAAATCCCGAGTTCTGGTATAGTCTCGCCAATAGATTGCATCGTCTTGATACCGGAAGGTGAGGATGATCACCTCTTGGGGAACCTTCGCCAGAGCTTTTTGAACCCACTCCTCCAACGAGATGGTGGCGGGCTTGGCCATCACTTCGCCTCCAGCCAATAACAAACGGACGCTTTGCTGCGCCCCTTCTTTGGAAAACCGCAGTTCCACCTTGCCCAGGCGCTGGGAATACACGTGATACCATGTTTCTTCAGGACCCGTCAGGGCTCCAGCCTTGGCTTCCAACGCCTGGAGCTTCAGATCCTTTTGAACGAGGGTGTTCTCCAGCGCCTCGCGCTGCTGCTGCAGCGTTTGAAGCTTGGCCTCGGACTGTGCCTGCGCTTTGGCGTGAGCGGCTTTCTCAGAGGATACCTTGGCGCCAGAAGTCACCAAAACCATGAACAGTAAAATCAAAATGACGTCCAAAAGCGGGGTCAGGTCAATAAACAGCGGGAATCGCTTCATCGCGTGCGCTCCTTGATCTCCTCCCCGTAGCGGTCCAAAAAGGTTTCAATTTTCTTTTCCGCCTCCGCCACCTTGGCGTCAATGATCCCATGAAAGCCCTTGGAGATGATGGCAAAAACGATCCCCCAAAACGTCGAGGTCAGGGCCTGGAAAAAAAGCCCTTGCTGTACGTTACCTAAGGATTGAACCATGGGGATGAGGCTCACCACAGTCCCCAAAAGCCCCATCAAAGGAAAAATGCCGGTGATGTTGGCGTAAAGGGAGTGGTAGAGGGTCATGCCCCGACGCATATCCAAAAGCTTCGCCTCGCCACGAGCCGACAAGGGGCCCTCGTATTCTTTTTTTAATCCCTTGTAGTGCTCAAGCCCGCCCAAAACATGGCCCTTGGGGGCAAGGACCCGCTCAATGTTCTGGGCGCTGCGAAGCGTTTTATGATACATCCAAGCGTTGATGCCGGCGAGAATAAAAATCAGAAAATCAAAGTGCAGAAAGTTTTGAAGGTATACTCCAAGCAGTGCTGCGTTCATGAACCGTCCCCCTTCTTTCGAGTCGCGATGCCTCGCATCCTCTTCTCCCTATTTTAGCATACGGCGCCGAGGCCCTAGGAAGATCGTTCAAGAAAACCAAAGGACGCAGAGAAAGTAGGGGGCAAACGATCCGTCCCCTTCTCCGCGTCCTTTGAGGAAGGCTCGGATTCGACGAGCCCTCCTCATCCTCTTAAAAAACCACCGTCAAAAGCCATTTGAAGTCGGTCAAGCCATAGATGGCGTGAGGCAATCCTGCCGGCATGACGATGCTCTGCCCCTGCTCTACCTCATACTCCGTGCCGTCGATGGTAAATCGACCCTTGCCTTCTAGCACCTGTACCATGGCGTCACCACCGGACTCATGGCTCGAAATCTCTTCGCCCTGGGCAAAAGCGAATATCGTGATGGACACGGCCTTATTTTGAACCAGCGTTTTGCTGACCACCTGCCCCGGAGCAACCTGAACGAGTTCTTTTAGATCCAGCGGCGAAGCAAGGGGGATGTTTTTCATGATTTTCATGGGGTCACCTCAATGATATCGGATTGGGATGCACAATGTCTTTGCTTGTTCATCCACCCTTAGTATATCCAAAAAAGGTGAACAAAGTGTTAGATCAACCGACTAAGGTGCCAAGCCATCCTAGGAGGCGCCAAAACCCTAAGTATAATCCAATAAAAGCGCCAATGGCCAAAAGCCAAAGTCCGACCATCATCGCTGTCCAAGTTCGAAGTTTCATGCGATTCCTTCCTTTCGTACGCCGACTTCCATCGAAAGTTTTTCGTACATGTGTTTTGATGTTTCCATCATACAACATCATCGGGACAAAATCGAATATATTTTCGACAAAACAGGTGTTCGATATCAACTTTTTTAAACCCGCGCTTTTCTATGGTTTTTTCTGCAAAAAAAGCAACAGGGTCCAAGATCTGAAGCGAACCCCGTCGATCTTAGACCCCTTTTTTTGAGCGCGGCCCAACCCCACAAAAAATCTTTCCTCTAGGGGATCAACTCAAACGCATACCCCTTGGCCCGGAAGTGATCAATGAATTCCGGCAGCAGTTTCGCGTTGGTTTGGAAGGGATGCAAGAGCACGATATCTCCTGAATCCACAAAAGGATAAAGCTTTTTTTTCGCCTCCTCCACGGTGGGCTGCTGCTCCAGCCAATCGGCGTAGGCAGCGCCCCAGAAAATGTTTCGATACCCCAGATCCTTCAGCACGGCCAGCCCCCGTTTGCTGAAAACCCCTTCCGGCGCGCGGTAGAGCTGGCTGGTTTGACCCGTCAGCTCCTTATAAGCGCGCTCCCAGGTCCGAGTATTTTCAATAAGCTTTGCCCCATCGGTGCCCACCAGTTTGGTCATGGGAATGTGTTTGGTGGAGTGGCTGCCGATCTTATGACCCTCACGCAACATTCGAAGCACCAGATCCGGCCGCTCCTCTAGGTATTCCGTAGTAAGAAAGAACGTCACCTTGACGTTTTTCTCCCGCAAGGTGTTGAGAATCTCTTCGGTGAAGCCCATTTCGTAGCCTAGATCCATGGTGAGGTAGAGCTTCCCCGGGGTCAGCTGCCAATACCCGTCGTATTCTCGAACCCACTCTGTGGGATAGCCGTAGCTCCATCCATCCCCCTCATTGGACAGCGCACCATAGTCTCCCGATTCCTTGGGCGAAGGCTTGGTTTGCCCCGTTGCCTTGGGCCCCGTTAGGGGTTTGGTTTTCACGGGGGGTGTGACTTGGGTCTTGGGCGTTTTTTCAGGCTTTGTGGCCGGAACGGTCTCTTTAGATGAAGCCCCCTGGGTGCGGACGGGATCGCTGGGACGAGTTT
Organism: Clostridiaceae bacterium JG1575; assembly: GCA_002838815.1. Lineage (GTDB taxonomy): Bacteria > Bacillota > Clostridia > Clostridiales > Clostridiaceae > JG1575. The sequence goes on along the minus strand of LQGW01000034.1, from coordinate 144,915 downwards.
CTTTAGGTGTGCTGGTTGCCGAGGAAGTCCCTGGTGCGGGCTCTCCCGCTCCTTTGGTGTTCGCTATCTTCAAAGGGCCACAGCCGCTCAGCAGCAGCATGCAGCAAAGCGTTGCTGCTAGTTTTTGTTTGATGGATCGCATGATGATCTCTCCCTATTCAAACTCCCCCAAGGGGAATTTTCTTGATTGGCGCACTGGAAGGCGCGCCTTAACTATACCAAAGGAGCCCTATCCATGCGTTACAGAACAGCGTCTTCACCCATGAACATTTTATGAAGGGACGTTTTATGAAGGGCTTGTCCCCATTTAAAAAGAGACCAGGCGCAGCGCGCCTGATCTCCTTATCCCATTAACAGTCGGATTTTTCAACAGCCAGGAAGCCTGCCTTGCCCAAAATGGCTTGGCACTCCGCCACTTGGCCTTCGGGAACCAAGAGAACCGGACCCGTACAGCCCATGCCCGACTCGGCGTAAATCCCGCCGGCCCAGACCGCCTGCACCGCATCCTCCAGCTCCATAATGTCGATGCCCGAAATCGTTCCGGTGACGGGAACCTTAACGGGGGCTTTCACTTCCGCGGCCGGGCCCTTGTCGGCCTTTTTCTCATCCTTTTTGACGAGGCTGAGCCAGTTGAGCGCATTGAGCTTCTTGAACTCTTCTGCGGCCACCCGGTTGATGTCTCCGTGGATCACATCATAGCCGTACTTGATGGCGTTGGCAATGACGGGAATTCCCGAAGCCCGGGACAAAATCAGCACGTTACGCTCATAGCCTTCTCCGATGCCGGGGCCGTAGGCGGAACCTACGGTTTCATAGCGTCCCCCGGAGGTGAAGGAGGAGAAGAGCTTGATGAGGAGGTTGCCGGTTAACGTATCGGTGACTACCACATCCACAGCGCCCATGAGCAAATCGTTGCCTCTTAGGACCACACCGCCGTCTGCCCGCTCCGATTCACCGAATTCGATGTCGTAGCCCTTGCTCTTCAAGTTCTTCAAGACGATTTCCACCGCCCGGGCGCCATCCACATTGAGGATGCCCACTCGGGGTTTGGCAACGCCGGCTGCCTTTGCGGCGATGATGCCGTAAATGGCGTTTTTCACCATCCCTTCCACCCGGTGCGCCGAGGAGGTTCCCGTGGTGGTGGCAATATACATTTCCCGGCCGTTGGCGGGGGCCACGACTTTACCAACCGTGGAAACCCCGATGGGGAAGTTGTAGTGCATGGTGACGCAGGCATCAATGGTTTTTTCATCCAGCGCCTTTTCCATGACCTGATACTGCTCATCTTCAGTGTTGGCTTCCAAAGTTTCCAGTCCGGAATCGTTCTTGGGCCCGATGAGGACCACTTCCGTCTGGGGATAGAGTCGTTTGGCCAAAAGGGCGCCCTCTACGAGAGCCTTCTCGCCATGCTCTGAGCCAAGGGTGGTGAGACCGATGCGGTGACCGCCCAGGCTTTTGCCTTGCTCCAGGGCATCCGCAATTTCAAGGAATGTCCGGGAGATCAGTTTTCTTTCATCCATCCTAGTTCTCCTCTTCTTCGGCTAAGGTTTCTGCAAGCTTTCTCATGGCTTGGGCGATGAGGTTTTTGACCTTGCTCTCGTCCATGCCGGATTCTTGAGCCTCAGGGGCTCCCGCCACTTCATTCTTTTCCATGATGAAGGACACGCCATCGAACAAGTTCGTCATACGGCCTAAGAAGAGCGAGCCCTTTCCAACGACCATAACCTTATTCAAACGACCTTCCTTAATTTCATCGATGGCGTAGCCGATGATGGGCACGCCCGAGGGAATGTGTCCCTGCGTGGGGGCAAAGCCAGGCACCCCGTGCTCTTTGATGAAATCATTGAGCTTGCTCTTTTCCATTTCACCGCGCTTAACGGCCAAGGCGCCGATCATCTTATAGTTTGCGGCGGGAACATCTCCGGCTCCTGCAGGCTTGGTAATATCGGGGTTCTGCATTTCTGCGGAATACTTATCGATGTCCGTGATCTTCAATCCAGCTTTGTCCAAAGCGTTGGTGACAAGGGAGGTGATGACCGCCTGCGGTGAGGATCCTGTGCCCACGGTGTGGCGGCCCGTTGCCGAAAGGTCTACATACGGAGAAACGCCATCGTCCTCAGAGACCAAGACGGCGAAACCGCCCAAAACGTCCTCCAGAACCGGAAGGCCCTTCTTGACGTGATCCTTGGCGTTCATCCCAAGCTTTGCGGTAGCTCCGCCAGCCACAACCAAAACGTGCTTGTAGGTCCCAGAAGCCACCAAAGCAGCGGCATGAATCAAGGAATGTGTGGGGGCTGCGCAGAATCCTCTCGTGTCGGATCCCGTAGCATTGACCATGCCGGACTTCTCGGCAATGGCCTTGGCAAAGTTTCCGCCGCCGCGCTGATTCATATCGCCACAGGCTTCTTCCGAGCATTCAATGACGTATTCCACGTCTTCAGGGGAGAGGCCGGACTTCAAAAAGAGCTCACGGGCCGCCAGAATTCCCGAGGCTTTCACCACGAGGTTTTCAAAAATGATGTGAGCGGTGAGGTTGGTGTCGATGTCGTGGGCCCGTTTGATGCATCCCACGGTTTTTCCTTCATGGATCAGGGGCTCTGCATGGTCGGCGACCATTTTGTCGATCTCAGATTGCTCCACCCCGTCCTTCAGCGCGGTGAGATCGCTCTCGTTGTAGAGCTCCTTACCCTGCATGACTTCTTTGACCTTGGCGGTGAATTCCTGATTCAAGAACACAAGATCAAAGGCATCGGAAACCTTCAACATGGCGATGAATTCATCCTGAGGAACAATGGAACCGTACTTTCCTTCTCTTTTGCCTTCTACCGGATGATTGCACCAGGGCTCTTCGATCTCTCTGAGAGCCTCCGGCTTCATGTTGCCGATATAAACCTGGTTGGGGGCATAATTCACCACTTCCTCATAGGAACGGATCTTCGACTCGACGGTCTTTAGAAACTCCGAATCAGGGGTGGTGATTTTTTCGGTGAGGACCGTTGTGCCATTGTGCACAATCATGTCCGGGGTATGGACGAGCAGGTAGCTTGCACTTTTCAATACAGGTCTCATTGATGTACCTCCGGTTTTATTGCTGCCTCGGGGCAGCGAATGTATTTGATGGTGATGGGAACCTTGTTTTCGAAGTTATCCCCTCGAAAGATAGGCTGCACGAATATCTCGTGCAGCCCAAACCTTTCGCTGAGCCAGCCAAAGCCGGCTGGTTTAAGTTGTCTTAGTCTTCGAAGACGGTTTGCTCGGTGACTTCCGTCTCCAGCGCCTTCAAAGCTTTTTCCACGAGTTTTCTTCTCAAGTCCTTTTCCTGAGCGGCGGTCAGTTTGGGATCGCCCAAGGGATAAGGGATCGCGATGGTGGGAACGATTCGGTTCGCACCAACGGTGAGAGAGATGGGAACGACTGTACACATATGAACGACTGGAATTCCAGCACGTTCGATTTCTTTAACCATCGTTGCACCGCAACGCGTACAGGTGCCTCACGTACTGGTTAAAATAACAGCGTCCACTCCGTCAGCGACGAGCTTTTTGCTAAACTCAGCAGCAAACTTCTTGGAGTTGGCCACGGAGGTTCCGTTTCCGACGGTGGTGTAGAAGTATTTGTAGAGTTCTCCGATCTTTCCTTCCTTCTCCAAGTCACGCAGCACGTCTACGGGCAATACGCGGTTGGGCTGGGTGTTGGCGTAGGTCGGATCGTATCCACCGTGAGCGGTCTCATAGGTTTCCTCAGTGAGCGTTTCCACTCCGGAAATGTCGTATTCGCCATACTTGGAGGCCGAGGAGGATTCAATGTGATCTGGGTTGCCCTTGGGCACGGTTCCACCGGAGGTCACCAGGGCAATCTTGGCTTTGGTGATGTCCTTGACGGCGGGATTGGGATCCACACGATCAAATTCGGGCATGGGATATTCGGTAACGAATTCCTCTCCGCGAATCTTCTTGATCAGCATATCCACGGCGCGCTTGGAGCCTCTTTCTTCTACAAACTGGTTCACGCGAACCCCTTTGGCGAAGAATCCATCGGCTACGGGATCCAGTTCTTCCCCAGCAGCGTACTTTTTCGCAAAAGCAGCCACCGCGGGCAGAGCCTTTCTCATTCCAGCAGCGGAATCCGAGGTCTTGACGATGTAGATGTTCTTTCTGAACACGTCGACTCCGGGGTTCTCATCGTACATAGCGGCAATGGCTTTGATCTTGAGTTTTTCTTCCACATCGGTGGCTACCGTAGCAGCGGCCATTCCGTAGCGTCCAGCGTTGAAGCAGGGGCCAGCGATAAGCATATCGGGCTCGAAGCTCTTGATCATGTTCAAAACTTCTTCTCTTGCTGCATCCAGGTTTTCGTTGAAGTATGAGTCGCCGCAAACCACGGCTCCTACCACTTCAGCATCCTCACCAAGAAGCTTGGCCAGCTGCATGGAAACAGGGGGAAGCTTTTCGAGTATCTGAGGGGCTACATCAGCTTTTTCTTCTCCGCCAATTCCAGCGAAGAATTGGTTCAGATAGTGTACTACTTTGAGTTTACTCATGTTCGTACAATTCCTCCTTATCGTTTAACTGTTAGTCGTTGAATTTGCAGTGTTCTGCGCGGATGGCTTTCATTTCTTCGACGATTTCATCGACTTCAAGAACCATTTCCATCATGCCAATCTGCTCTTCATAGATGTCGGCATCCACTTCGTCTTTGAACTCAGGCTCCACACAGTGGTAAACTCTCAGTCCCAAAGCAACTCCGGCCAAGGGGCCAGCAAACGTGGGGTCACCTGCGGTTACGGTTTCAGCTGCAAGACCTGCAGCTTCGGCTTCGGCGGCACCAATGAGAACCACAACGTTGTCGGCTCCGAATTTTTCGGTAGCTTCCATAACACGTTTTTGGTTTTCAAGGTCCATCGCGCCGGCGGCGGTTCAGACGAAGCACTCCGTAGACGCGAACACGACTTCACAGTCAATATTCTTCAAACACTCGGTGATAGCTGGTGCCGGAACACCGTCTCTATCCCCGATTACGATGATTTTTTTACCATCATAACGGCTCATAAAAAGACACTCCTTATTATTTTAATGTATGGATCAAAGAGCGGGCTCTTTGAAATTGAATGGGGGGCGTTCCAAGAATTCAGCGAAGCGAATCTTACTTGGTCCGTGCGGTCAGCTTGTTGTAGCCCACTTCCGAGGTGGCCCCGGTGATGAACTGGATTTCGCCTTCGATGGTTCCGTCTGCGAGCAAGGATCCGTCGTGTCCGCCGGCGATGGTGTTGACAAAATCAACGTGTCCGATCACGCGGTCGAGCTTTGGCAATACGATGGTCTGGTTGGCGTTTCCACCGGTGACGCAGGCATTGGCAATGGGATCTGCATCCGCCAAGGACTGGGAGGCTCCATCTTGACCGGCATATTCATCGGTGACGATGACGGTCTTGATGCCCTTTTTCTCAATCTTTTTGCAGTTCATGATGAGGTCGGCATCGGGGTTGCCGAATCCTTCCTCGGAGATGATGACGGCTTCTGCTCCCAACCATTCCACAAGCTTTGCGGTCATGTTGGAGTGACGCTCTTTATCCGCCAGATACACGTTCTCATTGGTGATGATGCAACCAAGGAAGTTGTAATCTTTTCCGTGGCGCTCGTAGAGATCGTGGATGATGGGGTTGTTCATGTGAACATACGTGGGGTTCTTGTCACAGGCAGACACACAGTTGCCGGAAACAATGGCTCCATCCATCACTTCGGTGGGATAGATAAAGGTCGGGATGATCTTCTTGGCATCGACGCCGTAAACGTAGGTGTCGTGCAAAAGTCCCTGAGTCTGAAGCATGTAGACGTAAGCGACCTTAGGCAGCTCGGGATATTCCGCAGCCTGCTCCAAAAGGGGCTTGGTCTCATAAACCTGAACTTCATCGGCTTCCAAGTTCCGTGCGGTTTCAGCAAGGTATGCTGCTGCGCGGTAGCCCAAAAGACGAACGGCTTCCTCGTGCTCGTGCTGCAAAAGTCCTTCAACAGGCTCTGCGATGACTACGAGGTTCAGGGTCTTGGAGAACGGGGTGTAGTCCGCTCCAGGTCCGGTCATGTCGATGATTCCTTCCTGGAATCCGACGATCTTTCCGGTGGTCACCACCGCTGCGCCCTTGAGCACGTGGGTGCGGCCTTCGCCGACCTGGTCCACCTTCGATAAGAATCCTGGGAAGATTCCGCCGTTGCCGGAGATCTTTACCCGGGGCTCGATGACGTCCTTAACGGGCGTAATGCGGATGCTCTCGCCGGGCTTGGCGATGTCGAGATCCACGGAGGCAATTTTGTCGTCGGTGTTGATGGTCCGGATCATCTCATCTTTATTGATGTAGAGGACGGATTTCTCCACCTTGGTCGTGTCTGCAAACTGGATATCCTTGATGAGGATATTTCCGATTTCAAGACGCATAGTTTTTCCCCTTCCTTAATACGTTATTTCGCACCTTCAACCCCGGCGAATGAACGCCTCGGGTCGATGGCAGGTGACTTACTTGGCGTACTTCTTGATCATGGCCTCAATGTTTTCCACAGTGGCATCATCCTTCGTGACTTCGTCAATTTTGACGCCGTCTTTGTAGATGGCCAAGGTGGGAAGACCGAGAACCTTTTGTCCGATGGCCACTCTACGGGCCTTGGTGGTGTCCATGTTGGTGAACTTCATGGAGTCGGCATACTTTTCAGCCAGCTTTTCCACATCCGGGAAGAGGGCCTTGCAGGGTTCGCAGGACTGGCTCCAGAAATCAACGAATACCAGACCTTGGGCATCCAGAACTTCCTTCTGGAACGTGTCTTTGTCAAGTGCTAACATGTTGCATTCCTCCTTGTTTTGATTGTATGTTCATTAAATTGCTTTAACGACATCCACTTTAAGTATATCCCATCGGGGTTAAGGAACTGTGTCCATTTTTCCTACTCGAGGGACTCGATGTACTTTTCTGCGGTAACCGCAGCGATGGCTCCATCGGCGGTGGCGGTGACCACCTGGCGCAGGCTCTTAACGCGAGCATCGCCGGCGGCGTATACGCCCTGTACGTTGGTTTCCATGTTATCATTGGTTTTGATGTAGCCGCCGTCCATATCAATGGTTCCGGCAAACATCTCCGCCTGGGGAAGGTATCCGGTGAAGACAAAGCAGCCAAAAGTGCCGTCTTCTTCATCTGCGAAAATTTCCGTGGATTCTCCGGTTTTAGTGTTCTTGAAGACGATGCTCTCGAGAATTCCATCTCCTTTTAATTCATCGACAACACTGTTCCACATGAAGCTGATCTTTTTATTGTTGAAGGCTTTTTCCTGAATCGATTTTGCGGCTCGAAGCTCCTCGCGGCGGTGCACGATGGTCACCTTGCGAGCAAACTTGGTCAGGTACATGGCCTCTTCCACTGCCGTATCTCCTCCCCCGATGACGAAAACTTCCAAGTCTTGGAAAAAGTCGGCATCACAGGTGGCACAGTAAGAAACGCCTTTTCCCGTCAGTTCCTTTTCTCCGGGAACGCCCAGTTTTCTGGGGTTTGCACCCGTGGCAATGATGATGGCCTTGCCATGGTATTCGCCGTGCTTTCCTTTGAGCACTTTCACCGGTGCGGAGAAGTCAAAGCTTGTGATATCATCGAACACTTTTTCAGCGCCGAATTCGTCACACTGTTCCACCATACGAGCGATGAGCGAGGGGCCCGTGGCTTCATTGATGGATCCTGGATAATTGGCCACTTCGTCGGTGATGACGATCTGTCCGCCCAGCTTCTGCTTTTCAATGATAAGGGTCTTCATCCGGGCGCGAGCGCCGTAGAGACCGGCCGCTAAGCCTGCAGGGCCGCCGCCGATGATAATGAGGTCATAAATGTCTGCCATGATACGTTACCTACCTTTTCAATGCATTTTTTATCAAATCAAAGTCTACCACCATGAAGTCTTCCCGGACTCGAGGCACCCATTGCGGTAGCGCTTTGTTTTTCTGAAATTTTTCATAAGTTGCAATGGCCTGTTCAATCAGCCAAAGCGAGTCGATATCGTGCAGGGACTGAGAATCTACCGCCACGGATTTATATGGGGTTTCGTTGGGTTTGACGCTCCCTGAAAGCGGATGCGTTAAAAGCACTTTTCCCTGGTGAATTTCATCCCGTGCCGCCCGTAGAACATCCATATACCCAAGGCAGTCAATAAACCGAAGCTCAACATCCGCCGCGCCTGAAAAATGGTCCCGGACCAAGGGATTGTTCGTGATGAGGATCATCGCCATCTCCTAATGATGCCTTTCTCAACGAAAAGGCAAATAATAAGGAGGAACACATGCCGTGCTCCCCCAGTTTTAACAAGGTACTGTCCAGTCAAAATGTTGGTACCTGAGAAATTCATCCTCAGCCCTTGGCAGAGCCGCGACTTGTCCCTACGGTGTTCCATTGAAGGAATCTCTCTTTTGACTTTCGCCCAGTCATATGTAGGTGACTCAAGGGCTCGCCAAAAAGCACTGCATCCCCCATCACCATTTCCATGATCATGATAGCATACTTTGACTTTTTTTTGATAATCCCCCGTGAGTTTTTTTCGTAAGCTCCTCAAAGTTTCACAGGTTTTCTCTTATGTGCCATTCCTATTGCATTTTTCCCAATAAAAAACTTTCTTGATGCTTGATTGAAATCGAGCCCCAAAAAATATTTTCAAACCCCTGTTTCTGTCTCTTTGACAAAAACATAATTCCCATATTGTGTTTTTGTTATTTCCCCGACAAACGCGTTTTGTTCTCATCTCGCCTAAAATTCCTTCCCTTAGCCCCAAGAGAATCAGTTGACGTTCCCCCTATTCTGGTTTACAATTCAGAATGCATGGGGGTGGATGAGTTCTGGTGTGCTCTCTGGTCTTCAAAACCTGTATGAGGGGTTAGGAGCCTCTCGGGTGGGTTCGATTCCCACACATCCCCGCCATAAAAGGACTTGTCGCAGAAACGGCAAGTCCTTTTCCCTTTCTCCTCGCCAAAATCCCCCGCTTGCGCCAAAGGCAGAAGGCTTTGAGACACGCCCTCCGGTTTTTTCTTATGACATCAACGCATTAAAACCCAGGGCTAACGGCAGGGCGAACGCCAAGGGACGTACGATACAAAACATGCTATTGGACGATCTGCCCTGATGACGAGGGGTCCCCCGTAGCGATTGGCTGGGTGCTTTTAAAAAAGTAGTGCGGCGATGGCTCTTAAGGCTCTATTGACGGAGCAGCTGATCCAAAAAGAGTGGCCGCGAACAAAAGAATCGTTCTGGAGTGCGCCCCCTGAACCAAAGAGCCCCCGCCCCTGGCGGACCAATCCGCGTTCATCTCGTGGGACGCAGCCATGCGCTGGAATTGTATCAACGCAGGAGCGACACTCCAGAAAATGGACGGCCTCTTTTCAATACCGATGCTTTGAGCACGCCAAAAGACCGCAAATCCGCATGGATTTACGGTCTTTTTTTGCTTCGACACCCAACGAACGTCTCAAAACAATTCCCTGGAAGCCTTTGGCCGCCGCCCCTAGTTTTTTGAATCAAAAAACAAAGAACCGCCCCTTCCTCTTCTTTGCTTTTAAAAAAGCGAGCCTTCGCAGCATCCCTGCGAAGGCTCGCCCAAGACCGCTTGCTTTTGATTTTTTATCAAAAGAGCTTCCTTGCATCGGGGTCGATGCGTTATTTCTTTTCGATAAGGAGTTTTTGCAACGCGTCATACACCTTCTGAGTGATGACTCCTTGCCCTCCCAAGACGGTTACATTATGGACCTTTCCCTTTTGGAGGTAGTCCTTCACGCTCTTGGGCAGATCTTTTTTCATCGTCAACAGGATGGGGGCATTGGTTTGAGCCGCCACAATGGAACCCGTTAAGGAATCTGCAAAGCTGCTGCCCGTGGCCACAACGGCCTTGGTGGATTCTTTGAAGTATTCTTGGGCGATTAACGAGCTCGTCTCATAACGAGTAGCTCCGGCGATGCGTCGAACCTTGATCTTTTGATCCTCTAACTGCTGGATCACAGAAGCAGATAAAGACTTCTCTCCCCCTAAGACGGTGAGGGTGACAATCTTTTGGTCTTTTAAAGCCTTCATCGTTGCTTCAGGGATTGCATCTTTTTGAGCAAATAGAATCGGGCTGCCCGCTAGGGCTGCGGGAGCTCCCATCGTCACGCCATCGGCAAAATTTTCGCCCGACACGAGGAATGCATGGTCGTAGGACGAATTCTTGGCCAATTCCTCGGCAATGAGGGCCGCGGTTTGGTAACGGGTATCGCCGGCCATGCGGCTTACCTTTTTGCCCACAGCACTCAGATGGGCTTCAACTCGTTGGGAAATCCGACCTGCTCCCCCTAAAAGAATGACCTGCTCTGCCCCCAGCCGATTGATTTCTTCTAATACCGATCCTTCAAGGGTCGTCCCTTCCGTTAAGAGGATGGGCGCTTTCTTCGAATAGGCAAGAGGCGCCACCGCTAAAGAGTCGTTGAAGGATTTGGACGTACTGAGGAACACGGTATTGCTCTTTTGGAACGCACGTTGGGATAGGAGAATCGCCGTTTGAATTCGATCGGCTCCAGCGATGCGATCCATGGTCGTCTGCGCTTCATCGAGAGGCACCACCACCCGTGTCGTCCGTTCTCCGCGGTCAGTAACTTCCACCACCACATCCTTGGCCCCCTTGGCGGGGTTCACTTTAAATTCTTTGGTTAACGTCGTGGGTTTGATTTCATCCAACCCCGGATCATGAATGTACTTTTCATTGCCATCAATGACCACTCGGAAGAAGGCAAGCTCGTCGGTCATGGTCACGGAGACGTTCGCTTCATTGCGGGCTTTGTCGTAGTTCAAAAGTTTTGCCGATACGCGGGCGGGCGTTTTATCCACATAGAAATCCCGAACGAGAGTGACGGTTTGGCCATCCGCATCCGTAGCCACCACCGGAGACTTGTAATACATGTCGGGCATGGTAATGGACATCTCAAACTCATACGCTGGTCCCACATAAGTGCCGTCTTCCACATCAAAATCCTTGTGATACGTAAGGGGCATGGGCACACCATGAATCGTCACAGTGCCGGGTTTAAAATCACCCACAACATAACCGTGAACCAGCATAAATGGTTTCTTTTGTACCTTTTGAGCTCTCGGAGAGGTCAAAAGGATCTCAAAATGTTTTTGCGGCACCGGATCCTTAGCGGCTTCTTCAAGATTCACTGGAACAAAGCGTTTGTTGTTCACAAGGTCTGATACAGAAATAATAAGGTCCTTGTACGGCTTATCCTGTAGGGCCTCCGTTAGGTCCGCCTCAAAATGCGTCCCATCAAGATACGTCCAGGTAATGTCCTTGATCTTTACCGGTTTTTGAGTCTCCGGATCCACTCCGTCAATAATATACCCGAAGGTTCCAGAGCCTTCTCCGTCGTCCAGATCAAAAGAGAGTTTTTTGGTGCTGGGATCAAACCGTACATTGGATACCTTTGGGGCGACGGTATCTACGTTAATGGGCATGTGTTTGATTTGAACGGTGGCTCCTTCGTGCACGGCCTTGGACTTCAGTTCGTAATAGTATAAGCCATCCGGCACCACCTCGTCCCGAATCGTCAGGTCCCAAATAGCGTATTCCGTCTCATAGTTGGAATTTTCCCTGCCTCGGTTAAAGAAAAATTTCTTGGGCCCATACGCATTGTGAAGGTGTCGAATCTGTTCTTTTTGACGATTTAGAATGTTAAATTCCAACTCTTCCAAATTTCTGCGTAGCGACGGACGCATGTACACTCCCGTGAATCCCCCGATGTAGGTTCCATCAGCAGTGGGTTGATCTATGGGGCCACGGTAAGGCGAAACCCAAGTGCCCGGCTTATCATAGCCTCTGTATCCGCCATGGCCAAACAAAACGGAAACATCCCATCCTGGGTGTTCTGCGCTTTCCTCTGCACTTTTTTCAGAATCTTTATACATCATGATCCCATGAGCGGCTTTGGAGATGGTGGTCACAGCCCAGGGAAGGTGCGTCGTATCCTCCGTTGAGGTCATTTCGTTGGCAAACCCATCAATATTGACCAGTTCATCCCAATTCCCGTAGAAGGATACAAAGGGCAGGGACAGTCGAGGAACTTCTTGTTCCATAGGTTCCAAATGAATGTAGCCTTCCACAAACTGATTGCGGAAAAGATCTTCTTTGGAATAATCCAAGGTTACTTCAACGGATGCGGTCCCTCCTGGAGCAACCACCAAAACATCCTTATCTAGATTTGTAGACAATTTGCTGTTTAGCATTTTTGTGCGATGGTTGAATGCTGGCAACTTAAAGGTGCGCATGTTCCACTCTCCGGCCAAATCGAAATTGTACCGAGAATATTCGCTAAGCACCGTCTCTTCCGTCATAGCGCCCCCTGAAACCTTGTAGCTTTTGGGGGTTTTCCCGTAGTTTTTCGCTTCGAGCTTCATCGTGAGCTTCTTGTCTTCATTGCGGGACAACAAGAACTTAGCTTCGTGCGTCTCTTTGCGATAGAAGACCACCGGACTTTCCACAGCGGCTTTCAAATCGATCATGCCTGCTCCCTGCTGCCGGGGCGAAGCAAGATAAGAGATTTTTTGTCCTTCCACAAAATAATGATTGGACACTTGGCTGGCCGTGTTCATCAACAGAATCTTCGAAAGATCGCCCTTTTCATTCAGGGACAGCGATTTGAATTTTTCGTCGTTTCTCATATACTGCTTCAAGATCGCGTAGGCCCCGGCCACATGGGGTGCCGCCATGGAGGTTCCACTCATGTAGGCGTATTTGTTGTCGTTCATGGTGGAGTAGATATCTCCCCCGGGAGCGGCAATTTCGGGCTTCAAGTCAAAATGAGGCGTAACCCCCCACGCCGAGAAGTCCGACACCGTACGGGCCGTTTGTGAAGGCGCCGGCATTTTCTCATTCGGGAAGTGAATCTCTCCCCCTTTGGCAAGTTCAATGCCGGCCTTGCCGCCGATGACTCCCACCGGGAACTTGATGGCCTCAGGCGTCATCAATTGGAACAAGCCCTCTTCAGAATCGTAGTTGCGGAACAAAATGGCGGCAGGCTCTGAGGCTTTCGCCCGGAGCATCTTATCGACAAAAGATTCTTTTCCATCCCGCTGAATCAAAAGAATCTTGCCTTTGGCTTCCTCTTTTTTCGGCAGGTCCGCACTTGCGCCGAATTTGCAATCAATCACCGGTAGGGACTGCTCTTTGAACGTTTCGTGGAAGGGAGCGATCCAGTTTGCATTCATCACCGGGAATTCAAGCGCTCCCTTGACCAGCTTATTCACGTAGAAGCTTTCATTGGCAATGGATGCCACTGCTGTCGTGTCCTTGTTGACGCCCGGCGCTTCCGCCATAGCTGAATCAGGGTTCGTCGTCCAAGGCAATTCCGAGTAGCCGTAGTCCACAGTGCCCGAATTCCCCTGAGCTACAGCAGCAGGAATGCCTGCTTCACGCAGCCGCCGGAACAAAAGATCCTCAGTGGAGTTTTTCCAGTACGTTCCTGCGGGCGACCCGATGCTCATGTTGATGGAATCCGCCCCGAGCTTTATGGCATCATCAATGGCTTTCATATAAATATCGGTGTAGGTGGTCATGTTCGTGGGGTCGTTGGGGAAAATCTTCATGCCCAACACCTGAGCCTCTGGAGCAACTCCTTTAAGCTTTGGCGTATTGGCCGCCACAATCCCAGATACATGCATGCCGTGCTGGGAAGCAAAAAGGCTGGAATCCTTGACGTCTTGGCTGTTTTCAAAATAGTTGTAGGCGTAAGGAACTTTGGTGGTGTAATATTTTCCAGGCAGGTTCAGATCCTCCACGGCGGCCTTTTTTAATACGCCGCTGGCGCCGTCGGTGAGCTTCATGGCTTCGTGCGCAACATCCACTCCGGTATCCAGAACGGCCACGGCGGTTCCCTGCCCCTGGAATCCCGTTTCATTCCAGACTTTTGGTGCATGAATCATGTCATTGGACGAGGTCATACTGGGCTTGATGTCGGGCTTATGATATTCATTGGAGCGGTTCACGGCTAAAACCCCAGGAATTTGGCGGATGAGGTCCAAAGTATCTTCCGGGACTTCGGTGGAGAATCCGTTGATCACTGTGTCAAAAGAGCGAAGAACCTTAAAGTTCAATCCCTTTGAAGCCATGACCTCCTGAACCTCGTGCTGCTGCGCTTTGGCCCTTTGGCGATGACTGCTTTGCAGGGAATCCGCTACGTTTTGAAGGGAAACTCCCTTTTGAATGGCTTGCTCCAGCACCGGATGATGGGTCAACTCCACAATGATGCGAACATTTTTTGAGGTCTTTTTCTTGGGTGTTTTCACCACTTGCTGAACATGGCCCAGCGTCGTTTTTTTGGCGGATTTACGGAACGCCTCCTTGTTCTTCTCACGAACTTCTGAGATGACGGCATTCATGTTTAAGGATGGAGATGCAGATGCAGTTGCGGTGGTGGTCAAAGGCATCGTCTGCAAAAAGAGCATTGAACCCAAGACCAGAGATAAAAGTTTGTTCTTTCTCAAAGTTGTTCTTCCCCCTCTGGTAAATAATGATCCGGCCAAAAGCCTTGCCATGATTGTATAGATATCGATTTGATCGTGTCAATTTCCACAAAGTCATGACTTGTCAAATCAAGCAATTAATCCTTTCTGTTTGAAGGAATAAGGGGTTAACTTTACAAATAATCGGTTTAACAATGTCTATTTAAGGTTCATTACCTCGCTTTTTCACCATATTATGAAATTTTAACCAAAAGGGACTGCTTTTATTTTAATGAGTCTTTACTTACTTTGCTGCCGTTTTTTCTCTAGTATGCATTGATATGCAGAGTCCTTGCGTCTCTTTGGATTGGTGAGTTTCAAAAAATAGATTCCTCCCAAAACGGATCGTCCCCCGTAAGGAACGCTCATGCAATTCACCCTCTGGGAAAAGATGGGGGCCCTCTCAGCCGAAGTCCTTGGGAGCTCCTCTTTGAACTGTTCTCTTCAAAACCCCATGCCTTTGTCTTTGCCTTGGCATCGCTCTTCTTGGATCAGCGCCAAAACTAAAGCTCCGTTATTGCCGTTCATTTTTCTTAGCCAAGCCCTTGGCTGTCTCGATCAGAAAGTGACGTCTCCGAGGATGACTCCAGGCACTCGTATTTAACGCTTACTCTTTGCGATCTCGATTCGCCAAAAGCGCCCCCTGCAACTAAAGCAGGGGGCGCTTTTCCCATCAATAGGTCTTATCCTCGGTCCTTCAAGGCAAGCTTCACCGCATCCACAACCTTTTCCATGTCCTGATCCAGGAGGGTCCGCACGTCAATGACAAACCGTTCTTTATGGATCGAGCCAATGACGTGGTATTTACCGGTGCGCATGCGCCGCTCAAAATCATTAAGGGACCCATTCATGGGGGCAATGGTTACCGCCCGAGAAGGGAGCTCTTGCTGCGGCAGGCTACCCCCGCCCACCAGGGACACGCAGTCCACAACATCCAAGTGAGCGGTCTTGCATTTGCGTAAAAGATTGCGATAAAGTACCTCCGCCCGCTCAGAAAGCTCTTCGAGAGTTCTTGTAATCATGCGCATGGTGGGCACCTGCATCATGGCGCGCTCTTCATCAAGATAAAGACGCAGCGTGGCCTCTAAGGCCGCAATGGTCATTTTATCCACTCGCAACGCTCTGGTAAGCTGATTTTTCTTCATGGGAGCAATGTACTTTTTCTTTCCTACAATAATTCCGGCCTGGGGGCCCCCGAGGAGTTTGTCGCCGGAGAAGGTCACCACGTCCACCCCTTTAGCCAAGGTGTCTTTGACCGTGGGTTCATAGGTCAGTCCATATTGAGACAGATCCACAAAAAGCCCTGAGCCTAGATCCTCCACCACCGGCAGTCCCTTGGAATGAGCTAATTTACAAAGATCCTTGGTATCCACGCTTTCGGTAAAGCCAATAATGTGATAGTTGGAGGTATGGACCTTCAAAATAATGCCCGTCTCGTCACAAAGCGCCTCTTCATAATCCCACAAGTGCGTTTTATTGGTGGTGCCGACTTCTCGCAACAGCCCGCCGGAGAGCTTGAGCACTTCCGGGACGCGGAAAGAGCCCCCAATCTCCACAAGCTCGCCTCGGGAAATGATGGCCTCTTTGCCGGACACCATGGTATTAAGGGCCAGCATCACCGCCGCAGCGTTGTTGTTGACCACGAGGACGTCCTCCGCTCCCGTGAGTTCCCGAATGGTGTTCTCAAGATGGGTATACCGGGATCCCCGTGCTCCGGTGTTCAGGTCGTATTCTAAATTGTTGAAGGCAAAGGCCGCATCAAGAAGTGCATCCTTTACGATGTCGGGCAAAAGGGAGCGGCCCAAATTGGTGTGAATCACGGTGCCCGTGGCGTTGATCACGCGTTTTAAAGAGGTCTCATGGTCCGCCAAAATTCGAGAAAGCACCCGCGCCTGAATGGTGTCTTG
The DNA here is from genome assembly GCA_002838815.1 of Clostridiaceae bacterium JG1575. Classification (GTDB taxonomy): domain Bacteria; phylum Bacillota; class Clostridia; order Clostridiales; family Clostridiaceae; genus JG1575. The sequence continues at coordinate 128,472 of LQGW01000034.1, read as the reverse complement.
GTCATAGGGGATAAACTCGGGGTCATTTTGTTTTTCCACGTATTCTGCCCGCAGTTCCGTGAGGGCTTCTCGAATGGAATTTTTGATGCGGACGGCCGGAAGCGCATCCCGTAGCGCCTCCAAAGCTTCAGATTTAAGGATCTCATCCACTGAGGGCAACATCCGCAGTATGTTCACTTTGGTCATCTATTGTGCTCCTTTTAGCAGCCGCTGAATGTCTTTTAGGGCCATGACGGCATCATCGATATCAGTTTCTTTTGTGAAGGTGGAGAAGGAAAACCGCACAATGCCCTGCTCTTTGGTCCCCAAGGCTTCATGCATCAAGGGGGCGCAGTGGGCACCGGGGCGCACGCAGATTCCGTAATCCTCATCCAAACGGGCGGCCACCTCAGAGGCTGGGACGCCTTTGAGGTTCACCCCCACCACCGGGGCATGCTCCTTTGCTTCGGGGGTTCCGTAGACGATGAGGTTTGGCACGCTCTGGAGGCCCTCCAAAAAGCGCAACCGAAGGGTTCTTAGTTCCTCCTGCACGGTCTCAAGACCCCGCTGAGCCAAATAATCCATTCCAGCCCCAAGACCGATGATGCCAAGGGTATTGGCGGTTCCCGATTCCATAACCTCCGGGAAGGCTTTGGGGTGCTCATGATCAAAGGAATGAATCCCGGAGCCCCCAGAGAAGACGGGTGAAAACGGCAACTCCCTCGCCACCGCCACAAGACCCGTACCCGTAGGCCCATACAGGGATTTGTGTCCTGTGGTGCAAAGCACATCGATGCCGTCGCGCGCCAAATCATAGGAAAAAATACCCGCCCCTTGTGAGGCATCCACGATGAAAAGGGCTCCCACCTCCCGCGCGGCTTGGGCGAGCGCGCAAAGATCCGGAACGTTGCCCGTCACGTTAGAGGCAGCACTCACGATGAGCGCCCGAGTCCCGCTTCTTAAAAGAGAAAGCAACGGATCCTGGCGCAGCCGGCCCGCCTCATCGGTTCTGAGCCAATCAATAGAGATCCCTTCGCGCGCCAATTGATAAAGCGGGCGGAGCACGCTGTTGTGCTCGGTGACCGTGGTCACCACGTGGTCGCCCGGACGCAAAAGGCCTTTGAGCACTCGGTTGAGCCCTTCAGTGGCGTTGGCGGTGAAGGCAATGTGCCGCGGGTCGGATACGCCAAAAAAGCGCGCCGCCTTCTCCCGGACGAGATAGACTTCACGAAAGGCCGTTAAGGCCGCTTCATGGGAGCCTCGGGCGGGATTCCCCAAATCGGTCCGGGAGATGGCTTGGCAGATCGCCTCCTGAACCGCCTTGGGCTTTTGTGCTGTCGTGGCGGCATTATCCAAATAAATCATGGCAAGGGCACCTCCTTGCCCGTCAAGACGCGGGCCTCTCCTTCTCGACGGGTCCATCCCAGCTTGTCGTAATAATCGAGGAGCGCAACGGCATATTTTCTCGAGGTATCCAACAGATCCCGGAATTGAGCCAAGGTGATGGAGCCGTGTTCCTTGGCGTGCAAAAGCATGCGACGTGTGGCTTCTTCATAATGATCCTTGGAGAAGACGATGTCCGCATCCACCCGCTTGGTCACGTCCTCCAAAGAGTCTAAGACGTCCAGATATTTCTTGTCGGGACAAAGTTCCTTCAAGGGAAGCGGCGAGAACCCGCCCTCGTCCAAGCGCGCCAAAAGATCCTCTCGGATACGCTCTTGTTCCTTAGTGTACACCACCTGGAACTCGGGATCCTTGGCAAGGCTCCCCTGCAAAATCACGGTCCCTTCTTGCGCGACGCGCTCCAAAAGCAGATCGTAGGGTTTGCCCTTGGCGGTATATTTCATGCGGGATTTGAGCTCTTCCCGGGGCATGCCCGCCCGCAGGGGGTATTTTTTATGAAAGTCTCGAAGCACGCGCAGAAATTCCGCGCGGATCTGTGTGAGGCGCTCGGCGCCTACGTAGTAGTCGGCCAGCTTTAAAACCGCCCCCTCCCGACTCATCAGCTGAAGTTTCTCCGCCACGGCGGGCGCTTCGGCGGGAACACGATCCAAAATTTCTTTTTCCGTAGCTAGGGGCTGTGGGTTCTGCATCAAAAAGTCCGCGATGACGGCATCGAGCTCATTCTTCTCACGCAGCTCCAGGCCCTTCAAAATACGCTCATCGAACCGACCGTGCTTGCCGGTGCTGGGATCCAAAATCTGGCCCCCGCCCAAAGTGATCATGGGGGAATAGGCCCGAAGAATGATACGGTCCCCTGGCTTTGCGGCAATTTCCTCTTCCATGCGCAGCTGAACAAAGCCTTCCGAGCCCGGAGCGATGGATTCTTGCCCTAAAGGCACCACCCGAGCCATGACTTCTCGCGTCCCAAGATAGGCCCGGACCCGGTCCCAAAGCGACAGTGGTTTGCCGTAATCGGCTAAGACCTCGATCCTCGCATCCACGATGTAAGAGAGCATGAGGTTGTCTAAGCTTGTCAGCACATCGCCGCGGCGAACGTCCGTGACCTTAACTCCTGAAAGGTTCAAGGCCGTTCGTTGTCCGGCATAAGCCCGGTCCACGGGTTTTTCATGCACCTGGATGCTGCGGATTTTCACCGGCAACTTCTGCGGATAAAGAATCAGGTCCTGATCTTTTTGCAAGGTGCCTTCCAATAGAGTTCCCGTCACCACGGTTCCAAACCCCTTTACGGTAAAGACTCGATCCACGTTGAGGCGCGGCTCAGCGGTGAGGTTCATGGGCTTGACCCGATCGGCCAGTCGATCGATGTTGTTGATTAATTCGGGGAGCCCCCGTCCCGAGAGGGAATCCACACGGATGATGGAGGCTTTTTCAATGGGCGTGCCGCGGAATTCGTCCCGGATGTCCTCTTCTAGGAGGTCCAACAGCTCATCGTCCACCAAGTCCGCCTTGGTGAGCACTACGAGGTAATCCTCCACCCCCAGAAGGGTTAGGATGTTGGCGTGCTCCTTTGTCTGGGGCATAACGCCTTCATTGGCATCGATGACCAATAAAATCATGTTGATGCCCTGGGCGCCCGCCAGCATGTTTTTGATGAAGCGCTCGTGACCGGGCACATCAATGATGCCCACCCGACGACCCGAGGGAAGATCAAAGTAGGCGAAGCCCAAGTTGATGGACATGCCGCGCTCGACTTCTTCTTCCGTGGTGTCGGTGGAAATCCCCGTAAGGGCCTTAATGAGGGTGCTTTTGCCGTGGTCAATGTGCCCGGCGGTTCCAATGATGATGTTCGCCACTAGCAATCTCTCCTTTCCACCCGACGTTCCGATCCGTCCCGGGTGAGGGAATAATAGGCCCCCGCCACCTCACAGCGAGCCAAAATCTGTCGCACGGCTTCCTCATCCTCGGGGGCAATGCGAAGCGCTAAGCCGCACCCGGCGGAGACTTCAGGAGGCGTCGGAATCAGACGGCAGGCAATGCCTTCCCGCTTGATTTCTGTTTCCGAGCGGATGGCATCGTGGGTGGACGTGAAGGCAACGATGGAAAAAGTGGTTGAACTCATGGACGGACCACCGCGTGAGTGCGCAGAAGCTCCGTGATGCGGTACATGTTGGTGACTTCACCCACGGCAAGCTGTTCCGTCCAACCGTAATAATTGAGGCAAAGACCGCACGAGAGAATCTCCACCCCTTTCTCCGAAAGAAGCTTCAAATCTTCCAACGCGGGAGATCCTTCAAGAGTAGCAGCCACGCCGCCGTTGTAGAAGACGATAGCCCGAGGCAGTTCATCCTGCTCAGAGAGGCTATAGAGAAAGCTGCCCAAAAGCTTCTTGCCGAGCTCTTCAGCGCCGTCGCCCATGGTGGGCCCGCTGATGGCCACAACGTATCCGCTCCCCGAAGAAGGCACCGTTTCGGCAGCCAAAGAGCCCGTCACCTCTCCCGTTCCGATGCGCACGCTGTAGTCCGTCTCGCTTTGGCTTTCCACTTCGCAGGGTAGGTTCATCTGTTGCGCCATTTTGGCCAGATTTTGAGTGGTGATGAGGTTATCAACGCGTACCGTGACGCCTTCGACTCCTTCGGGGCTTTTCAATGCTTTTTTCGTTTCAATAACAGGTTGAGGACAAACGAGCCCTCGGCAATCTAATTCTTTCATGGGTTCCTCCCTTAATTGGTTATGGTCTGTCGATTAAATCACGACGATGCGTGAGGCCTCCTGTGAAAACTGTTCCACCACTCGGCCAATAAGCGCTGGCACAAATGGCAAATGGACCGCTTGAGCCTCAATGGAGCGCCAAGCATCCTCGGGCATCGCATAAAGCAAGCCGCCGGAGGTTTGGGGGTCAAACATCAGCTCCTCTATGACAAAGTCTTTCGGAGCAAAGGTGATGTGGCCGGAAAAAACGTTGCGGTTTTTTTGACCGCCGGCCGTGACAAGAAATTCCTGCGCACAGCGCCGGGCCTCCGGCAGGATGGGCAGGCGCCGCTTTTCAAGCACCGCGCCAAAGCGTTCGCCCAGCATCTCCAAAAGATGCCCGGCCAGCCCAAAGCCTGTGATGTCCGTACAAGCGTGGACGGTGGCCGTCCGAAAGAGATCCGATGCGTATTTGTTGAGGGTCGTCATGGATCGGACCGCCTGCAAAAACGCCTCCTCGGTGGTTTCCCCTGCGGAATAGGCGGTGCTGATGATGCCGCTGCCTAAAGGCTTGGTCAGCATCAACACATCTCCGGCCTCCACCGCATTATTGGTAAAGATTCGGTCGGGATGCACGAGCCCCGTCACAGAAAGACCGTATTTGGGAATGGGATCATGGATGGAGTGGCCGCCGCAAAGAATCCCCCCCGCCTCCTGGACCTTTTCCGCGCCCCCCCTCAGGATTTCTCCCAAGGCCGAGAGGTCCTGACGATCGGGGTAAGCCACAATATTCATGGCGGTCAACACCTCGCCGCCCATGGCCCAAACGTCGGACAAGGCGTTGGTGGCCGCAATCTGGCCAAAGAGATAGGGATCTTCCACCATGGGTGGAAAAAAGTCCAGGGTCTGAATGATGGCCTGGCTCTCCGATAGGCGGTACACCGCAGCATCATCACTGGAATCATAGCCCACTAATAAATTAGGATCCTTCAGCACGGGCAAATTTTCAACGAGTTTTGTAAGAGCACCTGCTCCGATTTTCGAGTCTCACCCACCGCAAATGGGCAGGTTTTTCAGTTTGGATTTATTCATAGGGGATCCATCTCTTCATATTCGAATTTTCGATCATTTTCATATTTCTTCTGATCCCCTCCATTATAGCATTGCCCCATACAATTTAACACTTTCAACGTCCAGAACCTCCCTAAGTAAAGGATTCGCAAAAGAGATGCCCTTAAAGGCCGTTCGTCGAAGGAATTATACTTAAGAAGTATTTTTGACGGAAACTCTTCAGGTGGAGCAAAGACAGTAAAGACCACACCTAAGGATAAACCCTTTGGTGTAGTCTTTTAGTTGTATCGGAGATGATGATAAAAGTCAGATAGCATCAAAAGAAAACTGCTTTCGCTCACCATTATTCATTCCCACATAAAATGTAATACACCCATATTATGTAGTGAATAGGATCTGCTTTAATCCATCAGCATATCGTTCTTACTTTTCTGAATATCCAGCACGCCGCGCATATAGCCGAGAAAGGAATCATACTCTAGCGTCCAGTGAAATACGCCGTTTGCAAGCTCCTTCACATTCCACGCCTTAATGTTCTCACGGCGAATGGAGACGGACTTTTTTTGAAGCAGCTGCCAATCGCCAAGGCCGTACTCGATCGACTTTACAAGGTCGTCATCTATAACGACTGGCACTGTATTGGATTCGATCACCGCAAACTCATTACAGACAGTATCAAACTGATTCAAATTTTCCAGAGCATTCAGTCGCTTAATCGTTTTTAGGCAGCTGTCGTCTTGAATAATTTCATCATTCATTGACTTTGTGCTTAATACCGGCGCAATTTCTGCATTTTTTGCAAAATAACTTCTCAGTACCTCGCGAGAAGTCTCTAAGGCAGGGTTTTTTTTCAATATGGAATCGTCCTGCAAAGTAAAACTCCACATAACCGAGCCCGGATACAAACCGCTACGATTCACTCTACCGGAAGCTTGAAGGAGGGAAAGCAAAGACGATAGTTCGCGAAAGCCGCTCCGAAAAGAAAAGTCTACTCCGGCCTCAACACAGGATGTTGCGACAAGCGTCCAGTCCGTTTCGCGTTCATCTTTAAGGCGTACTTTTACCCGCTCTATCGTGCTACTCCTGTCTTCTGCTGTTAATGCCGTAGACAAATGCTCGACACTATATCTCCCATATGTGCTACAAAAATCGTTAGCGATTGCCGCGGCACTTTGTACCGTGTTAACGATCAGCAGTCGCGGGCCGGGCATACTTTGAACCCAATCCATCAATTCCTTACGGCTTATAGCCTCGGGTCTCCATCTAAAAGTAACCCTATGCCGTTCATACCGCATAAGTTGTTCACGCAGTTTTTCATTGATCAGTTCGTTAACAATGGGTTGCAACATTTCAACCGGCTTCAAGCTGTCAAGCATCCAATAACGCACTAGAGAGCCTGAAGCCAGTACCCAATAGCAGCTCCACTCCTCGGCAAGCTTATACATCCACCTCCATGCCAATGGGAGGAGCTTAAGAGGCAACGCGTTGTGTGCCTCGTCAACAAAAACAACGCTTCCTGGCAGCGCATGGAGCCTCCTTAGAGCAGATGGCCTATTGGAAGCCAGAGTCTCAAAGAACGCGACAGCAGTTGTTACAATAATTGGCGCGCGCCAGCGCGATGTCAAGTAACGCGTATCTTTGTCTTGAAAATCCGCACGACAGTGAAGTTCTGCTACAACTTCTTCCGGATTCTCACCCGGCAGAACCAATGATTTTCGATAAATATCTACCGATTGTTTTATGATATTGGTATAAGGTAAAACAACAAAAACCCTCCTTGCGTTACGTTCCATCGCCTGCTTAAGCAAATGCGCCATCACAGCCGTCGTTTTTCCTGAGCCTACAGGACTGTCACATGCGGTAAATCCGCCGGTCACCGTCGCGTCACGGCAGGCGAAATACATTTCGCTGCGCAGATGGCTGCGTTCATCATCGCTACTAAGCTCCGACACATACTTGTTCAATTTTTTCAGTCGTTTCTCTGCACAAAGCTGCGGCAGGTTTTCACACTCCGGTACCTGCCTATACGCGACGGCAGTATCCGTATGGTCAGCATCCGCAAGGCAGGAAAGCGCCATTCGGAAAAAGAGAGGCAAATCTGCTCTGGTCGGTTCCTCCACGCCACGTCCATCCATCGAGAGAATTTCCGTATGCCGCCGCAATAACTTCGTTAATTCGAAATCGAAATGATTTCTTACGGAATACCTGTCATCGCGAAAAAAATTCTTGCCTCTCGCACCTTCTGACTCCATATCAGGCAGGCCAATGTGATGGGAATAAACGATAAGTGCGGAGTAGAGGCTGTCGGATGCTTTCAGAGCAGCGCTACCAGCATCAGTATGGTTCCATGGTAGGTGGCGTTGCTTATACGAGGGATCATGCAATACAGCTTGATTGTCGTCGTCCAACTTACCCAAATCATGCCAGAGCGCGCTGCGCCGCACTATTTCTTTCAGTTGCCCCTCGCAAATTGGCGAATACCGTTCCGCTTCGTTGGCATACCATTCAGCTCTGTGGCAGACGCCAGCCACATGGTCGGAATAGGTCTGTGCAATGCTGTCTGCCTTTGCGCTGTGTGCAAGATACTCCATTACGCATTGACTAGATCGATGAAGCTCTCCACACGAGAAAAAAGCTCTTCTGGAAGCCCAGTCTTATCCTGATAATCACTCCAGCTTGTAGATGGATCGGTTTTGTTGCCCAGCTTTTCCGGCGTCAGCGCTTCAAAGAGTAGATGTTCCGGGCAGCTTCCCAACATGTTTTTATGCTCGATGTACCAGGCGTGGCGCAGGCGGACATCAGGACGAATGGCGGAACGGTTCATCTCATAGGCGTAGGGGATCAGCAACTTCAAAAGCTCGATATCATTAGCGGTGCAACCACTCTTGTGGGCGTAGTTCGGATTTACAAAGAAGGGCATACAATACACGCCGTGTTCGACGATGCGATAAGCAAGAGGCGCCATACCGGCACTCTTCCCTTCCTGCACACCAGCCTTATTTGTGTTGGTCTGACGGAGAATAACAATGGGAGCAATCGAAACGCCCATGCCGAACTGTACAACACCTGTTTTAATAAATGCTTTGTCGCCGCCGTCTTGTAAAAATGTGTTGCCAAAGACACGGGCATCCCAGTATTTGTGTACAAATTCGCTTTCCCCGAACTTTGAAGGGTCATTGCCCATCTCAGCTATAATGGATTTCCTATCGCGTCCGCGATGCTCTAAAATGTTATAGTTCTGGGGATTCAGGCTATATTTTTCAGGTAGTGCTTTGAAAAATGCAGCGTCGTGATCATCGAGCAAGTCACGGATTTTTCGCTTGTATGAGACTGGCGAGATCTCCCCGCAGCCATTGGGTCGCTGACGCGGATCGCTTTCGCGATCAGGGTCACCGTTAGGGTTGGAATTGACGACTTCAATTATTAAAAGACCTGTTGCGCGTTTGAACATTTCACTCATGGTCAGTTACCTCCTCAGTTTTATTTAATTCTTCCGTTCCATCTGCAGTCTGTTCTTTCTTTGGAAAGTTCGCAAGATATCCGAGGAACAGCAGTGCTTTTTCCTCATCATTGAATCTGGTTTGGGTGCTCCATGCAGTAAGGAGTTCTGTGGCTATATTTTCATACAACGAAATGAACCATCCCGCTTTCCAGCTCTCTTTCCCTTTTTCGGTTATTTTTTTTGTTCGATAGTTTTTTGCCCATAGAATATACGGGTTCATCCGCTGCCCCAAAAGGTTCAGTGTCCGAATTGGGGCTTCGGCCGCAGCCTGATACAGGCTTCCGCCAGCCAACTTCGTCGGCAACTCATTATCACGCACCACTTTACAATATAGCGCGTGAAGCTCGTCCGATACCTTGAGTAGCTGTCCGTAGAGATAGGGTAAGCTTTCCATATACTCATCCTTTCCTATGCCTTTGCGATAGAGCATAAGCCCAATCAATGCCAACATATCTTTAAATTTACCCCTTTTGTGATGATTCAAGTTCCCTGTAGCAAGTCTATTCCTGAGAAATACGCTTATAGTCATTGCTTTTTCAACCAGGCAATGGAGGTCGGCAGTCACTGGGAACTGGCTGTCCATCAACAGCTCAATCCCATGATACTTTGGTACTGGTTTAAACTTGTCTGTTATCAATTCGCCCTTCTGATTCCAAAAACAGTTCAAAATATCGGCCATATCCAAGGGAAATGGGATGCTTGGTAGGCCGAAAGTAAAAGTCGGGAGATTCCGGCATCCCGCTGTCCATGCTTCACTTTGTTTTTCAAGCTCATACGGATCAGTCTGGCGTGTATAAACAACCTTTGTACGAGCTTTATCAATCTTTCTCAAAATAAACAGTTCGATTTTCTCAGCATTTGAATCCGCCCCCGGTTTTTTAGCCGAGCGTATTTCGGTGATAAATCTTTTTGCCTGTTCTTCAAAGGCAATCTCTTTTTCCACGGCATTCTCGTTTTTCTGCGCTCGTTTGAACATCCTTGTATACGAGACATCCTCATGAATCAAATCAACCGGGTATGCGAACAAAATTTCGTTTCTATCCGTATTAATCCATATGATATTTTCTTTATCTTTCCTCCCAGACCAGTTAAGTGATGCCTGAAGTTTTTCTCGCATCAGTGGAGATATTGGGTAGCTTGCGTTTTCGATTTTACGGTATCTTGTTTGGCAGTGCTGTTCTTTAAACATCGTGCGAAGCTTCACATCAAATCCTCCTGCAAGCTTCACTTCCGGCATGGGTTGTTCTAACGGATCGAACTTAATGCCGAAGGCGTCGACAATGTAGGAGGCGTCGATACCGGGTACATCGTTTTTTTTCAGCCGCGTCGATTCCGCTGACAACAAACAAGCGTTAAAGCTCGCAGTAAATTTATTGCTCACCACCGACATGCCCATGATCAATTTGGGAGAATCGAACGCAACTGAGATAGAGCCATAATCATCTACTGCATTTTTATCGGGATTGCCATAGTGAAATAGGACACTCAGCGCCAATGAAACTTCATGTTTGCTCGAGAGCATTTCAAAAGCCACATTTTCCATTTCCTGATGAAGTTTGGCAGAGTCAAGAAAATAATTACTCTGGCCTATCAATATCTGTATGGATTTAAAATCCGGGACAAGGGAAGCCAGTTCGGTTGTCGTATTTTTCATGGAAACCTTATATTTTCCTTGAAACTTACTTCCCCAATTGCTATCTGTGCACCAGTTCCTTATCCTATCGATCCGATCTTCATCCAGGTCTTCAGGTCGCAAAGACGACAGCTTCTTCTTTACTTCGCTATCAGTAATCCGATAAAGTGGCGCTAAATTCATGCATGGGTATGAGCCTTGGTTTGTCCCGAATTTTCGTAAGCACGACCCTTTGTTTTGATCTACAGACGAAAGTTCGATCACTTTACCGTCATCGATCAAAATACGAACGCACGGTGCGTTAGCTCTGATGTTCGGAATCGGTTTGTATTTCTGGTGCCAGATTTCCCCATTTATGTTTGATTCCTCCATTGCTTGACTAAGTTGTCTTAATTCGTTGATCATCACCAATCGCCTCTTTTCGGATACACAAGAACTCCTTCGTGGACAAGTACATCAACATCGTAAACTGCGTTATATTCAGATTGATACCCATTTTGAAAAACACCACGCAACATAGAAGGGATCTGAATATCCGGCAGTTCCGAGCATATCTTTGTCGTTCCCCGAAACGGACCGAAGTAAGATGCTGTAAACTCGGCCCAGCCTAACGACAGGGTCGCATAGGATTGACCACATTTCAATCGGCGATTAAATATTTCCTGATAGGCATGCCCGGGCGATGTCGTCCGCCTGTCCCATGCTGCCGCACTTTCAGGCAAAATCTCTTTCTTTGGATTAGGAACCACATCCGCATAGAGCCGATAGCACACGTCTGTCAGCACCGTTGCAAATAGCTGATAATTATTCCCATTCCTGATCGACGTGGTGCTTCGCAACGGCCCACCATAGTTCATTGCATAGGAGTGGTACTGCGGTATGCTGCAAAGCTCAACTCGTCTCGGGATCACAAGAACGGCAGGCCCCCACAATACACTCTCAAACAGTCCGCGCACAGCTGAGTATGTCGGTGCTGGATAGCTGCACGGAGAATCCCCGGTATCAGGTCTTGTCCATAACGCCGTATTGCCAGCAATCTCCATCATAATAGGGTACGATGTGTTTACCATTGTTTCCTCCTTTCACTGGATGGATATAAAACCCTTTTCTTTACTTAGAATTAAGTGACCATTTTAGTGAGTAATTGCTGCTCATTTGTTTGGGATGTACTCCAGCGGCAATCAGGTTTTGTTCTTGAAACCGACTCACACCTTATTCTCAAGACCATTGTAATTAATTACATCACGAATATTCGGAAAAATCTACTGCTTCTGGTTTTTTAAGGCAACAGTTTTTTGTGCATCAGGTGCGAATTCACTCTCTGCCGATCCTAGACCAGGTGAAGGTGAGAGCAGTCAAAGGCGTGTATTGCAAAGCTTGACGATGTCATCCAACGAATTTTTGAGCATAGCCTCTAGGGAAAGATTTCTGACGAACGCTTTAGCAAGATGACCTCCAACTGAGAAACCGAAGAGTACACACTTGAGAATCGTCTGACAGAATCACAATGCACTATGTATGCTGAGCACGAAAGTGTATTCTAAGTTTGAGCATTAACTCTCAATGAGCCGCAAGTCTACGGATATTCAGGAGTTCACAATGGAGATGATAAGTGAATTCACATCACCAGCCACCACATCATGGAGGAATAAAAATGGACATAGCCGGTACACTTATACCAAGCTATGTCCATTTTTTCTGGACTACTTAATCCCTAAGACACCCTCTTAAAGTAGGGATTTGTTTGCAGATTAATGCGTATGGGGTTTTTGAAAGGTATAGTCTACTAGGGTTTGATCGGATCGAATCAAGGCTTTGGCCTGATCCGTGATGCTTTTGGGATAGCCGATGACGTCCAGAATACGGATGGCGTTGGAGGTTTCATTGATGCCCGATCGCAGCCGGTAATCAAAGGTCAAGCCGTCGCTGTCCACGGTTTCCGTAAAGTACCCCAGTTGAAAGGGATTTTTGACCAAACCAATGATGTCCCGATCGTGAGTGGCAAGCACAAGGATGCAGTTTTGCCGCTGAATGAAGTCCAGGATCGCCACCGAAGCGCTGATGCGCTCCAAGGGGTTCGTTCCCCGGAACATTTCGTCCAAAATACAGAGCGTGGGCACTCCATCCTCCAAGACCTTCACGATGCGCAGCACCGCCTGGGCCTCCGCCATGAAATAGCTTTTCCCGGAGATCGTGTCATCCTCAGGATCGATGGAACTTAGGATGCGAAAAAGCGATCCTTCGTATTTTCTACAGCGAGCCAGGCAAAGCGTCTGCGCAAGGCAGGCGTTGATGCCCAAAACTCTCATGAAGGTGGATTTCCCGCTCATGTTGCTGCCGGTTAGAATAAGGCCTTCTCGATGCAATTCAATAGAATTGGGCACGCAGCCGTCCACCAAGGGGTGGACCCCATCTTTTATGGAGAGGGAGGCGTCTCCTTGAATGAACTTTGGAGCGCAAAAGATCTGTCCCTCCTCCGCCAAATGATCTTGATACGCCGCCACAGAAACGAGGGCGTCCAGATACCCCACGGCCCAAACGAACTGACGTAGCTTGCCATTGTCTTTTTGCAGCTTGGCTTGGGTTTTATAGTAGAGGATGTGTTTGAGCAGAAAAAGCTGAGCCAAATAATCTAAAAAATTGATTCGCTCCAGCCATGAAAAGATCCGGAAGGAATCATGGAGCGGGCGAGCGGCTGAAAGGTGTTCTCGTACGCCCAAAGAGACGTCCGAGAGCTCGGGATCTTTGGCGATGGCGACCCCCGCCTGTAAGACGCCCATGAGGTTCATCAAGGATGCCATATGAAACGCGATCCCACCCTTCGTTCGTAGGCCTTTGATCTTACGAAGCTCGGCCTGATCCTCACGCCGTTCCACAATGCCGCCGTATAACCCATTGATGAGCAGTAGGGGCAGCACGGTATAAAGGGCGTTTTCAATACTTCTTGTGGCAATGCTGTAGAGGATGGCCGCCGTCAAAAGAAGCCCCAATAAGGACATCAATGCAATGCTTTTGGGGGATATGGAGTATTGGCTCAACAAAGGGAGGCGGTAATCACTGAGTACCTCATAACCGCAAGTGCAAAGAATTCCCTGAGCACGCTCTCGCAGATCCCGGTTTTTGCGAAACGCCTCAATGTGCCGACTTCGTTGCTCAAGATCCAACTCATCCGTTAGGGGATCTCGAAGGATGTTCCAAAGCACATTGGAGCCTGGAGCGGTATAGGTCCGGTCTATTTCAGCATAAACCTTCTCCAGCCCCAGATCATTCACCGTAATATCGTCAAGATATCTTGAGCCCTTTTGACCAAACTCTTTTAAAAATTCCGCATTGCGGTCATGATGCTGGTAGTCATGGGGATGCTGGGGCCAAATCCGCACGGCACGGTTGAAAAAACTATATTTGTTCATCGCTGCCTCCTTAATATGCTCCGTCCATTTTAGGCAATCTTTATTAAATTGAAATGAAGGAGGCAATGTGCTACTTTATATACAGGTTATGAAATGTAATTATTGAAAGAAGGGACGCTCCATGCCGGATTTTCAGCTCTGCCCAAAATATGAAAAATTGACCGTCTTTCTCGGAAAGCGGTGGACAGGACTCATCCTCCGGGTTCTCCTCGAGGGCGACTGCCGGTTCAATGAAATCCTGATCTGCGTGCCCCACCTTTCTTCACGTCTGCTTACGGAACGACTCAAGGAGATGGAGGAGTTAGGTATCGTGCACCGGGAAGTGATCCGTGAATATCCCATTAAAGTGCGCTATCAACTCACCGTAAAAGGTCAGGCTCTGGCTCCCATCCTCGAGAGCATGGAAGCCTATGCGAAAGAATGGCTGGAATGATGCCCCTTAAAGGCAGCCAAGGAACTTGAATTGTTCCCTGGCTGCCTTCTTTTCACTTGGGATGTTTATGGCAATATAGAAACCATCCACTGTAGCGGTTAAGAATCCTACCAGGTGGAGTTGAAATACGCCACTCCCGTCAAGTCCTTATTTGTATGTACCTTTGAAACTGGTATATTAGGTAACACTTAAGTTACTAGATTCAGCCGGCGGACGTAGTGGGTGGACTCCTTAAATTCCTCTGGGATGACATGCTTTCTTCCGGTAATTCGGGGCATTTTCGAAAAGGTTTTTTCTTTTGAGAACCATAAATCCCGGATCTTATCAACGGGAGTTACTGTTAGCACCGTCTTTCCTCCCTAACGGCATTTCTCATCTTCTAGGATCATTTGTACCGTTGGGACTGGCAATTACTCGTTTGTATTTATAGTTTCCAAAAGTTGTACTTTTACATTACCAAAACAACCCATCTACGAGCCATCCACGAATTGATAATTAATCCCCCTTGAGATCTCCTTTTATCTAATTCCGAGGAATATGGTAAACTAAAAGCATCTTAAGAAAGTTAGGAGCACCTCATGAAATACATAAAAACGCATTGGCCCATCCCGGCATACAACATGGCCATGGAAGATCTCATCATCAACCATCTACCTTCGGATGACTACCTCACTTTTTACATCCATGACCCTTCCATCATTGTGGGGCAACATCAAAACACCTTGGAGGAAATCAATGAAGACTACGTGAAACGCGCAGGCATTCATGTGCAGCGCCGTCTCTCCGGCGGTGGAGCCGTCTACCATGACCACGGCAACCTCAATTTCTCCTTTGTGGTGCGGGGCAGCCGAGAGGACGTGAATAAATTTGATGTGTTAACTCGCCCCGTGCTAAGAACATTGGAAAAGCTGGGCATTGCCGCAGAACTCTCGGGCCGCAACGACCTACTCATCGATGGGAAGAAATTCTCAGGCAACGCTCAGTATTTCAGCAACGGGCGTCTGCTGCAGCATGGGACCATTTTATTCAATTCCGATATGTCCGAACTCAGTAAATCCCTTAAAGTGAAAGATCTTAAGATTCAAAGCAAAGGGGTCAAATCGGTACGCTCCCGCGTGACGAATATCATGGAGTACTTACCAGATCAAACCTTGACCATCGAAGCCTTTCAAGGACTTTTACTAGAAACCATCGGTGAGATGTATCCCTTAGAAGAATACGAGCTCTCCTCGAAAGAAAAAGCCATTCACAAGGAACTTACAGAGAAAAAGTTTATGAGTTGGGACTGGAACTACGGCCGAACTCCCCTTTTCACCCTGCAAAAAGTTGCAAAATTTCCCTTTGGTATTGTGGATGTGCGGATGAACATCAAAAAAGGGGCACTTGAGGACATCAAAATTTATGGGGATTTTTTTGTAAAAGAAGGCATTTCTGGTCTTGAGAATGCATTAAAAGGCTCTAAATATGAGCGCCAAGATCTTATGACCCACTTATCTTCTTTGGATCTGGAGGATTATTTTAAGGGCATGACCCAAGAAGAATGGTGCTCCTTTTTGTTGAACTGATCTTTTTGTTCCGTTTATTCGAACCAGATTCTGATCCTCCTGAATAAAGAGAATTAAGCCCGAAGAAAAATTGGCACAACCAACTTTTCTTCGGGCTTAATATCTCAAAAAATATTCTTTCAATCCACGGGGCTCCCCCGACACCCCCATTTTATCACTATATAAAAATATCTCAAAACATATTGAATTATTTTTTTCTCGGGATTATACTCTCATTAAACGATGAAAACGAATTTTGTCCCTTTGGTTGGATATACTTTACCTAAAGTAGTTCCTATAAGAATGGCCTAAAGTTATTCGAGAAAAACAGGAGGATAATCATGAAGAGTTATATCGCTCACTATCGAGAATTTGATGGTCAAATCCAGACCGTTTCAGACCATTTGAAATATACTGCAGAATTAGCGAGGATCCGAGGTAAAAAGCTCGGTCTTCCGAATATTGCGTATGCGATCGGTTTGGTTCATGATTTGGGGAAATACTCCTCTGATTTTCAAGCGATGATTCGTCAGCGAACCGGTTTATCCGAAGGCCATATGGATCCGGGGAAAGTGGATCACTCTACAGCAGGAGCGCAATTCCTCTATAATAATCCTAATATAAAAGATCCACTTCTTCGCGAAGCCATGGCGATGACTGTAATTGGCCATCACGGTGGTCTTAGGGATTTCATATACTACGATGGTTCGTCTGATTTTTTAAATCGAATGAATAAACCTCTGCCTCACTACCAAGAGGTTCTCTCAATTTTTCAAAATTCTTCCCTGGAATCTACCCTCAACTATGAAGCAATGGCCAATGAATTTGACCTTGCCGTAAAAAGAATACTGACTGTTCCATTAGCTATCAGCAGTAAAGAAGCCAGAATTTTTTTTCTTGGGCTTCTTATCAGAGCTCTCTATAGTTGCCTTATTGATGCGGATCGTACAGACACCATTGACTTTTCAAACGTTGAGGTCAAAACGCTCCGGAATGTTGAATATCCCAGTTGGAGCGAATTAATCGATCAATATGAACAATCGATCCTGAAATTTAAAAGTGATACGCCAATCAATCAACTGAGATCTCAAATCTCTAAAGATTGCTTGAACTCTGCCAGCCTCCCGCCGGGTATTTTTACTCTGCGAGTTCCGACTGGGGGTGGAAAAACTTTATCCAGTCTACGATTTGGCCTACACCATTGCAAAAAACATGATTTTGACCGAGTGATCTATGTATTGCCCTTTACAACGATTTCGGATCAAAACGCTCAAGTGACTCGAGAAATTCTTGGTTCTGCTTATTCGGACTATGTTTTAGAGCACCACAGCAACCTCCTGCCTGAAAATGACACACTGAAAATGCGGGTCCTCGCCGAGAATTGGGATGCTCCGATTGTTTTTACAACAATGGTTCAACTGCTGGAATCTGCCTATTCATCGAGTACACAATCTGAGCGTCGATTCCACCAGCTTTCAAATTCTCTAATCATATTTGATGAGGTACAAGCTCTTGAGGTAAAGCAAATCTATCTTTTTAACCGGTTGACTCAATTTTTAACCTCTTTATGCAACAGCAGCGTTATCCTATGCACTGCTACACAGCCTCTTCTAAATGGACTAGAACAAGAAGAATATTCCCTAGTAATCCCACCCCAAAACGAAATCGTGAAGCAACCAGAATATTACGAACAAAAACTGACTCGTGTTCGCGTAAAGAATGAACAAAAAATAGAGCAATGGTCAGAGGAAGAAACGGCCGAACTAATTCGTCAGATTCAATTACAAGGGAAAAGTGTTTTAAGTGTTTTCAATACGAAAAGTGCGGCTAAAGCTGTTTATTCACACCTTGCGGCTCTTCCTCATACCTACCATTTAAGCACTTCCATGTGCCCAGAACATCGAAAGAAAATTCTAAAGAAGGTTATTGAAGAATTAGAACGAAACCTTCCTGTTTGCCTTGTAAGCACACAGCTTATTGAAGCGGGCGTGGATGTAGACTTCAATACAGTCATCCGATCCCTAAGCGGTTTGGATTCCATTGTTCAAGCGGCAGGACGCTGCAACCGACATGGAAATCGATCAAATCTTGGCGATGTGTTATTGATCAATCCTGACTTTGAAAGGCTCGATAAGCTTACCGCTATAAAAAACGATGCAACGATCACACGGAGGATCCTAAGGGAATTTGACAAAAACCCTGAGGCCTTTGATCATTCTCTTCTTTCACAAAAGAGCATGGACAAATACTATTTATTTAAATATCACGACAAAGATGAGCAGAAGAAAATGCCCTACCTCGTTTATTTACCTGCGCTCACTACGACTATGATCGACCTGCTTTCAATTAATACGGCGGCACTGGGATCTTTAAAGCCGAAGGGGACTCCAAAGATCAAGCTATGGTATGGCTTTAAGACTGCAGGAGATCATTATCGTGTGCTTGAAAATAATACCTTGGGAGCTATCGCACCTTATGGAAGAGGAACCCAGATCATTGCTGAACTGATGGCTGCAGATCAAAGCAACCTGAAAAATTTATTGAATGAGGCGCAACGGTATTCCGTGAATCTATTTGACAATCAATTGGATGATCTTATAAAGAAGGGAGTGATTTACGATATTCAAACTAAGGCTGGCCCTACGATTCACATCATTAATGAGGGCTACTATCACGAGACTACGGGATTTGATCCTAAATCCTACAACTTAACACTTACCGCATTGTGATCAAGGAGGATGCATGAGAAACAGTATTTCTTTCAAAGTTCATGGTCGCTACGCTCTATTTAGTGATCCGATCACTCGTGTTGGAGGAGAAAAATTTTCCTATCAAATTCCAACCTACGAAGCACTAAAAGGGATATGTGAGTCCATTTACTGGAAACCTACATTCCAATGGGTTGTAGATTCAGTCCGAATCATGAACCCCATCCGAATGCAAAGCCAAGGCGTTCGCCCTATTTTTTACGCCGGTACCAAAGCCAATGATTTAAGTATCTATACCTATTTGAGCGATGTCGAATATGAGGTCAATGCTCATTTTGAATGGGACTTGAGTAGAGATGATCTTGCCTCGGATCGAAATGAACATAAGCACCATCAAATCGCTCTTCGCATGGTAAACAAGGGTGGCCGACGGGACATCTTTTTAGGCACTCGAGAGTGTCAAGCCTATGTTGAACCCGTAACCTATGGGGCGAAGAAGGGATACTACGATGACAAGGGGATAATCCCTTTCGATTTGATGTTTTATCGATTCACTTACCCCAATCCTAAAAACAAAAAGTTCATGGCCTACTTTTGGAAACCCACGATGAATCATGGAGAGATTATTTTTGATGCTTCACTGGGGGACTTGCCGTCGAGACTCATTCGTGAAACAGAGTACTCCTTGCCTCAAGTAAATTTTAAAGATTCAACTTATGAGGAGCTCATTAGAATGGAGGAGAGCAATGAGCTGGATCAATAGCTTATTAAAAACATACGACCGGAATGAATCCGACAAGACGTCTGAGCTGACTCCCATTTGCCACATGCAACAGAAAGTTCAAATTGAGATTACTCTAGATCAATATGGGAACTTTTTAGAGGCAGATCGCGTACCACAGGAGGATGAGCTCACGATTATTCCCTGCACAGAGGAATCCGCGGGTCGCTCTGGTACACGTCCTTTGCCGCATCCTTTAGTCGATAAATTGCAGTATATCGCTGGGGACTTCCTAGATTTTTACAAGCCATCAAAAGATACGGACCACGATAATAAGGTAGCGCTTCGAGCCAAATACCTAGAAACTCTAGAAAATTGGGTAGGCGCCTCTGGTCATCCCTCACTTCGCTCCATCTTAAACTACACAAAGAAAAATACAACTCTTCATGATTTAGTCTCTGCAGGAACTATTTTTCTGATTGAAGACGATGGATCTATTTCCCCAAAATGGGCAGGCACTAAATCTACAACCTCTCCAATCTCTGGTTTTGTCCGTTGGAAAGTTGAATTGCCGGGAAATCCTAATGTCAAGACTTGGTTGGACGAAACACTGTATCGCTCCTGGATTTCTTTTTACGTCAGTTCAATGCCTCAAGATGGACTTTGTCAGGTGACGGGCAAAAAGGCAAGTCTATCTCGCATTCACCCAAAAAGCATCAATCGAAATCAAGCCAACGCAAAACTCATCAGTTCCAATGACAATACAAACTTTACCTACCGAGGGCGTTTTATTTCTGCAAAAGAGGCTTATGGAATCAGCTATGAAGCCTCACAAAAAGTGCACGCCGCCTTGAAATGGCTGATTCAACGTCAAGGATTAGTTAGTGGTTCTTCCGTATATCTTTGCTGGTCCATTGATGACAATCCGATCCCCGTATTGTTTGAGACTGCATTTGGCTTCATCGAATCCGAGGCAATTCATGATACCGGCCAGGCAATGGCCAAGGAACTAACGAATGCCATCTTAGGGTATAAGGCCAATATTAGCTCAGACGATCAGGTCGTCATCATGTCCCTTGAAAATGCAACTCCTGGCCGTTTATCCATTACGTACTTCCAGGAGCTCCCCACAGGAGAATACATTGATCGAGTCAACAAATGGCAAAATGAAACCAGCTGGTTGCATAGTTACCTTTGGAAAAAACAAGGGGATAAATATGTTATAAATCCATTTTATGGGCCCCCTTCTCCCTACGATATCATTGAATGTTCGTTGGGATTCGGTAAAAACATCAGTGATTCACTAAAGTATCACAATCTCAACCGAATCGTTCGTTGCATTGTAGATGGAACCCCGCTCCCTGTGGATTTAATGTTTTCTTGCTTTAACCGTGCCAAAAATCGATCAGGACTCACAGCAAACCAGTTTAGTCGTGCCCTTACAATCAGTTGCTCACTGATTCGTAAATATTACAAAGACTATCATAAGGAGGATTTTGAAATGGGACTGGATGTTAATCGCAGCACGAGGAGTTACCTTTATGGACGACTTTTAGCGCTGGCACAAAACATCGAAAGCTGGGCCTTGTTTGAGGCTAAGGAGGATCGGCTTACCAATGCTGAACGCTACCTCCATGAATTCTCGGTCCATCCCTACACCACTTGGAAAACTATCGAACTTTCTTTAAGACCTTACTTAGATCGGTTAAAAGGAAAGGCCAGTTGGCATCAGGGACAGATTAACGAAGTGATGAGTTTGTTTGATTCGGAAGATTTTACTCTGAACACTCCACTAGAACCGGAATTTCTATTGGCATACCATTGCCAGTTGATGGAACTTCAAAAACGCGTAGAAGAAAAGAGTAAAGCTAAAAAAGATCTTGACAATAATAAAATTGATCAACAATCGGAGGAATAATGATGATGAATAAAATTGATTTCAAAGTGATCTTAAGTGTAAAAAAAGCCAATCCCAACGGCGACCCTCTTAACGAAAATCGGCCTAGAGTCAATTATGATGGCTTTGGCGAAATCTCAGATGTTTGTATTAAGAGAAAAATTCGAAATCGTCTTTTAGCAAACGGATGCAACATTTTTGTTCAATCAGATGACAATAAAGTTGATGAATACAGATCGTTAAAGGATCGGGAAGAAGGAATCTTAGGAAAAGACTCGGCAACCGATGCTGAAAAACGGCGAGTTGCAGTTTGTAAACAATGGTTGGATGTGCGTTCCTTTGGTCAGGTATTTGCCTTTAAAGGATCGAAAGTAAGTTTTGCTGTAAGAGGACCCGTGTCCGTACAAAGTGCAGTCAGCGCTCATCCAGTAACAGTTAATTCAATGCAGATTACCAAAAGTGTAAACAGTGTAACCGATGAAAAAAAATCTTCGGACACAATGGGGATGAAGCATCGTGTGGACTTCGGTCTTTATTCCTTCTCAGGTAGCATTAGCCCTCAACTTGCGGAAAAGACAGGTTTCTCAAAAGAAGATGCCGAAGAAATCAAAAAAGCTTTGGTCGAGCTTTTTGAGGGAGATGCTTCCTCTGCTCGCCCAGACGGAAGTATGGAAGTCCTAAAAGTTTATTGGTGGGAACACGCCAACCCGCACGGACAATATTCCGCAGCAAAAGTACATAACACAATCAATATTGAGATGAAGAAGGATGTCTCAATTCCAAAAGATGTGGATGATTTTGTTATTTCCCAGACGGATCTTGATGGATTAGTTCCTGAGGTTCTTGAGGGGCGTTGATGGATTGGGATTCTGACTATTTGATGATCTCAGGGATCCAACACTTTCTTTTTTGTGAACGGCAATGGTGTTTGATCCATTCCGAAGGTATTTGGTCTGAAAATATACTCACTGTTAGGGGTACCAATGTTCATAAAAATGTTGATGACCGAATGTTTCGTGAGTTAAGAAACGGCCGAATAACTCTAAGAAGTGTTCCTTTGATTTCAAATAAGCTACAGTTCTATGGCGTCTCAGACGCCATAGAACTGATCCCCGATCCAATGGGTATCCCCATCAGCGGGCATCGCGGAACTTATCAACCTTATCCCGTGGAATACAAACTTGGAAAACCCAAGAAAGATCGTTGTGATGAAGCTCAGCTTTGTCTGCAGGTATTATGCCTCGAAGAGATGATGGGCTGTAATATTCCAACTGCTTCTCTTTTCTACAATGGTATAAAAAGAAGATCGACTGTAGAAATGACTGAAGAACTTCGAGAACTCACCATAAAAGCAGCCCTAAAAATGCATCACCTTATGAAAACTGGAGAAACTATTGAACCAATTTTTGAAAAGAAGTGCCTTCAATGTTCCCTACATAATGATTGCCTCCCAAAAGCGCTTTCCAAAAATCGCTCCGTGAACTCCTATATTCAAAGGATGATCCATGAGAAAACTACTTAATACCCTATATGTTACAAAGGAAAAGCTGTTTTTTTCGAAGGACGGGGAAACGATAAGAATAGAGGAAGAAGGAGTAAAAATTGCGCAATACCCTGTCCATAATTTCGAATCCATTGTCTTTTTCAATACCACAACCATAACCCCACAGCTTCTAAAAATGTTTTCTGAGCATCAAATTTCTGCTTCTTTTTTATCGCACACAGGAGAATTTTTAGTAGCGATCCAAAATCCCATTCATGGAAACGTGCGACTGCGACGAGCGCAATATAATCTGTCTGCATCCGCCCAAGATTCTTTGGGTGTGGCAAAGAATCTAATCCTTGCAAAAATACTTAACGCGCGACAAAATCTTCTACGGTTTAAAAGAGACCACTCAGATAAAATAACTAGTTTTTCCGAGCTTCAAAACACCATAATTCAGATGAAATCATCTGCCGATTCAGTGTGCAAGGCTTCCAACGACCAGATGCTACTGGGGATCGAAGGCGATGCTGCAAAAGCCTATTTTTCAGTCTTTAATCATCTGATTTTCTCCCCTGATTTCTCCTTTGGTGGCCGAAGTAAAAGACCTCCCAAGGATGAAGTTAATGCGCTCCTTTCATTCTTTTACGTTCTGTTAAGTCATGATTGCAAGGCTGCCCTTGAGACGGTTGGTCTTGATCCTCAGGTTGGCTTTTATCATAAGGATCGCCCTGGTAGATATTCCCTTGCATTGGATTTAATGGAAGAGATGAGATCCTACCTAGTGGATCGTTTCGTACTGACTCTGATCAATAATCGTGTACTGACCCCCAAAGAATTTATACGAATGGAAGACAGTGCTATCATCCTGACAGAGGAGGCTAAGAAAACAGCCCTTGCCGCATGGCAACAACGTAAACAAGAATTATTCACTCACCCATTCCTAGATGAAAAAATTGAACTCGGTCTTTTACCCTATACTCAAGCACTTTTAATGGCACGTTTCATTCGCGGTGACTTGGATCAATATCCCCCGTTCTTTTTGAGGTAATTATGATATGCTGATCTTAGTATCATACGATGTTTCAACTATGGATTTGGCCGGAAGGAATAGACTTCAACGTGTTTCAAAAATATGCCTGAATTACGGGGTGAGAGTTCAAAATTCAGTATTCGAATGCCTGGTCGATTCCGCAAAATTTGAAGAGCTTCGGTTTAAGCTTGTTACCATCTTGAACCATTCTGAAGATAGCTTGCGAATCTACCATCTTGGTGACAACTGGAAGAGAAAAGTTGAACACTACGGAACCAAAGTCACTCCAAATTTAGAAGCCCCACTAATCCTTTAATGCATGTGCGAACCCTAAGTGCACATAGGGTTTCACCCTTAAAATCTACTCTTTTATGCCTTAAAAAGAACTTATCTGTCCCCTCAGCTCTAGGTTCGCGCTTTTCACCCCTCGAAATGGGCTGAATATTACATTTTCAGCCCAGGCTGTCGCACCCCACGTGGGTGCGTGGATTGAAATCGAGACGGAGACAAACTGGAAATTTGGGAAATGTCGCACCCCACGTGGGTGCGTGGATTGAAATGTTTCTGGCGGGAGAAACATCCGCTATGAGATGGTCGCACCCCACGTGGGTGCGTGGATTGAAATGCTCGATAAAAAGGAGATAAAAACTATGGAAAGTCGCACCCCACGTGGGTGCGTGGATTGAAATTCTTCCGGCATTTTCAGTCGGTAAATTGCAAAGTCGCACCCCACGTGGGTGCGTGGATTGAAATGAGTTGGAGTATGCTTCCAAGAGGCGGGAACAGTCGCACCCCACGTGGGTGCGTGGATTGAAATGTTAAGTTGTGTCAGTTGCTCATCAAATCTTTTTGGTCGCACCCCACGTGGGTGCGTGGATTGAAATTTCTAACTCATCGTATGTGGCCTTCTTAACGATGGTCGCACCCCACGTGGGTGCGTGGATTGAAATCGACTTATACTCCAGCAGATCACTGACAGATGGTCGCACCCCACGTGGGTGCGTGGATTGAAATCGTTAAATATCTTTTTCATTTTTCGATCTCCTGTCGCACCCCACGTGGGTGCGTGGATTGAAATTCAAGAGCAGGAAAGGGGGTGAATAAGTGATTAGTCGCACCCCACGTGGGTGCGTGGATTGAAATAAGGTAAGGGCGGCTATCGTTGAGAAACAATTTGGTCGCACCCCACGTGGGTGCGTGGATTGAAATCGGGCGCTGGGCGTCTCCATGCGTGTGCCCGCCGTCGCACCCCACGTGGGTGCGTGGATTGAAATACCGACAAACAGGAAGCACATTGGCTTTTTTTGTCGCACCCCACGTGGGTGCGTGGATTGAAATTCGATATCACCTGACTCGTAGCGGGTGATCGTCGTCGCACCCCACGTGGGTGCGTGGATTGAAATTTCAATAGAATTTCTAGCCACGAATGGTAGTTGCGTCGCACCCCACGTGGGTGCGTGGATTGAAATGCTTTTTTGAAACCTGGTCACTTTGTTAATGTAGTCGCACCCCACGTGGGTGCGTGGATTGAAATGGATTGCCGATCAAGAATTGAGAACGATCAAGGTCGCACCCCACGTGGGTGCGTGGATTGAAATCACTACCTTGAAAAAGTCAGCGGAAGTCATATGTCGCACCCCACGTGGGTGCGTGGATTGAAATCGAGATAACAAAGGCAAGCTGCAACCTTACGCGTCGCACCCCACGTGGGTGCGTGGATTGAAATAGACGATTGATACCGCTTTCTTGCCTCTTCCACTGTCGCACCCCACGTGGGTGCGTGGATTGAAATGAAAACAGGCAGAAAAGTCCATTAGATACCATGGTCGCACCCCACGTGGGTGCGTGGATTGAAATATCGAGGCGAGCGTCGACTATGACAAGCGCAAGGTCGCACCCCACGTGGGTGCGTGGATTGAAATAAGCTACAAAACTACATTCCGAGAAAGACCATGGGTCGCACCCCACGTGGGTGCGTGGATTGAAATCGGGGCCGATCTCAGGGGGGCCTATCTCAGGGGGTCGCACCCCACGTGGGTGCGTGGATTGAAATCAGTACCCTCAATCGCATTTCAAGATTCCTTAGTCGCACCCCACGTGGGTGCGTGGATTGAAATATGGGGCCGATCTTACCGGGGCCGATCTTTCCGGTCGCACCCCACGTGGGTGCGTGGATTGAAATTGGGAAAAGGAGGTGAGGGCATGGCAAAACTGGAGTCGCACCCCACGTGGGTGCGTGGATTGAAATCAATTCCTCCATGGTGACCCGCCCCGCCTTTAGTCGCACCCCACGTGGTGCGTGGATTGAAATCATGATAATCAGTTCAACCCGTTCAATTTGTCGCACTCCACGTGGGTGCGTGGAGTGAAATATAGATTATTAATGAACTCGAAGGCAATGCGCTCATCCCCAGAAGCTAAATGGATGATGCCTACTCGGCGAAAGCCCTCCCGCAAGAGAAGATGCTGCATGGGGAGGTTGTCCCCATGCGTATCGATGCGCAAATGATCCATCTGCCCTTTGGCCCAATCCAGCATTTTTTTCCCTGCGCCGTGGCCTGATTCGGCCGCTACCCGGTGGAGCACCCCATAAGGCTCTTTATGGCTCCAAGCGCCTCCATAAACCTGCTCATATTCTGCTTCATGCCCCACATAGAAGGAAAAGACTAAGACGGGAGGCTGATCTTTGGCCGCCCCCACGTAGAGTCGATCCAGGGCAAGATCTTCTTCAATCTTTTCCTTGGGCGGATAGGTGGTGCCCCACTGCTGAGGATTGCCCATGACCCGCATAAAAGCTCTGGCATTTTCATAAAGACGTTCTATGGCGACCAGGTCTTCCGCCTTCGCCTTACGAATCGCCAAACGAGGCCTTGGATCCCGTTCCATCAGCGCACGCAGCTCCCTGGGGGCAATTCGCCTTGAGGCCCGACCAAAAACAGGTGTTCATCCCCCTCATCCGAGGCCGCCAAGACCATTCCCTCGGAGAGCGTTCCCCGTAGTTTGGCGGGTTTTAAATTGGCTACGAGCACGACAGATCGACCCACAAGCTCTTCGGGTCGATAATGGGCCGCAATTCCTGAGACCACCTGTCTTTGTTCATTGCCCAAATCCACCGTAAGCAACAGGAGCTTTTTCGCTCCCTTCATCGGCTCACAGGCCAACACCTTCGCCACCCGAAAATCGATTTTTTCAAAATCTTCAATGGAAATCTCGGGCTTCAACGGCGCAAGCTTTGCTGTGGGCTTTTGAGCACCTTCATCTTGAACGGCTAACGCCTCCAATTCGCTCAACTTTTTCTCAAGGTCAATGCGCGGATAAATAACCGCTCCCTTACGCACTCGATCGCCTGGAGTCATGCCGCGCAAAGTGTTCAAAGAATCGAACCCGCAAGGGGCAATGCCTAGCTGATCAAACAGTTTCTGGGCGGTCTCAGGCAAAAATGGCTGCAAAAGCGTTGCCACATATCGCAACGACTCCAGTAGATGATTCAGCACCGTCCCCAACCGATCTTTTTGCTCTGGGTCCTTCGCCAACGCCCAAGGCATCGTTTCGTCGATGTACTTATTCGCTCGGTCAATGATGTTCCAAATCTGGGCCAAAGCTTCTGGAATCTTCAAATGCTCCATGGCCTCATCTACTTTTTGCGGTGCCTCACGAAGGATGCTCTCCAGTTCCTCATCAAAGGTGCCTGGGACTTTAGGCTCTGGAATAACAGAATCAAAATATTTTTCCACCATGGTCACGCTGCGCGACAATAAATTCCCGAGGTCGTTGGCCAGATCCGTATTGATCTTACGGATGAAGGCCTCATTATTGAAATTACCATCGGATCCAAAGGGAATCTCGCGCAACAGGAAGTAGCGGATGGGGTCCACGCCAAAATGCTCCGCCAACACCACGGGATCCACGATGTTTCCTTTGGATTTACTCATCTTTTCATTGTTGAACATCAGCCAGCCGTGTCCATAGATATGCTCCGGCAAAGGAAGATCCAGCGCCATGAGCATTATGGGCCAGTAAATGGTGTGGAAGCGGATGATGTCTTTACCCACTAGGTGCAGGTCTGCCGGCCAAAAAGTCTTAAAATCACTGTACGCTTCGTTCTCATACCCTAGGGCACTGAGGTAATTGGACAAGGCATCAATCCAGACGTAAATGACGTGTCGTTCATCAAAGGGCACCTTGATGCCCCAGTCAAAGCTCGTGCGAGAAACCGCCAAATCCTGGAGGCCTGGCTTTAAGAAATTGTTGAGCATTTCGTTTTTGCGCGACTCGGGCTGGATGAAGTCCGGATGCGCTTCAATGTACTCGATCAGGCGATCGGCGTATTTGCTCATGCGGAAAAAGTAGGATTCTTCCTTGGCTCGCTCCAAGGGGCGACCACAATCGGGGCAGGTATGCTCCGGTCCCGCCTGGGACTCGGTCCAAAAAGCCTCACAAGGGGTGCAGTACCATCCTTCGTATTCGGATTTATAAATATCCCCTTGATCGTAGAGCCGCTTGAAAATCTTTTGCACGGATTCCTTATGATAGTCATCCGTTGTACGGATGAATCGATCGTAGGAAATGTTCAGTAGCTGCCAAAGATCCTTGATGCCGGCGACGATCTCATCCACATACGCCTTGGGAGTTACCCCCTTCTCCTGGGCAATACGCTGGATCTTTTGGCCGTGCTCGTCGGTGCCGGTTAAAAAGAGCACCTCTTTGCCCTGCAGGCGAGCATAACGCGCCAAGGCATCTGCTGCAACGGTGGTATAGGCGTTGCCGATGTGCAGGTTGGCGGACGGGTAATAAATGGGGGTGGTGATGTAATAGGGTGTTTTTTTCATGGTTCTTTTCCTTTCGATGGGTCGTGGCTCTGGAGATAAAAAAGCCTCCGAGACCCCCGTTCCAGGGATCTCGGAGACGATCAATTCGTGGTACCACTCCGATTTGCAAAAAGCGCGCCTTTTGCCTCATTTCGCGTCGATAACGGGACACTACCGAGCCTTCCTACTTTGCTTTCAAAAGGCCGCACTCCGGGGCCATCTTCCTGCGCGTTCTCCTTCGGCAGCTTTCAGCCACAGACTGCCTCTCTTTGGAAGGATCCTTCGCGCGTACTCTTCCCATCTTTATGCTGTTACCATCATAGCAAAAGCCCAAAGAGAGTTCAACGGCTTCCCAAAATAAGCGATTACTTCCCCGGCACAGGCTCGGCCAAGAACGCTTCAATGGCCTCAAGATCCCTTGGAATGTCCTCTGAGAGAATCTCCATGCCGCCTTCGGTGACCAACACATCATCCTCGATGCGAATGCCGATACCCTCTTCAGGAAGGTAGAGGCCCGGTTCCACCGTCAGCACCATTCCCGGGGCTAACTCCTGATCCCTGGAACCCACATCGTGGGTGTCCAGCCCCATGTAATGGCTGACGCCGTGGAAGTAGTATTTCGAAACCTCCTGTGGACCTGCAATCAACCCGATGCGCTGAAGCTCCTGGGCATACGTTTCTCGAACAATCTCATTGAGCCGCAGAAAAGGCACGCCGGGACGGATGGCGTCAAACACCCGCTGCATGGCCAACCGCACAATCCCATAAAGCTCTTTTTGACGAGGGCTGAAGGTCCCGCTGATGGGGAAGGTTCTGGAAATGTCCGCGCTGTAGTAATTCCATTGCGCGCCCAAATCCAAAAGCAGCAGATCCCCTTGTTGGATTTCCTGATTGTTGTCCACGTAGTGGAGTACTGCGGCATTTTTGCCCGCCGCACAAATCGTGCGAAAAGCAATGTCCACGACGCCCCGCTTTTTCAAAATATAGTCAAATTCCGCTTCCATCTCATATTCCTTGACCCCATGGCGGCGGTTTTTCCAAACGTTCAGGATGCCTTCCTTGGTAATTTCAATGGCTTTGCGGATTTCTTCGATTTCTTCAGGTTCTTTAAACACTCGCATCTGCGCGATGAGCGGGAAGACATCCCCCAGCGCCTGGTGGGGATATTTTTGGGCGATGGTTAAGGCCATTTGTCCCCCTGGCGGATACGCCGCATCTGCGCTGTCTTTTTCCATGTCGAAGTACAGCTTTCGAAGTGTTCCCGAAGCGATCTTTCGATGCAAGAAGGCGTCAAACTCATCCCGCATGCGGATGTTCTTCACGCCAGAAACCTTGGAGGCATCCTCTGGCGAGATGGTGGCCCCCATCCATTTGGCCTTCACTTCGTCAAAGCGCTCGATGAAGAGGATCTCTTCGCCCTCTTGTTCCATATAAAGAAGGACATTCTCCTCAGGAACCCCCGCAAGATACAGGAAATTGCGATTGGGGGCCAGACGGAATTTTTCATCCGCAGTTTTTTTGAGGGGGTGCCCGCAAAGGACAACGACAGCTGAACCAGGTTCGAGTTGAGCCCGAAGTTTTTCGCGATTGTGACTGTAAAAATCTTTGGTCATGTGTTGCTACCTCCGTTTCAATACCTTCATTCTATCACTCCCCCACCCTCCTGCCACATCTTCGGGGAAAAATCCCAACTATTTTGATAGCCAATCCCTGAATTTTTTTAAAATCCCTGGCAAAAAAGCCCAAGATCTTTTTAAAAAACGTACACTGAACTTAGAAAAGCCTTTGATGGCTCCCCTTTTTTACGACCCCTAGGAGGATCTCATGGAACTGCTGCAAAGCTTATTGAAGGGATTCGGCAACGCTGCCGCCCCTCCAAGATCGACCCCCCCTGACGAAACCGTTCCCGCTCCCGAGCTTGCAATCTTTGACGGAGACGCCAATGCCTTGGCGCAGCGCGCCAACCTTTCCCCCGGCAAAATGCAGGAACTTCTATCCATAGGCATGCCCCTGATTTTACGGCAACTTGGCGAAAACAGCCAAAGTGAAGAAGGTGTGTCTTCACTCTCTCGGGCTTTGGACGATCATGCGAGACGAACTTACCACGATGCCGGCGCCATTGATGCCGAGGATGGCTTGAGCATCCTGGGCCATCTGTTCGGTCCGGATCAGTCCAAGACCCTCTCTTCAGAACTCGGAGCGCGGGCTGGCATAGACCAAAACCAGGCGCTTTCAGCGCTGTCTCTTCTCGCCCCCCTAGCTCTGGCCTGGCTGGCCAACAAACGCCGAAACACCCAGATGAATCCCGAGTCCCTTCAGGAGTTTACGCAAAAGGCCGCCCAAGAGACCAAGGGAACCCTCTATGATGCCCTTCGACAGCGATCCTCCTTGGAAGAATCCGCGCCACAAGGGTCGCAAGGGCTCTTGAATTCCATTCTCGGTGGACTTTTCGGAAAATAACACCGCCCCCTCGTAGGGGCTTGGAACGTTCTGCCCCCTCCCTTACTTTTGGCCCGAAGCTTCTTTTTGGCTTCGGGTCTTTTTTTGTTATGATGGATCTAGACTGGCCCACTGGGACCAAGGCTGAGCAAAGGGAGGATGAGCTATGAAGGTTGCTTTTGTCGGGGACAACTGCATCGACGATTATGGAGCCAAAGAGGGGTGCTTTCCTGGAGGCAATGCGGTGAATGCCGCCGTTGGATTTCGCCGTTTGGGCGCAGAGGCCACTTATTTTGGCGTTGTGGGCGACGATGAAGCGGGGACGCTTTTGAAAGAGCAGCTTCGGGCCGAAGGCGTGGGGGTTGATTTTTTGAAAACTCTGCCCGGCGCTACCGCCCGCACCACCATTACGCTACAACAAGGGGAGCGCCATTTTTCGGACTACGATCCCGGCGTTCACCGCCACTTCCAATTAACGCCAGAGGACCGCGAGGCGATTCTCTCCTTTGATTTGCTCCTTTGCGGGCGCTGGGGCGGTGTGAATCACGAACTGGCTTTTTTTCATGAAAAGGGCCTCCCCATCGCCTACGATGCCGCCACC
The DNA here is from genome assembly GCA_002838815.1 of Clostridiaceae bacterium JG1575. Taxonomy (GTDB): domain Bacteria; phylum Bacillota; class Clostridia; order Clostridiales; family Clostridiaceae; genus JG1575. The sequence continues at coordinate 97,118 of LQGW01000034.1, read as the reverse complement.
GAGCCCTTGGGGGACTCCATGGAAGCGCTTCTTCCCTCGCTCACCCTCCTTTTTTTCTCCACGGAGGAGACCGACGATGAAGTCTTACGCGGCCTCCTATTTACGCTCTGGGTCAAAGGCCCCGAACTCATCGTGGCTTTGCGGGGCGAGCGAGGCAGCCTTTGCTTTGATGGTGCCTTCTTTCATGAGCACCTCCCGGACCCCCTCCCCGCCTTGGATAGCTTAGGTGCTGGCGATGCCTTCATTGCCGGATTCCTCTTTTCTTATTTAAACGGCAGTGACATTCCCAGCGCCCTGGCGTTGGGATCCGCCTTAGCCGAGGAGTGCCTAGGCCATCTAGGGGCCTGGGTCCCTCGCTTCAACTCCCTTGCGCCAAAGGAGATGCTATAATGGAACGAGACGAAAGCCAGCCCTGGGCAAACCTTCAGGGCGCCCTGGCTCTGCGCCGTCAAGTGGAAGACGTTGTGGACGCTTTTTATGAGGAAGGCTTGGATGCCCTGGTCCTCCTGGGCATCGGCGGCACCTATGCCTCGGCGCTGCAAACGGAAGTCTATTTGCGGGGCAAAACGAAATTGCCCGTCATTGTTGCGCATGCCGCTGAATACTGCACCCACGGAACTCTTCGGATCACAAAGGACTCCGTCGTACTGTTTTCCTCCGTGACCGGCACCACCGAGGAGATGGTGGCGGCTTGCCAGCGTCTAAAGGCGTTGGGCTGCCGATTGTTCGGCTTTGTCGACGTGCCCGACTCCCCCTTGGCCCCCTATTGCACCAACTGCATTTCTTATCCCAAAAATGAACAGCTAAAGCTTTTTATGGTTGCGAACCGCTTTTTATTCCTTGAAGGGGCCTTTCCCGACTACGAGCACTACAACGCGGTCTTGGAGGAGTTTTTGGCTCGGGATCTTCTGGCTGTGGAAGAGCGGGCCGATCCCTTTGCCCAGCGCTTCGCGGCGGACAAATACGCCCATTCCCTGAAGCACCCGGAGATGCCGCATTACTTCATCGCCGCTGGAACCCACTTTGGCGCAGCCTACTCCTACGCCATGTGCTATTTTGAAGAACAGCACTGGCTGCGGGCCCGATGCCTGCACAGTTCGGAATTCTTCCACGGAGCCTTGGAGATCGTGGACGCCGATACGCCCGTGACGGTATTCATTGGCGAGGACGAATCCCGCCCCCTATCCCTTCGAGCGGCTGCCTTCCTCCCTAAAATCACTCGCCATTTAACCATCATTGACACTAAGGATTACCCGCTCCCCGGCATCCCCTCGGACTATCGGGCAAGCCTCTCCCACCACATCCTACGGGCCGTCAACAACCGCATCGATGTTCATCTGGAAAGAGAATTCCGCCACCCCATGGACATCCGTCGGTATTACCGACGCCTACCCTACTAAAAAAGCATCGGCCCTCGCCGCAACGCTCCCCCAAAAGGGGCGACGCGCGGCGAGGGCCGATGCTTTTTTGTTTCTATTACATTCGTCATTCCCTTTGGGGTCCGCTCGAGCAAACGCTTCGGAGGCGTTTTATTCCATGGCCAAAATTTCAGCGCGCAGAATATATTCCTTTTCCAGCATGTCCCGGATCAGATCCTTGATGTCCATGGGCATCTCAGAGATATCCACCGTAAGGGTTACAAAGGCCGCATCGTTGATGGGGACCCCCTGGTTGATGGTCAGGATGTTGGCGTGGTTCGCCGCCATCATATCAAGGACGCTGGAGAGCGCTCCTGGTTTATGATCCACGAGGACCGTGAGGGACGCTTTGCGCCCTTTGCTCATTTCCGAGAGGAGAAACACGTTGTCCTTATACTTATAGAACACGCTGCGGGAGATCCCGACGCGTTTCACCCCTTCGGTGATGTCCTTGACCTTTTTGGTGGCCAATAAGGTCTTCACCTCGATGATCTTCCCGAAGATCTCCGGCAAAACAGTGCCGTTGACGATGAAAAACTGATCTTTCATCGCGCTATCCCTGAATGTTGAGCTTGATCCTTAGTTTGTCCAGCATATCCTTCGTCATGGCGGCCAGATCGTACTGAGCCCGGAAGCCCCATTCATCCTTGGCGCACTGAACGTCAATGGAATTGGGCCATGAATCGGCAATGCCCTGGCGGATGGGATCCACATCGTACTTCATCTGGAACGAGGGCAGGTGCTTTTTGATTTCCTGAGCGATTTCTTCCGGGGCAAAGCTCATGCCCGAAATGTTGAAGGCGTTGCGGTTCTTCAATTTCGCCGGATCCGCTTCCATAAGTTGAATGACGGCGTTGAGGGCATCGGGCATGTACATCATGTCCATCTTCGTGCCTTCTTTGATGAAGCTTGTGTATTCACCCTTTAAGAGCGCCTCATAATAGATGTCCACAGCGTAATCCGTGGTGCCGCCTCCGGGAGGCGCCACATAGGAGATGAGGCCCGGGAAGCGGACGCCTCGAGTATCCACGCCAAACTTCTTAAAGTAGTAGTCGCACAAAAGCTCTCCCGAGACCTTGGTGACGCCGTACATGGTGTTGGGCCGCTGGATCGTCACCTGAGGGGTCAAATCCTTGGGCGTGGACGGGCCGAAGGCACCGATGGAAGAGGGGGTGAAGAACTGCAGCTGATACTCCCGAGCAAGCTCCAGCGCGTTCACCAGACCGCCCATGTTGATGGCCCAGGCCAGTTGTGGCTTAGCTTCGCAAACCGCCGAGAGCAGCGCCGCCAAATGAATCATCGTATCGGGGCGGTGCTTTTGTACAAGGGCCGCCATATCTTCGCCCTTGGTGACATCCAAAAGCTCAAAGGGGCCGTCGGTGCAGGCTTTGTTGTTTTCATCCCGACGGATGTCCGTTGCGATGACGTTGTCGTTGCCGTATTCTTCTCTTAAACGGAGCACAAGCTCAGAGCCGATCTGTCCCAGGGAGCCTGTGAGTAAAATTTTCTTCATCTTATTGTTCCTTCTCCTGCGCAGCGATGATGTTCAGTTCCTTGCCGACCTTCTCATAGATGGCCAGCGCTTCGTCGAGCATTTCCTTCGTATGGGCCGCAGTGGGCATGTTGCGCACGCGTCCGGTACCGAGGGGAACCGTGGGGTAGACGATGGATTTGGCGTAGACGCCTTCTTCAAAGAGCCTGCGGGAGAATTCTTGGGTCAGTTTCTCATCTCCGATGATGCAGGGGGTGATGGGCGTTTCGGACTGTCCGATGTTGTAGCCCAGCTTCTTGAGCCCAGCCTTCAGGTAGTTGCCGTTTTCCCAAAGCTTCGTATGGTATTCGTCGGATTCCATAAGCATTTCGATGGATTCCTTGGCGGCCGCGGCGGCGCCCGGCGTTAACGAGGTGGAGAACAGGAAGGGTCTTGCGCGAACCTTCAACCAGTCGATGAGGTCCTTGGATCCGGCCACATAGCCGCCCACGACGCCGATGGCCTTGGAGAGGGTTCCCATTTGCATGTCAATGTCCTTGGAGAGCCCAAAATGCTTGACGGTTCCGGCTCCTTTGCCCATGACGCCCGATCCGTGCGCATCGTCCACATAAGTGATGAGGTCGAATTCTTTCGCGATTTCCACAATTTCCGGGAGTTTGGCCACATCGCCGTCCATAGAAAACACGCCGTCGGTGATGAACATGATCTTTTTGTACAGACCCGATTCCCGTGCGGCTTTCGCCTGCTTTCTCAAATCCTCCATATCCGAGTGCTTGACGCGGATGATTTTGGCCTTGGAGAGGCGGCAGCCGTCGATGATGGAGGCATGGTTGAGCTCATCGGAGAGGATGGCGTCGTTTTTATCCATGACGGCGGAAATGGCGCCCATGTTGCAATTAAAGCCCGATTGGAAGGCGATGGCGGCCTCCGTATGCTTAAACTTGGCGAGTATTTCTTCCAGCTCCCGGTGAATTTCCAAAGTTCCGTTGATGGTGCGCACGGCCCCAGCTCCGGCGCCGTATTTTTCCGTAGCCTTTTTGGTGGCTTCAATGAGGCGCGGGTGCGTCGCAAATCCCAAATAGTTGTTGGACGAGAGGTTGATGAGCTCTTTCCCCCCGATGGTGATCTTGGGGCCGTTGGCTCCGTCCAGGATATTGATCTCGTTGTAGAGACCTTTTTGTTTGAGGTCATCCAGATTTTCTTTTAGAAACTGATCCAATGCTTTACTCAATGTGATTCCTCCCATGTTCTTCATCGAATTACAAAAATGGTTTTTTGTTCTTCTGGTCACCCTTATTATAATCCATGAAATGGTTTTTATCGACCGCTCTTTTCATATTTGCCAAAAAAAAGACGTAGCCCCTGTTTTCTTACAGAGTTCACATGTATTTCCCCGATTTTTTTGCGGTGCCAAAATGCCAATAAACCCCCTCCCTCTTTGAGCTCTTTGAGAGAAGGCTTTCCTTAAAGTCGGTCGTTTGAAAATCCAGGCGTTTTTCCTCTTGCGCCCAAACCCTCCCGGCCTCTTTGTTTTTTTATCCTCCCCCTCCCTCGCCGCCCCCGCCCCTTATTTTTCCAGGAGAAGGAGCCAAAAAAGACCCCCAAAGCGCCTGGATAAGAAGAAGCTTTGGGGGTCCAAAAGGGCGTCTGCGGACCATTAGTCCGCCGTCTCAAGGTTTATTTTTTTGAGGGGCTTTGCGACGGGTTTGCCGTCTGGTACCGCATCCGGAATGGTTTCAATGCCATAGCGGAAGTACATCAGATGAGCGACCCAAACCACGGCCAGGATCACACGCCCCCAAAAAAGGCGGCGCATCATGAGGAAGCCGAAACCCATGGTGAGGGTCACAAAAAGCATAATTCGCCGCTTGGCGGCCTTGGTCATGCCCTTGCCCTTATGGAAGCTCTCGAGGTTGTTCTTATAGAGCTTCGTGCCCAAAAACCAGCGGTTGAGGCGTTCGGAGCTTTTGCCGAAGCAGATGGCCGCCAAAAGAAGAAAGGGAAACGCCGGCAAAAGGGGCAGGGCGGCGCCCAAAGCTCCAAGGCCCAGGCCCACCAGGCCCAATATCAAGTAGATCAATCGCTTCATGGATGGTTCCTCCTATCCAGCAGATGGGGCAAAGGGGTGCGGGGTTCCTTGAAGGCAGCCTTCTTCCATGAATAAGACCTCGTCGGCCAAACCCATGACGGAGCTTCGATGGGAGACTAGGAGAATCGCCCGCCGACCTCGCTGGGCTTTCAAAGACCGAAGAATCACGGCCTCATTGAGGCTGTCCAAATTGCTTGTGGGTTCATCCAGTAATAAGAATGGCGCCGGATGCAGCAACGCTCGGGCGAGGCCCACCCGCTGACGCTCTCCAGCGGATAAACGACTGCCCTGCGGGCCCATGGGGGTCTTTAGGCCTTCAGGGAGACGCGCCACCACCTCTGTCAAAGACGCCGCCTCGCAGGCCGCCAGAACTTCTTCCCGCATAGCTGCGGGATTGGCCAGAATCAGATTGTCCCAAAGCGTGTCTTCGAAAAGATGCGTCTCTTGAGTCATCACAGACTCCATGTTGCGAAGATTGTCCGTGTTGATGGCCGATAAGGAGCGTCCGCTGAGGGTCAGGGATTTTGGAGGGGCTTCGAAATAGCGCAAAAAGAGCTTCAAAAGGGTGGATTTCCCGCTGCCCGAGGGGCCCATAATGCCCAGGACCTTTCCAGGCGTCAACCTAAGGCTGACGTCTTTTAAAACCGGCTGGTCCCCGTAGCTAAAGTGAAGATGCTCTGCAGCGGCCCCTGTGAAAGCCACGGGCTTGTGTCCTGAAACATCCAAAACCTCGGGCGCTTCATCCAGGAGCGCTAAAATTCTTCGGGCGGCGGCAAAGGGTCCTTGTAGCGTGCCTCCAAGGGCTGAGAGTGCCAGCACAGGACCGAAGCAGGACGCTAGAAGCAAGAAGGAAAGCACCACCGCTGGGAAGCCGATTTGTCCGGCCTGATAGAGGGCAACGCCCACCCCCAGCATGAGCCCATCGAAAAACAGCACGAGAACGTTCGTGCGGGCCATAATGGCGGCGTTGATTTTTTTCTGGCGCGCTTCTTCTAAGACCAGTCCGCTCCCCAGCTCATCCATGGTCTGAATCCGGGCTTTTTCCATCTGATACTGCAACACGTCCCGGCGGCCCCGCAGGGTGTCAAGGATGTAGCTTGAAAGCCGCCCCGAGGTTGCCCTCAGGCGGTCCCCGGAGGATGCCAGACTCCGGCCGGCCCAAAGGGGCAGCCATACCCCCAAGGTCCCATGGGCCAAAAGCACCACCCCTAAAAAGGCCGGATGCAAAAGCGACACGAGGATCGATAACAGCAAGGTCATGAGAAGAGCGATCAGGCTCGGGGAGATGGTGTGGGCATAAAAGACCTCCAAAAGCTCCACATCCGAAGTGATGAGGGCGATGAGGTTGCCTCGGTCGCGGCCTTCAAGGCGTGCCGGCGCCAAACGCCGCATTTGCGCAAAGACCTTGGAGCGGATCAGCGCCAATAGTCGGAAGGCGATGTGATGATTCAAAAACTGCTCGCCGTAGCGAAGGGGGCCCCGAAGGACGGCCGCAACGATCAAAAGAATCAGGGCTCCTCCCCAGGAGATGCCCATGGGGAATCCCAGTGCGCTTAAGATTGCCACGCCCCCCAACACAGGGATGGATGCCGCGGCCACGTGTCCAAGAGTTCCCAAAAGCACTGCTCCGGTCATATGACCCGCCAAGGGGCGAACCAAGGCGATTAGTCGGCGACTGACATGGATTGCATGGGTTTGTTCCATTTTTCTTCTCCTTCCCGGCGGATGGACTCCAGTTCATCCTGCTGTTTCCATAAGGCGGCATAAACGCCGTCCTTGGCCAAAAGGGCCCGATGGGTCCCCGATTCCACCAAACGCCCCTGATCCAGCACGTGAATGACGTCGGCTGAAGTAACGTTGGCCAGGCGGTGTGTGATAAAGAGCACCGTCCGGCTGCGGGCCAGCGAGCGAATGGTGCGAAGAATCACTTCTTCACTCTCCACATCGATATTCGCCGTGACTTCATCGAAGATGTATCCGGGGGTGTCGTGCAAAAGGGCTCGCGCCAAGGTCAATCGCTGCTTTTGGCCTCCTGAAAGGTTTGTGGCCCGCTCCTCAATCTGCGCGTCGAGGCCGCCGCGCCCTTCAAAAAGCTCGCTCAGGCATACCCGCTGGAGAACGCCCCAAAGCGCCGAATCCGAAGCCTTGGGATTGCCCATGGCCAAATTCTCACGCACCGTCCCTTTGAAGACATGGTTGTCGTAGCCGACCAACGTCATTTCTCGAGAAAGCGATTCGGGATCGAGGGCCGAGAGGGGAACGTCTCCGACGAAAACCGCCTCCTTGGCGGCGCGCTGGCGGCCGCAAAGAAGCGCAGCCAGGGTGGATTTCCCACTGCCCGATTCCCCTACCAAAGCCGTGAAGGCGCCGCGGGGGAACGTGGCCGTCACATCCTGCAAGACGGGGGAACCGCCGTCATAGGCGAAGGTCAAGCCACGCACAAGAAGATCGGCGTCCTTAGGATAGGGCTTGCGGCCCACAACGGCATTCACCGGCCGATCCAGAAGTTCAAACATACGGTCGGCCGCCGCCAGACCGTTCATAGCCATGTGGAAATAGCTGCCCAAAAGGCGCAAAGGTATGAAAAATTCGGCCGACAAGAGGATGATGAAAAGAGCGCCGCCCAACGTCAGAGCGCCCCGGCTCAGGGCAAAGAGCGCCGCACCCGTTCCAAGGGCGGCACCACCATAGGCGACTCCATCCATAATTGTGATGGACTGCAGCTGCATGGCCAGCACCTTCATCGTCATGACGCGGAAGGATTCGGCTTCTTCATCCATGGCTTGAGCTCTTCGTTCATCCGCCTGAAAAAGCTTCAACGTCGTCAGCCCCTCAAGGTTTTCCAAAAAGCGGTGACCCAACCGATTGTACTGTCCCCAATAACGGGAGAGGGTCTTCTTGGCCCGTTTCATAACCATGGCAATGGAAAAGGGAATTAAGGGAACGCACAACAAAAGCAGCAATGCCGACGGCCAATGGACCCAAGCGAGGACAGCAAAGAGCGTCAAGGGCGCCAAAAGGCTGTAAAAAAACTGCGGCAAGTAGGCCCCGAAATAAGCATCCAGCTGATCGGCTCCTTCCACCATCACCTGCACCGCCCCGGCCGCTTCCTTTTGCTGGGGATCAATATCTCCGGGCAAAAGCAGGCGTTGGGCCAACAGATGGCGGATGGTCTTTTTCACCGGGGCCGATGCGCGATGACTCGCCAAAATCGCCCGGCGGTTGGCCAGGGCGCGAAGCGCTAAGGCCAACGCCGCCAAGGGAAGTGCCTTTTGATAAAAGGCCGGGGTTAATTTGCCCTCGTAGAGCCCTTGCAAAAATAGGCAAATCAAGGCATACAGCCCGATCTGGCACAAAAGGGCCAGCCACCGCCAGACGACGCAGGCCGCCACAGGTCGTTTGGCTTCAGGCACCAAGCCCAAAAGCCGTCGATTGATCATCATGGATTTAACTCCTCCTAAAATAAACTGTAAAATCCCCCTTCCCTGCTTCAAGGACGGGAACAAGGCAAGGGGCTCCCCTCAATTGAAGGGATGCATAAAGTATGGTACGCTTGAAAAAGGGATCCCTTCTGCCTATTAGGCAAGAGGCTTTCCCCCTTTGAATGAACAAAAGGAGGTCATCCCTATGATCCTAGCGGAATCGGGAGAAATGTATCTGGAAACCATCCTCGTTCTCTCCCAAAAACGTTCAGAGGTTCGTAGTGTAGACGTCAGCGAATCCATGGGAGTCACGAAACCCAGCGTCAGCCGGGCGATTGGCCTCTTAAAGGAGTCCGGTTTTGTGGAGACCGATGAACACGGCTTTCTCCACCTCACTGCCTCGGGCTTGACGACGGCGCAAAAAATCTACGATCGTCATCGACTCTTAACCGAGTTTTTGATTCATTTGGGCGTCAGTCCCGAGACGGCGGCCAAGGACGCCTGCAAAATGGAGCACGACATCAGCGACGAGACGGTCCATGTCATCCGCGGGCATCTCTACCCCGAAGAAGAGGACCTGCCCTAGTCTTCGCGCGCCTCGAGCGCCTAAAAAAACATACGAACCGCCCCACAGCCTTCGCAAGGGAAGGCACACCCGGGTCCCCACGTTATTCGCAGGGCCCGGGTGTCTTTTTATATTGGGGCAAGTCATAAATTTGATTTTTGATCCGGACACGCTCTTTCCCCATCCCCAGGTCCTTTCGCTACAATGGGGGGGCTTCTTCCGGGGGGGGAACCAAGGGCGGTCTTCTGGGCCAACGGGCCCTTATTCGGAATGCTTCGCCGAGGGTGGGTCTTTCTTGCTGTTTTTGGATGGGGCCGCTTCGTGGGCGGAGAGCTCCTCTAGGGTGTGCACCCCTTGGACGGGCGCCACCGGATGGCAGGCGTCGCCCATGGCGCAACCTTCACACGAGCAGCCGCAGCCCGCGCGGCCCCGGCGGCGTTTCTTAATGAGGCTTCGAAGGATGAGCCCCACCACCAAGAGTAACATCAGTCCCACAAGAAGCGTGCCTCCTTGTTCTTGAATCCATTGCATACGCACTGCCTCCTTTGCTCTAATGGAATGCCCATGGAGGGGCCCCCGGCCTCCCCCGCCTCTTTAGCATTATGGGGCGAGGGGGGTTTTTCATTCAGGCCGTCTCCAGGTTTTGGTTCGAGGGCCTCTAACGAACGGCGCGCGGTCCGTCCCCTGAAGGTTGAGTCCTAGGCCGACGGAACAGCAGGTATCCCATGATGAGGAACACCACCAAGGCCGCAGCGCTATTGAGCCCGAAGGAGGCTCCGGTGAAAAGAAGTCCGAATTGATAGACGATGAACGCCACAATGTAAGCAAACATGCATTGATAGGCTACCGCAAAAAGCGTCCAGCGTCCGCTATTCATCTCCCGTTTGATGGCGCCCACCGCCGCAAAGCAAGGCGCGCAAAGCAGGTTGAAAATCAAGAAGCTGAAGGCGGCCAGCGGCGTGAAGGCCGCCCGCATATTCGCCCAAATCTGCCAGCCGTTTTCCGCCACTTCGCTCATGCCGGCGAAAAGAACTCCGAAGGTTCCCACGACGTTTTCCTTGGCAATGAGTCCTGTGATGGTGGCCACCGCCCCCTGCCAGGTTCCCCAGCCCAAGGGGACAAAGAGCCAGGCAATGCCGTTGCCGATGACGGCAAGGATCGATTGGTTGAGGTCTTCCACCATGCCAAAGGATCCATTCTCCACGCCAAACTTCATGAGGAACCACAAAACAATGGCCGACAAAAGGATGACCGTTCCCGCTTTCTTAATAAAGGAAGAGGCTCGCTCCCACATGGATCGCAGAAGGTTTTTCAAGGTCGGCCAGCGATACGCCGGCAACTCCATGACAAAGGGGGCCGGATCCCCGGCAAAGAGTTTCGTTTTCTTCAAGATGATGCCCGAAATGATGATGGCGGCAACGCCAATAAAATAGGCACTGGGTGCGACCCAGGCAGCGCCGCCAAATAAGGCACCGGCAATGAGCGCGATGATGGGAATCTTCGCAGAGCAGGGCATAAACGACGTGGTGATGATGGTCATGCGGCGGTCCCGCTCATTTTCAATGGTTCGGGACGCCATGATGCCCGGCACGCTGCACCCCGTTCCGATGAGCATCGGGATAAAGGATTTGCCCGAGAGCCCAAACTTTCGGAAGATCCGATCCATGACAAAGGCGATGCGGGCCATGTAGCCGCAAGCCTCGAGGAAGGCGAGGAAGAAAAAGAGGATCAGCATCTGGGGCACAAACCCTAAGACAGCACCCACACCGCCGATGATACCTTCCAAAATCAAACTCTTCAGCCAAGGGGCCGTATGAAGGCGATCCAGTCCTTTTTCGGCCAAGGGCGGAATGCCAGGAATCCAGGTGCCGAAGGCGGCAGGATCTGGCTCCTCCACGGTTTTCGCTGCAAGATAGCCCTGATAATCTACCTTAGCTTCCTGTTTCAACGATCCTTCTTCATCATAAACCCGAGCTACCGCTGTGACTGATTTCGCCTCTTCGGGCTCAAGCTTCGCCGCCTCCGCCGCCTTTTCAAAAGCCGCGATTTTGGCCTCGGGCATTGCGTAGGCGTCCTTTGCTTCGGTATAGGCTTTGGAACCAATGCCGAAAAGATGCCAGCCATCTCCAAAGACGCCTTCGTTGGCCCAATCCGTAGCGACTTTTCCGACGCTTGTGATGGAAATGAAATAAACCAAAAACATCACCAAAGCAAAAATCGGCAGAGCAAACACCCGATGGGTCACCACCCGATCGATGCGATCGGAGGGGGAAAGTTGCTCGGAACGGCCCCGGCGATAGCTTTTTTCCATGACCTTGGCGATGAACTGATAGCGCTCATTGGTGATGATGGATTCCGCATCGTCATCGCATTCGGCCTCTGCCGCCCGGATGTCGCCTTCAATATGCTCTAGGACGGCCGCATCGAGCTGGAGCTTTTCCCGAATTTTTTCATCCCGCTCAAAGATCTTGATGGCGTAAAAGCGCTGGGCCGAATCGCTCATCTCATGGAGCGCCGCCTCCTCAATATGAGCCAGGACATGCTCAAGTGGCCCTCCGAAACGGTGATACGGCTCATGCCTTGGTCCTTTGGCGGCCTCAATGGCGGCATTCGCAGCGTCGAAGATTTTTTCTTCCTTCAACGCCGAGATTTCCACCACGGGACAGCCCAATTGTTCTTCAAGCGCCTTGGGGTCCAGGTGATCCTGGTTTTTCTTCACCACATCCATCATGTTGACGGCAAGAACCGTGGGAATCCCCAGCTCCAAAAGTTGCGTCGTAAGGTAGAGATTGCGTTCGAGGTTGGTGCCATCCACGATGTTGATGATGGCATCGGGGGATTCGTCGAGAAGATAGTTTCGGGCTACTACCTCCTCTAAGGTGTAGGGGGACAGGGAATATATCCCCGGAAGGTCTACAATTACAACCTCCTTGTTTCTTTTGAGGCGGCCTTCTTTTTTCTCTACAGTGACGCCCGGCCAGTTTCCGACAAACTGGTTGGCGCCGGTCAACCCGTTGAAAAGGGTCGTCTTCCCACTGTTAGGATTCCCCGCCAGTGCGATGGTAATGCTCATAATCATCTCTCCTCTATGATCGAATCTATTAGCCAGAGCTAACCCAGATGCGTTAAAAAACGAACCGCTTCGGCATATCCATGCGCGGCTCGTCGCTGGGCTGCTGCTGTCTCCCTGTTGTCCCAGCTCTGAAGGTCCCTTCAGAGTCCTTTGCCTACTCCACCTCGATCAATTCCGCCTCTGATTTACGAATGGAAAGCTCGTAGCCTCTCACCGTAATTTCCATGGGATCGCCCAGGGGCGCTACCTTACGCACAAAAACGTCCACTCCCTTGGTGATGCCCATGTCCATAATCCGACGCCGAACCGCTCCCTGACCGTGAAGCTTGACCACGGTAACTTTGGTGCCGATGGGCGTCTTGTCCAATGCCTTCATCTTACACTCCTCCTTTGGCAAATGCCTTTGCCCTTTCTCCGAGCCATCTGGCACTCCACCTTTTGGACCCGGAGCCGATTCAAAGCAGGCCTTAGCCCACCAGAATCTTTTGCGCCATTTCCCGGCTGATGGCGATGCGGCTCTCATGAACCTTGACAATGAGATTGCCTGCGTTCATTGAAACCACGGTTACCGCCTGTCCCGGAACAAATCCCAGGTGTTCCAAATGCTTTTTGACTTCCTGGGTCCCGCCCACCCGGCCGATCATCACTTCCTGTCCGGGGGTTGAAAAAATCAAAGGAACCACGGGTTCCATCCTTTCCGTTGGGGCCCCTGTTTTTATCAAGAATTCCCCGACGCGCCAATCGTTTAGTTAGTCTTCCCTAACAACCCTAGTTTAGCCATCTCCGAAAAATGTGTCAATGGTTTATTTAGAAAAAATGTTCTTGTGAATTAAAGCACAAAAGGCGGATTTCCTTCTCCAGCAAAGAAAATCCGCCCGGGGAGCCTCTTGCCCAGTCCCCCATGCATCCCTCGAGTCAAAAAAAGATTTTCAATCGTTCCTTGACCCCCGGGGCATGCGCCCTTTTTGCATTTCCCGATGCATTTGCACAATGGAGCGCAGTTCTTGCTCCTCCAGCCCTTCATGCAAAAGCTCGTGGCAGTTGGCGCATACCGGAAGAAGATCCTTCTCGGGATCCGGCAAGAAGTCCTTGTCGCTCATGGCCCGTTTCAGATGAATCTTCATACGTCCCTTGCCCGCATCCCCATAGGTTTTCGAATAATCAAAGCCGCAGATGGCGCAGGCCGTCCCGTGGTGCTTCATCGCCTCAATACGCCACATGAAGTTTTCCTCAATGAGGCGATAGTGCTCCCAAGGAGCTAGGGTGCGATCGTCGACTTCCACGGTGTGATCAATGATTTCCCGCACGAAGATCAAGCTAATCTCATAGTTCAAGGCATCCCACTTGTAAAAACGCAGAAGGGGAACGCTGGGGCTGTCGCTGCCGTCGAAGAAATATCCTGAAACCATACCGGAGAATACCGAGCGGAACTTTTTGCCCCAGCGCATTTTGCCCCGCCCTTTTTCAAAAGAATCCAAATAAACCGCGCAGGGGTAGGGCGTGCCTTGAAAGTGCAGGAAGACTTCCCGGCGCTCATGGCGGGCCATGTGCTCCAAGCTAAAAAAGTCCTTCACCTCGTTGGTGATTCTGATTTCATTGTACTTTAAGGACGATAAGTCCGTAGCTTTAATAGCCACCCGATCGCTGAGGACCTCCCAGGAAGTGTTCTCGCTTTTGATGAATTCCGGCATAGCTTCAAAGGCCCCCTTTCTACCTGGTCTCATTATAACAAAAACTCTCTTTGGAAACGTCCCCTTCCCGGCATAGGCTCTTTTTTTGTCTTAAAAAGACAAAAAGAACGCTTGCATTCCCTCCTATGGGGTGTTAGGATTAGCTTCAAACCAAATAACTAGGAGGTGAAGCTTGTGAATGTTATGGATGCAATGCGGTTCATCGAGAGTGAGTTTATCATCATCAACAGCACTCCGTGCTCCGTCTGTGGCGGTCATTACATCACTGAGTCCTCCGGGTTCCATGTCGCAGATCACGCTGCGATGAATGTAACCAGTTGTTACTGTGAGCGATGCGGCAGTCGAAAGGATTTTTCGTTCCGTGCCCCGCAAATCAGCAGCATGGATCCTTCAACGTCCATCCAACTCAACTGATTCTCCCGGAAATAAGGAGGAATCGGTAATGTCGGCTTTTTCTGATTTCGCTCCCGACCGGACGGAATCCTCCGACCGCTTATTGATTGATAAAGCCCCCATACGGGGGCTTTATTCCGTTTCAATCCCTTGGGCCCGGCGTCTTGCCATAACCCGGGGGCCGAGACCTTTAATACGCCCTTTCCAAAAAAACTAAAAAAGAAGCCCTTAGAAAAAAAGCCGGCTCCCTGCCAAGGGATCCGGCTTTTTTCTAGGAGCGCATTGGCGCTCGCGGCGGGCTTATTTCAGCGTGGCAAATTCATATCCCATGCCCTTGAAGTAGTCGATGACTCCCTGCAGCGCTTTGGGGGTGTTGTTGACGTGGGCGGCATCGTGCATCAACACCACCATCACGTGTCCTTCCGCGCTTTCGGTCTGCTTTTTCAAGAAAGAGACCAAGCCTTCAGGGGATTTGTCCTTGTTGTTGAGGTCTGCATCGCCCGTCATGGTGTTCCAGTCCATGTACTGAAGGCCATGATCGGCCAGTCCTTGAATGGTTTTTTTCATGGCTGCCTTGGCTTCGGCATTGTCCACCCAAGACATGGAGCCGCCCGGGAAGCGATAGGCGCTGGTGGTCCAGTCGTTGCCCAGAATCTTTTTAATCTTCGCCACGGTCTTCATGGCATCATCCACGACGATCTCCGGATCCGCAATGCCATGGGGGTACAGATAGTCGTACTCATGGCTGTTGGAGTGAATGGCGATGCGGTGGCCCTCAGCGGCGGTACGCCGGACGATGTCTGCGTTGTCTTCAAAACCGCCGGAGGTTAAATAAAAGAACGTCCCGTGAATGTTGTTGGCTTTTAAGACATCCAACACCTTCGGGGTGTTGTTCCAAGAAGGACCATCATCAAAAGTCAAAAAGACCAATTTTTGCTTGGGGTAGTTTTTAGCGGTGGTGTCCCACATCCAGCGGCGCACCGTGGCGGTATCGTAGGCGTCCCCCGTTTTAATTTCGCTCAGATCGGGTTCTTTCTCGCCGGGCTTGCTGGCTGCAGATCCATCGGATGTTTTGCCCGAGGGCTTGGTCAAGACCGCTGTGGCCTTGGGTTTCCCAGGTTGGGTCGCTCCAGGCACCGTGTAGGCAAGGCCGGAGCCCGTTTCCTTGGGCAAGGTCCCATTGCTGGTGGTTGTTCCTGGCTCGCTTGCCTTTGTGGTGGGCGTGGGCTTTTGCCCGCAACCCGTCACCACGATGGCGCTCAAAAGCATGGCGGCGGCAATGTGTTGAATTCTTCGCTTCATTTTTTCTCCTTTTAAAATCTCCCCAGAATGCATTGGATGAGTCGACGGGGTGAGTCGAATCGCTACAAAAAGTACTATAAATCTTCTCTCGGTTTTGGTGGTTACAGTTGGGTGACAAGGCGTTAAAAAGAGCCCCGCAGGGCTCCTTTTATTCGATGAGCGACGTTGGGGCACAGCTCAACTCTTCTTGAAGGGCCGCTTCATCCAATTCTTTTTTCGCTCGGTGGTCTCGATCCAAATGGCGGAACTCGTTCAAGAGAAAAAATACCGTGACCAAGCTCGCTAAAAGATCCGACAAAGGCACCGCATACCAGATGCCGTCCAATCCGAAAACCCTCGGTAAGAACAGCAAAAAGGGAATGAGGAAAAAAATCTGACGGGACAACGATAGGAAAAAGCTCAGCTTGGCTTTGCCGATGGAGGCAAAAAAGTTGGAGGAAATGATTTGGAACCCCACGATGATCATCAAACTTTCCACCTTAAACAGTCCGTCGGTGGTCATGGCGCGCAGCGCTGCATCCTCCCGAGCCATGGGGGTGACCAGCATTTGTGGCGCCAGCATAATGAAGGCCCAGCCCAAGCCGGTAACGATGGTTGCAACGAGCATGCCAATCTTCACAGCCCGTTTGACCCGGTCGTAATTTTGGGCCCCATAATTGTAGCCAATGATGGGTTGCAGCCCTTGATTCATCCCAAAGATCGGCATGTAGAATAAGATGGCAATGGAGTTGATGATGGCGTAGGACCCTTGCGCCAGTTCTCCGCCGTAGGCGGCGAGGTTGTTGTTGAATAAGGCTCCCACCAATGAACCCGCTACCTGAATGAAAAAGGGCGATACGCCGATGGCCATCACCATCCGAAGGGTCGGCCAGTGCAATCGGAGGTTTTCCCGGCGCAGGCGGATGTGGCTCTTGCCGCTGGAATAATAGTAAGCCCCCCAAAGAAAAGATAACCCTTGAGCGAGGACACTAGCATAGGCTGCGCCTTCCACGCCGAGTCCGAGGCCCGGTATATTCAACACAGGAATCGTTTCATAAATAAAGATAGGATCCAAAACCACGTTGGTTCCGGCGCCAATGATCATGGAGACCATGCTCCAGCGGGGGTTGCCTTCAGAGCGGATGGTGTGGTTCATCGCAAAGGCAAAGGTGTTGATGAAATTCCCCCAAAGGATGATGCGAAGGTAGCGCATGGCGTATTCAACATTATTTTCCGTCGCACCAAAGAGGCGCAGGGCCCCTTGAAGGTTCGGTAAGAACACGAGGTTCAATCCCAAGGCGACCAGGAAAAGCATGGTAAAGACGTTGCCCAAAATCCGCTCGGCCTGATCCTTTCGTCCTTCGCCCATGCGGATCGAAATGTTGGCGGCCCCGCCGATGCCAAAGAGCATGGTAAAGCCCATTAAAATAAAGAGAATGGGTAAGGTGATGCCTACCCCCCCGATGGCTGTGGAGCCAATGCCTGGAATGTTGCTGATGTAATAGCGGTCCACGACATTGTAGAGGGCTTGAACCATCATCCCCACCACGGCAGGAAGAGAAAATTTAAAAAACAGGGGAACTATAGGTTCCTCCCGAAGCTGGCGTTCTCGGTCGGTCATTGTCAAGATAAGGATCCTCCAATGGAGAGGACCAGCATTTCTGCTGGTCTTCTCCTTTTTTCTTCAGTTGATAAGGGATCAGTTGCGCTTTTTGACCGTATCACGGTCCACAAGCTGATAAGGGAGCACGTAATGGTCCTCTTCGGCCAATTCGTTTTTCAGTTTCTTCACTAGGAGCCTCATGGCTACGGAACCCATGTCGTAAAGGGGTTGGGCCACCGTGGAAATCTTCGGATAGAAGATGGACGCTTCATAAATATCATTGAAGCCCATGACGCTGACGTCTTCCGGAACGCGGATGTCGTGATCTCTTAAGGCATTGATGACCCCCATCGCGATTTCATCGGAGCCACAGAATACGGCATCGGGCCGCTTTCCAGACGACATAATGGATGTGATGCCATTGTAGCCGGTCTGAGCCTTCAAGTCTCCGTAGTAGGTCATCGCTTCTTCCACGGGCATTCCCGCTTCTTTCAGAGCATCCTCATACCCTTCAAACCGTTTAGCCCATGCGTTTCTCTTAGCCTTCTTGGAGCCGATGTACGCAATGGAACGATGTCCGTCTTCGATGAGGCGGGTCACCGCTTCCTTCGCGGCCCTACGGTTGTCGATGGTTACGGAGGGGAACTGCTGTGCCTCGTCCGTCGTTTCTACCAAAATAGTCTTCATCTGCAGGCTCTGCAGGTATTCAAGAATTTCCGGTTCCAAGGAGGAACTGGTGTAAAGCAATCCGTCCACCATCTTTTCCTTCATCACCTTAATGTACTTTTTCTCCTTCTCCATATCAAAGTCGGAGTTGCATAGGATGATGCTGTAGTCGTACATATTGGCCACATCTTCGGCTCCACGCACGATTTCGGGATAGACTTGGGAGGAAATGTCCGGAACCAGGATCCCAATGGAACGGGACCGTTGGGTTTTTAAGCTTTGAGCCACAATGTTGGGGCTGTACCCCAGCCGGTCAATGGCTTCCTTCACTTTTTTCTTTGTTTCTTCATTTACGACGTCCACTTTGTTAATGACGCGGGACACGGTGGCAATGGAGACACCGGCTTCGCGGGCAACATCTTTAATGGAAGCAGCCATACTCTCACCTCTGTGTTATTTTATAGATACTCAGCATCACGGGGCAAGATTTGGGATTTTTAAAATACCGCCCGATGACATTACTGCATTTATTATAGTTTTTTTGAAAGGATGATACAAGTGGCCCATTCCTTTTTTTCAAAAAAATGACCTGGTTTTTTTGAAAAAATCCAACAGTTGGAAGGTTTTCACGAGTGTTCTATTCCCCTTCCGGCCGCCCCCTTCTCAAAGAAGGCATGCCAAACTTATAACAGACTTTCCTTTGCCGCGCCTCGCTGCCAAATCAAAGACGTTACGGCCTCGACCGTCGTCAAGGCTTCCTTCAAGTCCAACCGCTCCCGGGTGGTATGCGCCTCATACATGCCTAAGGGAAGGATCACCGCCTCAAACCCATGATCGGAAAAGACGTTGGCATCCGAGCCCCCGCCGATGACGGCCAAGGAGGCCGGAATTCCCAGGGCTTCATACTGCGCAGCGACGGACCGGGCGAAAACCAAGCCGTCCTTGGGCTTCAATGGCCCAAACGGAATGGACTGCTCCCAAAGGACGTCGCCCCCCTGCTCCGTGCAGACCTCCTGAGCAATGGTCCGATACGACGCCAACATCTCGGTCAATTCCTCCATGCTGTGGCTGCGCACTTCCATCTTCAGCTCACAGCGGGCGGGAACGACGTTGGTAGGGCCGCCGCCCTGCACCAGGCCCACATTGGCGCAAGCGGTCTTACCTAAGCGCCCCAACGGAAAGCGCGCCACCGTCTTCGCCATAAGGGCGATGGCGGAACACCCCTTCTCCGGTTCCAGTCCCGCATGGGCCGCCCGGCCCAAGAAGGTGAGGGAGAGGGAGGCAATGGCCGGGGCGGAGTGGGCGATGACGCCTAAGGGCCCTGCCCCATCCAAAACCAGAAGGTCCCGGGCTGGATCGAGCTTTGGAGGGATGCGGTCCCACTGCAGATGCCGAGCCCCCAAAAGCCCCGTCTCCTCCCCCGGGGTGATGAGGACAAAAACGTCAGGCCTTGGCCGCTCCGATTCCCGCAAGCAATCGAGGACTTCCAAAATCACCGCAAGACCGCCCTTATCGTCGCCGCCCAAGGTCGTTTCGCCCGCACTATACACCACGTCGTCTTCGACCCGCCAGCGCACGTTGGCGTTAGGTTCCACCACGTCGCTGTGAGCGCTGAGGGTCAGGGCGCCGCAAGACGGATCCGCCATTTTGCACCCGGGGAGCTTAGCAATGAGGGCTTATCCCTCTCCGCCGTAACAACGGTGACCCTGGTCGGCAAAGACCGTCAGGCCGCGATCCGCCAACGCTGCGATCAAATGCGCGGTCAGCGCCCCCTCCTTTCCTGACGGCGAATGAATGGGCAAAAGAGTGAAAAAGGTTTCCTTTAGTCGTTGGACGCTCCTCATGCTAGGTTCCTCCCTTTGCGACACGCTCAAAGGCCTTGAGGGCCCCCAATTTTCGTCACAATTCGTTTAATTTTATTTCATATTTTTATGATAGCCCCATGTTACAATAAATTTGCATGAAAGACACCTGTGGGCGCCTTTCGCGCAGGATTTTATTTTTTTTAGGGAGGATTCTTATGAAAAACTTCATCAAAGAGTTCAAGGAATTTGCTTTAAAAGGCAACGTCTTTGACATGGCCGTCGGCATCATCCTAGGCGGCGCCATTTCTGCATTGGTCAAATCCCTTGTGGACAACATCATCTCCCCGCTCATTGGCGTGATTGCAGGGCAACCCGACTTTTCCTACATCAAGCTCGGTCCCCTGCTCATCGGTTCGTTCTTAAACGCCGTCATTTCCTTCCTCATCATCGCCTTTGTTCTTTTCTTGATGATCCGCGCCATCAACCGCTTCGTCCGTAGGCCCAAGCCTGAAGAAGCGCCCGCTGGTCCCAGTCAGGAAGAACTCTTAATGGAGATCCGTGATCTGCTCAAAAAAAGACCGCTGTAAGGGCTGCTGCCTATGAATGGCAAAGGACCTCCCCGCTCGGGGAGGTCCTTTGCGTTGCCCCCACATTCACGGCCCGCTGTAAGGGCTCCTTCTTTGGGCCCACAAAAAAACAGACCCTCGCCTCAAAATCAGGGGTACCGATTTGAGGCGAGGGTCTCCAGGACGCTAGCGCTTCCTAGTTCTCGACGACAATCCGCCAGCCGCTCTTCTCCAGCGGCTCAAATTCCAAAACTTTATGGTTGTTCTCTTGGCAATAGTTGGGCAGGTTCACCACAGCCTCTGGGCAGGTGAACAGCACTTCGATGACCTCTCCCTTGGCGCTGGCTTGAATGGCGGCCTTAAGTTCAATCAACGGAATGGGACAATCTTTTCCTCTGGTATCGATCCTCATTTGAAAACTCCTTTTTTTGATGTTTTTGCGTTGTTGAGGCGAGCCGTCCTTTTAGGCCCGCTGGTAAAAGATCTTCGCCCCCAGCCAGAGCCCTAAAATGATGAACAAAAGGGCCAAATACGACTGAGCGCTGTACTGACTGGTTCCGATGATGCCATGACCGATCAGGCACCCCTTAGCCAGCACGGCTCCATAGGCCATAAAGGCGCCGCCTAGAGCGCTCTTTAAAAGGCTGAGTCCATCGGAGCCCTGAATGTGAAATTCCCCGCTGATGAGGGCCGTGAGGAAGGAGCCCCCAAGGATCCCCAGGACAAAAAAGCTGGCCCAGGAGAGCTTGACGCTACCATTCATAAACGCGTTGGCCCAGGAATACAAGGGTGTTGTGATGCCCCAGCTGCCGACTCGACCCGTAAGGCCGCTCAGATAAAAGCTAAGACCGGCTAAAGCCCCGATGAGAATGGCCGTTCTCTTTTTATCCCAAAGCTTTTCCGCAAGAATGTGGCGCAGGCCGTGGTACCTTTGCGGCATCTTGAAGGTATTTTTTTGCTGTTTGCCTCGTCCAAAGGCCCAAAAAAGCACCGCGGCCAGGAGGATCAGCGACAAGATGAGGGGGGAAGGAATCGCGGCCGCCAATCCATCGTTGACCTTCGTCCAAGACTGCATCGTCTCGATGGAGGCGCTCAAAAGTCCTTTTTTCGAGGCGGTGACCACCATCAAGAAGGACAAGAGGGCAATGAGTCCGCTGATGCGTCCATCGCCGGTTTTTACGAGCATCATGGTGGAGCAACCACTGGCCAAAATGGCGCCAAAGCCAAAGAGCAAGGACCCCACCACCGTCGCGGCGATGGAAAAGCTCTTTCCGGTTTTGGGCGGGGGCACGACCCCCGTTTGGACCAAGACAAAGAAGATGGTGCTGCAGGTGAAAATCATCAACAGCAACACCAGCAATCCGTTTTTATTTTTTTCTAGATATACGTCTCTTAAGCCGCCTGCAATACAGATTCGACTGCGTTTGAGCAAAAAGCCAAAGAGAACGCCAATCAACAATCCACTGATCATGGAAGACCTCTCTTAATTGTATTTGCGCAAGATTCTCGCGGCGCTCTTCTCGCCCGGTCTTGAAACAATAACGACGCCAGAGCTTCGGATGTGAGCGAACCCATCGAGGGATCTCTTGTTGCCGCAGGTCCTCCAAGATAAGCTCTTCTCGCCGGAGGCGGCTTATGGAAAGCGCCTTCAGGCTTTGGGATGTGAGCGAATGAGGAACCCTCTTGGCCTAGGAGCAATGGGGCTGGCGAGGTTCATGGTTGAAAAAGCCCACAAGGGGCCTTTGGGCCTAGGAGAGACACCTCGTTTGGATGGACGCCATTGCTCGATCATTGTACCATGTTTTCTCTCATCGGTGAATAAATAGCAAATTCAGTCCGTCGCCCAAGGACATTTACCCTGTGGTTTTCAAGCCTACGGCAGGCGTCCCCGAGCCTCCAATACGATGAGTACCCCCGCGCCCAAAAAAATAATGATGCTTCCATACACCATGGACACGCCCACGTCATAATCATGCAAGGCATTGACCATGGCGATGGAGACCGGCCGGTTCGTAATGCCGTAGAGCAGCGAAGACACCGTATATTCCCCCAAGGAGCGCAAAAAACAGACGACGCCCCCATAGAGGAATCCTGGCGCCACTGCGGGCCCCACGATGCGCAGCAAGGTGGTTCTCTGACGCGCGCCCAAAAGGTCCGAAGCAAACGAAAGCTCCCGATTGAAGCCCGTCAACGAGGTCAAGGCATTTTGGTAGACGAGGCTGATGTTTTGGAGGACGTAGGCGATGGGCAGCAAAAACCAGGTCCCCAAGAGGCTTTGCCCGAAAGTGAACAAGGTTCCTTGGGCAAAGGCTGTGATGAGGACGATGCCTAAGGTGCTGGCGGGAATGGCCATGGGCAAAAGAAAGACAAAGCGGAAAAAGGCGGCGCTTTTTTTGGGCGCGCGGGCCGCAAGGTATGCCCCGCTGCCCGCAAGTCCAAGGGACACGGCCGTTGCCCAAAGGGCCATCTGCAGGCTGTTTTTCAAAGGGGCCAGCACTCGGGGCGCAGAAAACACCGCCTGGTAATTGGCCCAAGTGACTCCCTGGGGCAAAAGGTCCATCATCAAGCTCTTGGCCGGCACAAAAGAAAGATACCCCACGGCAATCACCGGCAAAGCGATGAAAAACGCCGCCGAAAAGAGCAAAATCCGGTGAAGATGCCGGGCGATCTTGGATTGAAACGGCACCCGCTGAAGGCTTGTCGTGCGACCGCTGCGGCTCTTGAGCCGCTCCTGTTGCAGCGCTTGATGACTCAAAATCACCAAAATACCCAAGGCCAACAACAGGGTCACCAAGGAGGTGGCCAGGGGCAACTTATGATTGAGCTTATATTGCAGCACCTGAGTAGAGATCACGCGATAGGATCCCCCCAAAAGCGCCGGAGCGGAAAAAGAACTGATGGCCGCGAAAAAGCTCAAAAGCGCGCTGGCCAAAACGGCCGGACGAATGTGGGGCCAAAGGACATCGAAAAACACCGCTCGTCGCCCCGCGCCTAAATTCTTCGCGGCCTCCACGGCTCCGGCATCTAAGGAACGCAGGGCCAAACTGACGTTCATGTAGGCATAAACGTATTGGGTAAAAACATGCACGAACAAGATGCCGGGCAGCCCCTGCAAAACCGGTGAAAAAAGCCCATGGGTGGCGCGGCGAATCAAGGCGGACAAAAAGCCCACCTCGCCAAACAGCTGCAAAAATGAGAGGACAAGAATTACCCCAGGGATTAAAAAAGGGGCCATGAAGAGCACCCGCAGCACTCGGCGAACGCCCTCTCCTGTAGATTTTAGGTAATTCATGGCCAGGGCAAGCCAGGTGCCCAGCGCCACAGTACCTAGCACCGAAAGCGCCCCCAGCCAAAGGGTGTTCCCTATGGCGCGGCGCGTCGAATCGGTGCGAAGAATCGTTTGATAGTTCCTGAGGGTCCACTCGCCCTGAGCCCCTTGAAAGGAGCTCCAAATCAAATGAAGCAGCGGGTAGGCGACAAAACCAATCATAAGAAGGGCCAAAAAAGCAGCCGCCGCGATCTTTTTGCCCTTCGTTCTCTTATAACGGTTCATCAGGCACCACCAAGGGATCGTCCGGCAAGGCAAAAAAGAGACGCTCATTCACTCGGGGCGCCGGTAAGCTTTTGGCGGCGGGCACCAAAACTTCCAAGGATACCCCCTGAACTTCGACGTTTAGGCGATACACGCTGCCCAAAAATGCCGCTCGGGTGATGCGCCCCGAAAGGGCGTCTGGCACCCCAAGTTTAAACTCCTCTGGGGGCAATATGAGGCTTTGACCCTCGGGAACCGGGCGGCCCAAGCGATGCGCCTCTTGCGCCGCCAAAACGTTGTGCGAGCCGATAAAGCTCGCCACAAAGCGGTTGGCCGGATGTTAATAGACCGTCGCGGGAGCACCGGTTTGCAAAATCTTCCCCTCATTCATGACGCTGATGGCGTCGGCAATCTCCAAGGCTTCTTCCTGATCGTGGGTCACCAGAAGCACCGTGACGTTGGTTTCCCGCTGGATGCGGCGGATTTGTTCCCGAAGCGCTCCCCGCAGATGCGCATCCAGGTTGGATAAGGGCTCATCCATCAACAAAAGCGACGGATCCACCGCCAAGGCTCTGGCGATGGCCACCCGCTGCATTTCTCCGCCGGAGAGCTCATCGGGGCGAGCTTTGGCCAAGGGCTCCAGGCGCACCAGGTGCAGCAGTTCCTCAATCTTTTGGGCGGCCTTTTGGGAGGGCCACTTTTTCACCCGCAGACCGTAGCCGATGTTCTCTTGCACCGAATAATTGGGGAAAAGGGAGTAGTGCTGAAAAACCATGGTGACGCCGCGGTCTCGGGCCGCTTTTCGTGTAATGTCTTCGCCAAAGAGGCGGATCGTCCCGCCACTGGTTGACTCAATGCCGGCGATCAGGCGCAGCAGGGTGGATTTTCCGCTGCCCGAGGGGCCTAAAATGGCGTGCAAAGAGCCCGCTTCGACCGTAAGGGTCACCCGGTCCACAACCCTTCGGGCCCCATAGGTTTTTGAAAGCTCTTGAAGCATTAAGCCCCCAGAGTGTTCTTTTTTTGATCCGGCGCTCTTCCCGGTTGAATCCGTGTTTTTTTCCATGGGCATTCTTCCTTTTTCTGCACCAGGGGCGCCCTTTTCAAGGCGCCCCGGGGTGTATCTGTTCCTGGTCTTTGGTTATTTTTTATCCTTGCCCGCATCGCGGATTTCCGTGGTCCAGCGATTCAGCCAATGGTCTTCCTCTTTGGAGACCGCCGGCCAATCCACCGGCATCGCCTCGATGGTCTCTTGCATCCATTTCTTGCCCGAGGCCGTGATGGCTTCCTGGGACGTAGGCATGCGATCAAAGGTTTTGGCGAGCATGGTCTGAGCGGCCAAAGAGCCCACATACTGCATAAAGGCTTCTGCATTTTCCGGATTGGGGCCGCCCTTGATTTTAGCCACGCAATCGGTCAAAACGATCATGCCTTCTTGGGGCGCGACGATCTCCAAGGGCATCTTGTTTTTCTGCACGTTGTCGAGCACCGCACTGAGCACCCCATAGCTGACGGGGGCCTCCCCTTTGCCCACGGCTTGGAAATGTAGGCTGCCGGAGCCATAGTAATGCAGGGTGTTGCGATCCAGCTTTTTCAAAAAAGCGACTGCGGCCTCATCCCCACCAGCCTTTTGCTGCATCTGCCATAGGGCTGCGATGATGGCGCGCTGAGACGATGAGAGCGCATCCCTTGAGACGATCTTGCCCTGCATCTTTGGTGACGTCAGATCCGCCCAGCTTTTGGGCGCCTCTTCCTTTTTGAGTTTTTCCGAGTTGTAGAAAATCGTCAGGGGCGTCTGCATTGCGGCAAACCATAGGCCCTTTTCGTCCTTTTGATCGGCCCGTAGCGAGCCGGCCCACTCCGGAGTCGATGGGGCAAAAAGGTTTTGAGCGGCCAGGTCAATGAATAGGGAGGATGCCCCGCCGTACATGATGTCCGATTGAGGATGTGCGGCCTCGGAGCGCACGCGGTCGCCCAGCTCGCCCTTTAAATTGATGAAATCCACCTTGACGCCCGGGTGCTTTTCGTTAAACCCTTTGGCCACAGCTTCCAAGAGCTTTTCCGCATGGGTCGAATAAATGACCAGGTTGCCTTTAAGGGATGAAGCCTCTTTTGAGCTGGAGGTCGTTTCCTTCGGGGTGGTTCCCTTGGGGGCATTCGGCGTACAAGCACAAAGAAGGCTTCCCAATAAAAGGGCAGGAACCATCCATCGTTTTCCAAACTTCATTTTTTGTTCTCCTTTTGATTTTGGGAAGGGGCGCAGGTCCGATTTCTTCCTATTTCCCCCTCAGTGTACAAGACTCGAAGCGAAAATACCAGAAAAATGCTCAGGCCAAAAGCCCTACGATGAGCAGCGGATAGGCGCCCACCACAAAAACGTAGCGAAAGAGCTGCAAAATGGCCACCTTATTGGGGTCCGCTCCCAAATCCCCTGCGATGAGCGCCATATCGGAAACGCCACCGGGAACGCTGGAGATCAACGAGGTCAAAAGATCCAACGAGGTGATGCGATAAAGCAAATACCCCACGATGAGGTTGATGAGGATCAGTCCGACGAGCAACATCATGGCGGGCAAGAGGATCTCTCGCAGCGCCAACAGATCTTTGTAGCTCATGCGCACGCCGATGAGGGTCCCCGCCAGAATCTGGGCTAGGCGCCGCAGCGGCAAAGGCATGCGCCCTCGCCCCGTGGTGATCTGTAACAACGCACAGCCCGCCATGGCAAAGGTCAAGGTGCCGGCGGGGAGGCGCACATACGCCCCCAAGGCTCCGAAAAGGACCGCCGTCAATAAGGTCCAGCCGGTGTTTGCTTTTTCCTGATGGGAGAGGGCCCAGAGGTTTTTCAGCTTCTTTTGCTCTGTGGGTGCCAGGGGCAGGGCCTCCCGAGTCCCCTGGGAGGATTTTTGCCGGCGGTGGATCCCCTGAAAAAGCAGCGGTAAAACAGAAAGCACGGTCATGAGGCGTAACAGCTGTAAGAGGGCGACTTTGGAGGCATCCGCCCCCACATCCTGGGCGATGAGGGAGATGTCCATGAGGCCGCCGGGGGCGCAAGCCATGAGGGCGGTGGCTGGATCCAAGCCCGTCCAGCGGCTCATCAAAAACCCCATGCCCACGTCCAAGGAGATCATCAGCGTTACCATCAAAAGGCCGGGCACTAAAATCCGGCGAACGGCCAAAAGATCCCGATAGGACACGGCGGCCCCGATAAAGGCCCCGGCCGCAACTTGGGTGAGAAAACGAACCTCTAGGGGCATGACCGCCCGGCCAAAGCCCACGGAATAAATCGCCGTGAAGAGCATCGCCCCCACCATGGCCCCGGCCGGGGCGCGCAGGCGAAGAAAGAGGGCTCCGCCCAGCCCCCCGATGATCAGCGTCAGCAAAACCTCCTTCATGATGCCCTCTTCTTGTTGCGTCGTTTCATGTCGCATTCCCCCTCTCTTCTCTTATTCTAGCCCATTCGCGCCAAAGGGGGCGCCCATTGGCCGCTTTCTGGAAAAAAACAAAAAACTCGGGCACGCAAAGCGATGGATCCAACGCTTTACGCCCCCGAGGCGCCTGGTTTTTTTAGAGCCCTGGCGGCTTTTTATGCTTTTTCCAAGGCGAGGCGGATCTTTTCTCCGTTGATGGAGACTTCTTGCGCACTGGCATCGGCCTCAAAAGCCACCTCATCGGCTAAGGTTTCTTTTTGAATCAGCTCCAAATGACGGCTTAAGAGCGCTTGGAGCATCTCATTGCCGCCCAGGTTCAAGCGGATGTGGTCAAAGACCTCAAGACCCGATTCCTTACGTAGGTTTTGAATCTTCGAGAGCACTTCCCGAACGTAGCCTTCCTCTTTAAGCTCTGGCGTGATGGTGGTGTCCAAAACGACCCCCCATTCGCCTTCCCCCGCAAAGGCAAACCCTTCCTTGCCCTGCATGGTCACCAAAAGATGCTCCCCGGTCAGGGACAAGGAGTCTTCGCCCAGGGGAACCACCATTTCGTGACCGGAGAGAATCGACTGAGCCAGCTCCATTTGATTGGCGGCGGCAATGGCCTTTCGGATGGTGGGAATGTGCCGACCGTAGGCTTTGCCCAGTACGGGGAGGTTGGGCTTGATTTCAAAGAGCACGTATTGGGACAGATCCGCGCCCAAGCGGACCTCCTTGATGTTGAGCTCCTCTTTGATGATCTCGCCGTAATATTCGGGCAGATCCTTCACGGAGATGAGCAGGGTGGACAAGGGTTGGCGATTTTTGATCACGGCCTGATTGCGGGCCGCACGGCCCAGGCGAACGATGCGATAGGCAAGGCCCATGCGCTCTTCCAATTCCTCATCAATGGCTTCCGGCGATTGCTTGGGCCACTGGGTCAAATGCAGCGATTCCACCGCCGAGGGATCCAAGTTGACCACGAGGTTTTGATAGATCTCTTCGGTCATAAAGGGAACAAAGGGCGCGGCCACACTGGAGAGCGTCGTCAGCACTCGGTAAAGCGTTTGGTAGGCCCAGCGCTTGTCCTTGGTCAATTCATCGGACCAAAACCGCGAACGGTTGCGGCGCACGTACCAGTTGGAAAGTTCATCGGTGAAGGTTTCAATCGCCGCAGCCGCTCCCGTGATGTCGTAGTGGTCGAGGCCCTCTTCCACCGCGCCGATCAAGGTGTTGAGCCGCGAGAGAATCCAGCGATCCATGACGTTCTCTGAAGGCTCCATGGGATCCGTTAAGGGATTGTACTGGTCCATTCCTGCATAAAGCAGGTAGAACGAGTAGACGTTCCAAAGGGTGCCGAGGAACTTTCTTTGGGTCTCCCCCACCTGCTCTTGGCTAAAGCGCGTGGGCAACCAAGGGGCGGAGGCGGTGTAGAAGTGCCAACGCACGGCATCGGCCCCTTCTTGCGCGATGACGCCCATGGGGTCCACCACATTGCCCTTGTGCTTGGACATTTTGATGCCGTTTTTATCTAAGACGTGTCCTAGGACCAGGCAGTTTTCGTAGGGGCTTTGATCCCAGAGCACCGTGGAGATGGCCAATAAGGTATAGAACCAGCCGCGAGTCTGGTCTACGGCTTCGGAGATGAACTGCGCGGGGAAGGAGGCCTCAAAGGCTTCCTTATTTTCAAAAGGATAGTGGTGCTGCGCAAAGGGCATGGAGCCTGAGTCAAACCAGGCGTCAATGACCTCCTGGGTGCGCGTCATTTCCTTGCCGCACTTGGGGCAACGCAGGCGGACCGCATCGATGGAGGGGCGGTGCAGCTCGATGTCCTCTGGAACATCGATGCCCTTTTCCTTCAGTTCCGCAATGGAGCCGATGCATTCTTGATGAGTGCACTCGCAGTTCCAGATGGGCAGCGGTGTGCCCCAATAACGGTCTCTTGAAAGGGCCCAGTCGATGACGCCCTCGAGGAATTTGCCCATGCGTCCGGTGCGCACGTTGTCGGGATACCAAGAGGTGGCGTTGCAGTTGTCCACCAGACGCTCGCGCATGGCGGACATGCGAATGAACCAGGAGTCTCTGGGGTAGTAAAGCAGCGGGGTGTCGCAACGCCAGCAGTGGGGGTAGGCGTGCGTATATTTGGCGCTGGAGAACAGCAGGCCGTGTTCTTTTAGATAGTCGATGATTTTAGGGTCCGCTTTTTTGACGTCGAGGCCAGCAAAAGGCACGACTTCATCCACGAAACGCCCCTGGGCATCCACCAGGTGGAGCATGGGCAGTCCCTCGCGTTGGGCCGTGAGATAATCGTCTTCGCCGTAGGCAGGGGCGGTATGGACGATTCCGGTTCCATCTGAAAGGGTGACGTAATCGGCGTGCACCACCCGGAAGGCATCCCCTTCGGGGACGACAAAGGGCAGAAGCTGCTCATAATGCAGCCCTTCGATCTCAGAGCCTTTGAAGGTCCTAAGGTGCTCATGGGGCGTATCGCCCAGCACCGAATGAACGAGGCTTTCTGCGAGGATGTAGGTGTCCTCGCCCACTTGAACCTCTGCATAATCGTAGCTGCGGTTGATGGCCAGGCCTACGTTGCTCGGTAGAGTCCAAGGGGTGGTCGTCCACGCCAGGAAATAGCGGTGGGCTTCCCTCGACACTCGAAAGCGAGCGATAACCGTACGATCGGTGACGTCCTTATAGCCTTGCCCCACTTCGTGGGAGGATAAGCCGGTGCCGCAGCGCGGGCAGTAAGGCATGACCTTGAAGCCTTTGTACAAAAGATCCTTATTGTACATCTGCTTTAGAGCCCACCAGACGGATTCGATGTAGGAATTGTTGTAGGTCACGTAGGGGTGCTCCATATCCACCCAGTAACCGATGGCCTCGGACATCTCTTCCCACATCTCGGTGTATTTGAAGACCGATTCCTTGCAAAGAGCCGTGAAGCGGTCCACGCCGTAAGCTTCAATCTGCTCTTTTCCCGAAATGCCCAATAGCTTTTCCACTTCCAGCTCCACCGGCAAGCCGTGGGTGTCCCAACCGGCTTTTCGTGGGACGCGGTAGCCTTGCATATTTTTGTAGCGCGGAATGATATCCTTAATGACTCGGGTCAACACATGGCCCACGTGTGGCTTTCCGTTGGCGGTCGGGGGGCCGTCGTAGAAGGAAAACACCGGACCGTCTTCATTCATCTTGAGGTTTTTCTCCACAATGCCGTTCTCTCGCCAAAAAGAGCGGATGTCCTTTTCCATTTCGGTGAAGGACCGCTTGGGATCGATCTTTTGATACATAAGATTCACCTTCCTTCGATTAATGCACGAAACCCTTCGGGAAAATAAAAAAACCCCGTCCAAAAAAGGACGGAGACACTCCGTAAACCACCTGTTTTTCCAAGGTACCAACATACCCGTCACGTTAACGCCGTTGATCGCGAGACCCCCTACTTGTTTCAAGGGCCCTACTCCCAGGTGATATTCATTTGCCGCCGCATGGGAATTTTCACCCACCATTCCCTCTCTGACATGCTCTGCGCAAACTACTTGTCCTGATCTACATATTTTTCCAGTTTCGTATGCCTTCATCCTACAAAAAAGATCCGCGCAAGTCAATGAAAACATCTGGGCTAAGTTTTTGTTGCAAATTGCAATTTAAAGTGAATGGGATTTTTAGCCAAGCCAAAATCAATACAGGCTCATCCTGGATGAGGACATCCCCTTCTGCCAGACCTTCGGTCAGGGCTTTGTAACGGCTTGGACCTGGCCTTGACCGGTGGGCTCGTCGTTTGGGTTCTGCTTTGATTGGGAGGATTGTCGCCGAAACGACGGCCCTGCTTTGCGATGTGCTTTTGGATGCCAGATTCCCTTGGTGTACCATCCCTTTCGGCTGGAACTCCCTTTGGGACAAAAGAAAAGGGGCCCTGAAATCCCCTTTGAAGGATCCAGTGCCTCCTGATCCTTCAAAGGGCAATGGTCCGTATCCGTCCATTATGGTCCTTCCATTCCCGCATGGGTGTTTGCTGAATAAGATCTGGATGGATGGACCTTCCAAGAAAAACCCTGAGCATCCCTAAGAGAAGCAACGCAAGGGAGGCTTCCAAGGCCCCGGAGGCTCATAAAAGCAGCCTCCGAAACAGCACCTCTTCCCAAAGGGTCCCGAAGGGCTTTCTCTTTTTTTCGTGGAGCCCTCTGGGTTAGGACCAGAGCCCCTCTTCATATTGTTCGATGAGCTCTTCCACCTTGGGAATGCAGCGCGCGCCGTGACAAGCGCCGGTGCCGGCCCCTGTGGCTTCGTGGATTTCCGCAAAGGAGCGGGCGCCGGCGCGGATGAGTTTTTTTATTTTTGCTCGCTTGATTTGTTTGCAAAGACAAGTTTTCGTTAGTTGATCCAAAATCTCGGGGGTCACTCCCGTGGATTCAGACATCTTCATTCCTCCTTAGGCGAGGGGCAAGCCCTCCTGATGGGTCCGCCGTCCAAGAGAATTTCCCTTGGGCGATCTTAGGATTATTATACGGGAAGATCTGTGTTTTTGACCGTGATGATCTGTTGTCCCGAGAATTAAAGCACCTGGAAGATGAAAAATTTCAAGTAATAGGTTTCCGGGGCCATCATCAAAATAGGGTGGTCCGGGCTCTGGGTGCGAAATTCCACCTGACGCAACAACCGATTGGCGCCTTGAGCCGCCTCCAGGATGGTTTTTCGGAACAGCTCTTCCTTCATAAAGTGGGAGCAAGAGCAGGTGACAAGATACCCGCCTGGGGCCAACAGGCGAAGTCCGCGAAGATTGATGTCCCGATAGCCGCGCACGGCGCCTGAGGTGGCCGCACGGGATTTGGTGAAGGCGGGGGGATCAAGAATCACCACCTCGTAAGTTTGTCCTTCCTTGGCCCACTGAGTCAGGGCGTCAAAGGCATTGTGCGTCTCAAAGCGCGCGGTATCGGAAAGACCATTGAGCGCGGCGTTTTTTTGAGCAAGCGCCACGGCCGAAGCTGAGACATCAATGCCCAGCACTGAGGCTGCTCCAGCTTTGGCGGCATTCAAGGCGAAGGAGCCCGTGTGGGTAAAGCAATCGAGGACCCGTTTGCCGCGGACGATGCGATGAATGGCGCGACGGTTTTCCTTTTGATCTAGGAAGAACCCGGTTTTTTGCCCCTCGAGCAGATCGCACTGATAGCGCACGCCGTTTTCCTCAATCTCCACTAAGGGATCAAAGGGGTCACTCAAAAACCCCTTGGTCTGCGCCATGCCCTCCAAGGCTCGCACGCGCACATCGCTGCGCTCCAAGACCCCGAGGGCCCCATGGTCTCGGATCAAAAGATCTACGATGGTCTTTTTCCAGCGATCCATGCCAAGACAGAGGCTTTGCAGCACGAAATAAGGGCCGTAGCGATCCACGGTGAGCCCGGGCAATCCGTCGGACTCCCCATGCACGAGGCGGTAGCTGCTCTCCCCCGCCATAACGTCTGCCCGATACGCCGCCGCCAAACGAAGGCGCCGGGCGAAGAAAGCCTCATCCACCGTTTCCGTCAACTCTCGGGTCAAAAGGCGCAGGGCGATGCGGCTTTGGTCGTTGATGAACGCTTGCCCCACCGCCTGACCCTTTGCGGTGAAGACCGAAACCACATCGCCGTTCTCATAATGGCCCTGAAAGGAGTCGATCTCATCGGTATAAACCCACGGATGGCCCTTTTGTACGGCGTGGTTGCCGTGTTTTAAATACACAGTACAAGAAGAATTCATAAAACAGCTCCTTTATCGTAAGGGGAGAATTTCTCCGCCCCAAAAGGCGGGAACGAGGGAACTTTGATCTTTTTGCAAGCAAAACTCCAAATCCGCCTCCAAGTTGAGGGCGCGCATCCGCTCATAATGCAGTGTGCCTTGAAGAGCAGAGCGCAAATCAGGGTGCGCTTCATAGAGCATCCGGGCCAAGCGCGCGGCATCGGTCAGTTGTATCGATCCCTGGGCGCCGGCAATCATCGCACCGGCGGTGATGAAGTCATCCAAAGAGAGAGCGCCATCCGTGCCGGCGTTGAAAAGCACCACATCGCGCCCCGTGTCCAGTGCTCTGGCCATGGCGGCGGTGCCATTGCGCAGCGCTCCGAGGAACACCTGTGCTCCAGCTGCAGCACTTAAAAGGGTCCGCGTGCCATTGGACGTGGACATGATGAGGGTCTTATCCTTAACCCGCACTTTCGTATACTCCAAGGGCGAATTGCCAAAGTCAAACCCGGGAATGAAGAGCGCATGGCGTTCCCCGCCCAAAAGAAGCGAGGGATCCTGCGCTCGCAGGGAAAACGCCTCCTCCACCTCGGCGACGGGGATTATTTTTTTCGCACCGTACGAGAGAGCCGTCACCATGACGGTGGTGGCCCGTAGGGTGTCGATCACCACCACGGCTTTGTCTTCCAGTGCGCCCGGCTGTACCGCCAAGCGACTGGTTAATACATCAACGGTTTGTTTCTTCATTTTCGTTCATCCTCTGATCTCCTTGCCACAGGTTCTTCACGTCAAGCGTTCGATCGATGGCATTGAGCACCTTCCATTTTTCAAGGCTCCATAGGGGCGCCACCAGTTCCGCGCGTGGCGCATCCCCCGTCAGCCGGTGCACCGTCATTTGGGGCGGGAGGCGCCGCAGGGCCTCCACCACCAGATGCACGTATTCCTCCAGCGCCAGCGCGCGAAAGGTCCCTTGCGCGTATTCCTCGGCCAAGGGCGTGTCCTTTAAGATGTGCAAAAGCTGTAGCTTGATGCCGTCGCTTTGGCTGCGGACCACGTGGTCCACCGTGGCCAGCATCTGTGCTTCCCCTTCACCGGGCAGCCCGAAGATTACGTGGGTCACCGTCTCAATGCCCAGTAGCTTCAGGGCTTTCATGGCCTCATCGTAGACGGCCAAGGGATACCCCCGATGAATCCTTTGGGCGCTCTGCTCATTGCTGGTTTGCAGGCCCAGCTCCACCCAAAGATGCGTTTTTTCATTCACCCGTTGCAAAAGATCCAACACCTCTTCCCCCAGGCAATCGGGGCGAGTGGCAATGGCGAGGCCCACCACTCCCTCCAAGGCCAAGGCGCGATCGTAAACCGCTTTCAGTTGCGCTACGGGCGCGTGGGTGTTGGTAAACGCCTGCAAATAGGCGATGGTTTTACGGCGCCCCCACTTTTTTTGTAAGAGGGCCCGGCCGGCAGCGTACTGTTGCTCCAAGCAGGGACTGCCCCCCGCCACAAAATCGCCTGAGCCACGGCTCGAGCAAAAGGTGCACCCCCCAAAGCCCAAGGTCCCATCGCGATTGGGACAAGAAAAGCCAGCATCCAGACTGATTTTCATGATTTTTTCGCCAAAGCGCTCTTGCAGCGCCTCTGGGAGGCCTCGATAATGTTTTCTCCGGTTCATCGCAGCAGCTTCAAATCCTTAAGCGCATGATAAACCCCATCCTCCTGTACCGGACGGGCCACAGCATCCGCGGCATCTTTAAGTTCATCGGGCCCATTGCCCATGGCCACGCCCAAATCCGCATACTCCAGCATTTCAATGTCGTTGTAGTTGTCCCCGAAGGCGACGATGGCCTCGATGGACTCCCCCTGCAAGGCGGCCTCCACCGCTTTGATTCCGTCACGCTTCGTGGAGTGCGCCAAGGTCAAATCAAAGGAGTTGGGATCTGGCTGCATCAAAACAGTAATGCCATGATCGGAAAAATCCTCCATGGCCGACAGATCCTCGCGATGGAAAAACGTCACAGAAATTTTATTCACCTTCAGGTCCGCCTCGGGATCCAGCGGCAAAATCCGTGCCAAATCCATGCCAAAGTGCTGCGCATACCCCTCCATGAGGGGATCGCCGAAGCGATTCGTATAAAGCTTCAGCCCACACTCCAAGAACATCACCGTATCCAAAGCGCCCAGACGGCGCAACATAAGGCGCAAGGTCTGCTTGGGAAAAGATTCATTGCGGACCTCTTTGCCCTCCACCATAACGTAGGCGCCGGCGCAAAGAGAATAGCCATCGGCCCCCAACGCGCGAATTACTTGGGGCAAGGCGCCGTGCGATCGCCCGGTGCAGATGAAGTACCGATCCCCCTGCTGATGAATCTTGGAGAGCGCCCCCAATAAATCATCCGAGAGGGTGCGGATCCCGGATCCGTAATCCAACAGCGTTCCATCCACATCGAAAAAAAATAACTTCATGCATTCCTCCTAAAAAAGGCCAACGCCTCTCTTCCTTGTCATTATACTCCATGCGGGCGCAGCAAAAAAAACGCCGCCCTTTGGCACGGGATCCAAAGAGCGGCCCGATCCCCTTTTGTGGCGGGGACTCTTTATTTGAGCACGTTGATGATCTTGTCGTCGTTGAGTTTTTTAAAGATGGTGATGGCCAACGGCAGAACGAACATACCGACAATGCCGAAAAGCTGAACCCCCACGAAAAGACACATGAGAATGATGATGGGGTGCAAACCGATCTGATCACCCACCACCTTGGGTTCAATGGCTTGACGCACCACAAAAATGATGACGTACAGGATGAACAAGGACAGCGCCAAGGGGAAATTGCCCATGACGAGCTGGTAGAGAATCCAGGGCACCATCACGGTACCGGTCCCCACAACGGGCAACGCGTCCATGAGCGCAATGGCCAGGGCGAGAATGAAGGCGTTGGGGATCTTAATGAGATGAAACCCCACGGAGAGCTCGGTGAAGGTCACGAGAATGATGATGAAATACGCCCGAATGAAGCGAAAGGCGGTGTGCCCGATGTTGTAAATCACGTTCTCGTAGATGTGCAGGGTGCGATCCCCCATTTGACGTTTTAAAAAGTCTTCGATGCGGTCCAAATCCATGGTGAAAAAGACGGAGGAAATGATGGTAAAAAGCAAGCGCAAAATCAGGCCGGTGAGAGTCCCTGCGACGCCCGTAATGCGCGAGAGCACCGTATTGGACGCTTTTTCCGCAAGACCTAAGAGGGTTTGGTTGATGCTTTGATAACTGGCCTCCGCCGCGGGCTGAAGGGCCGGAAACCGCTGCGTCAGAGCCACGGTTATTTTATTGATGGCGGGTTGGATGTCCTTGGTGTACATGGTGGGCAGATGATTGAAGAAATTCCGCACCACTTCCACGAGCTTACTTCCAGTGAAGACGAGCAAGAGGACAATGACAAAATACACCAAGGCCAAGACGACGACCATCAACATGCGGTTTTGGTTTTTGGTCCAACGGGTCCGCTTCTGAATGGGCTTGACGATTCCGCGCACAAGACTTGCGATGATTAAGCCCACAATGAAGGGGGCAAAAAGCGGAACCACATATTTCGCAGCCACAAAAACGATGGCGCCGATGATCAAAAGATAGAGAAATTTGATAATGAATTGACGTTTTTTCTCGACGGTCATGGACAGGTCTCCCCTAGGCTGGGTGCGTAAATTTCCACCTCGTTCTCAATGCGTTATAATGGGAAGGATTTGGGGCACGGATCCAGCATATCCAGTATAGCATACCGACCCCCGGCAAAATGGCGCCCCTGGGTGGGACGCCCCAAAAAAAGAGGATGTCATGACCTATTGTGAAGATTGTCCCAGAGCCTGCCGAGCGCAGCGCGAGAAAACCCTCGGCTTTTGCCTTGCCCCTTGCGACCCCATCGTGGCGAAAACCATGCTCCATCACTGGGAGGAGCCTTTTCTTTGTGATTTGGGCGGATCCGGCGCCGTGTTCTTCTCCGGATGCTCCCTGCGCTGCGTTTTTTGTCAAAATGAGGCCATCAGCCGCACCATGAAGG
Source organism: Clostridiaceae bacterium JG1575 (assembly GCA_002838815.1). GTDB lineage: Bacteria > Bacillota > Clostridia > Clostridiales > Clostridiaceae > JG1575. Next base: position 60,361 of record LQGW01000034.1, on the reverse strand, counting down.
GCCAGCGCTACTCCCCAGAAGAACTTTGCCATCTGTTTTTCGATCTCGCTCAAAAGGGAGCCCAAAACATCAACCTCGTCACGGGCACCCATTTCGTACGCCCCATTGCAAAAGCTCTGCGCCTGGCCAAAGAACAGGGCCTGGATCTGCCGGTGGTCTGGAACTCTTCAGGGTATGAGACTGTAAAGAGCCTCCAGCAGTTGGCCGGCCTCATCGACATCTACCTCCCGGACATGAAATATCTTTCGCCAGAGCTTGCGGGGCGCTTCTCCGGCGCACCCGACTATCCCTCCACGGCACAAAAGGCCCTACAGGAAATGTTCCGCCAGGTGGGCCCCTGCCGCTTTAACAACGAAGAACTGCGCTCGGGCCTGGTGGTGCGCCACCTAGTACTGCCCGAATGCAACGAGGATTCCAAAAAGATTCTCGCCTGGCTCTACAAAACCTTTGGCGACGACATCTACCTTTCAATCATGAACCAATACACACCGCCCTCGGACCGACTGTTGCCCGCCCCCCTTCACCAGCGCCTGAGGCAAGAGGAATACGACGAAGTGGTGGCGTACGCCATGGATCTTGGCATCACCAACGCCCTCATTCAAGAAGCCTCCAGTCAGTCCAGCGATTTTACCCCAGATTTTTAAGAAAAAAAGCTCCGAAATGCTATGACCACTTAAAGTTGGACAAAAAAGCAGAGATTGATCTCGCAGCTTTTTTGTCCGCCCCCCTCGGCCAAATGAAAAGGGATGTCCCATATAGAAACATCCTTTTCGCTCGGTTATTCAGTTTTTCCAGACAACCTGTTTGCCCTTTGCCCTTAAAAAAGCATTGATTTTACTTGGTTTTCTCTTGCTTTCTTATTTCAGAGGGCATTTTGGGGGGTCTTTTTTACGGACGCCCCGTGGGGCTTACCAGGGATTCTTGGACTGATGCAGATGCGTCTTATCGTCCGTCTCCTCGTCGGGAGCGTCTTTTTCCTTCACCACAACGATCTTTTGGTTGGTTAACGTCTCCAAGGCCTTCCGATGCTCCTCCAAGGCCTTTCTGTGGCGCTCGATGTCCGTAATATCGGCAAGCTTTCCACGCTCAAAGAGCTCGGCGACCTGAGAGTAGCCAAAGTTCACAAGGGAGGTGCGAACCAAGGAGCGGATTTCGATGGAGGAGGTCACGGCCTCCTCGCCTCGAAGCGCTTTGAGCAAATGCTCCACGTCCTCGGCCACCAATTTGGTTTCCTTGTCGCTCATTTGGACCCCGGCATCGCGGGCGGCGTTTAGAATACTGACCCGAAGCTTATGTTCGTCAAAGGGCTGCTGATTCCCATTTCGTTTGATTACTGTAATCATGCGCTGGCCTCCTACATTTTCTTTGGTTTTATTGTACAACCTACCGAACAAGACCCGCCTTGGGCGAAGATCGATTTCAATGATTGTTAACAAATTGAAGCGTCTTGCCAAAGGGCCCCTTGAAGCGATTCCAGGGGAGTTGTCCCCAGAAAACCGTGACTTTCCCAAGGCTTTCCCCAGCTTATCCACGAAGTTATGCACATTTGAGGGGTGTTGTCCACATTTTCTGTGGATAACCCAGGGGTTTTCCACAAAATCCTGCATGTTTTTTCCCGCGGATTGGCAATTTGATTCTAAAGGTCCTGGAAAATACAAACTTCAAAAAGTTCAACGGGCCGCAGTTCCCATTCATGAAATTTTAAAGGAGCGATTGCATAAAAATCCCAGCTGTCTGCTTTCTATGCAAGAGAAACGGTCTTGGGTTCTCAAGCGCTCTATAACGGCTTGAGCGCCGCTTCGCCTTCGATGATCTTGCTGTGAGGGCTCGCCGCAAAAAAGCCAAGGGGCCTCCCCCGGATCCTATGTGCCCGGCGACGGCCCTTTTGCTGTTTTTATCGGTTTTTATCCCTCGACGGATGAAGCGGCCGACGCCCCATCGGCTCGGGCTGCCTTTTCTTTTTGCAGGTTGTTTTGATACTCTGCGGCGTTTCGAAGATTCCAGTCCCGATCGGCAATGAGGTGCTCGGTGAGCAAAAATTCAAAGCTCCAAAGATAGGAATGATCCGTCACCGCAGCGATGATGGGGCGAACGGGAAAGCTCTCACGGATGGCTAAAACGCCTTGTTTCAAGTCCGCCTCGGAATATCCATTGAAAATCACCACTTTTTCCAAAGGCAAGGGCTTTTTCGTGGGGGCGGCCTTGGCCTCCAAAAGCTCCTTCAACGTAGCCCCGCCGTTCGCATCATTGACCACTAGAATTTCATGCCCCAGGACCTCAAGCTTGGCCAAGTCCATTGGGTCCAGTGCATGGGTCAAAAGAACCCGACGCGGGTTCCTTTTTTGAGCATCCATGACTACAGTACCTCGGGCTCGCCCAGATCGTCCCCATCCAAAATAACCACGCTTTGGATGACTTGATCCATGAGGGGCTTGTCCATTTGACTTCTGGGGCTTGCCACAATGACGTCACAGGCGGCCATGCCTTCGGTGACTTTGCCAAAAGCGGCATATTGCCCATCAAGATGCGGAGCGTCCGCCACCATGATGAAGAACTGGGAACCGGCCGAATTGGGTTGCATGGAGCGAGCCATGGAGAGAACGCCACGCTCATGCTTTAAATCATTGCGGAATCCATTGCCGGAGAATTCGCCCCGGATGCTGTAGCCGGGACCGCCTACGCCGGTGCCGTGGGGATCACCGCCTTGAATCATAAAGTTGGGGATCACCCGATGAAAAATGACGCCGTCATAAAATCCTTTTTTGGCCAGGCTCACGAAATTTTTTACGGTATTGGGCGCTTTGTCCGGGTAAAGCTCCACGTGGATGTCTTCACCGCTTTGTAGTTTAATAATCGCTTTGGGATTCATTGCTTCCTCCTTGGGGAATTGGCTGATTTTTAGGGAGGCGCTTTTTCTTTTGTCTAAGCTTCTTCCCTTTTCCTATTATAGGTCATGAATGTGCCTTTATGGATGAACAAGTTCTGAACGCTCCGTTCCTAAAAAAGACCCAAAGACAAGGATCCCAGCGCCTCTAAAACCGAAGCGACGGATCCTAATCTTTGCATCGAGTCCTATGGAGCATCAAGAGGCGTCCGACTTCGAAGGGTGTTTGCGGAGTTTTTGAAGCGCCCACTGAACCTCGGGGATCCTGAAGCTAAAAATGCAAAGGGCGTAAGCGGCGCTGGAGAAGGCAATCGCCAAAAGTAACGCCAAAGCCGAGGCCATGGTTGCATGAAAATAATCGAAGCTTTTTCGGGCGACCAACGCCATGAAAAGAGCCGCAGCGCCGATTTTTAAGACTCGGTTGAGCAAGAGGCCCTCGTTTAAAGAGAATTCCTTTTGCCGCTTAAAATCCCGAGCCATTAAAAGACAACTGACCAAGGCCGCCACGGAGGTGGCCATGGGCAGTCCGTTGAGCCCAAACCATCTTGAAAGCAACAGGTTCAAGGTGATGTTCACCGTCACGCCGATAACGGCGTTGACCGTGGGCCGCACGGTATTGCCCATGGCGTAAAAAATGCGCACCAAGATGTCGCGCCATGCCAGCCAAAAAAGGCCTGCAGCATACCAAAACATCGCCTGGCTTGTGGTGACTACGGCATATCGATCAAATTTTCCGCCCCCCAGCACCAGGGTGATGATGGGCTCGGCCAGCACCATCAGTCCCGCCATGCAAGGCAGCACGACCAGCAGCAACAGCACCAAGGAATTTTCCGTAATGCGTCCGGCCTCTTTATAGTTTCGTTCCACAACAAAGCTTGCCATCTGTGGGAAAAAGACCGCAGAGACCGGGTAAATGAAGATGGCTTGGACAAAACTGGTCATACGGAACGCGTAATCCAAAATGGAGACCCCCGAAAAACTCAGTTGGGAAGCGATGTTTTTATCCACCATGACGTTGATCTGGTTCACCGCCACCCCCAAGATTACCGGGGCCGCCAGAGCAACGAAGCGCGTAAAGCTAGGGTCTTTGGGCGCAAACACCGCCGACCAGCGAAAGCCGGCGCGACGCGCAAAGGGGACAATCCATAAAAGCTGCACCACAATGGCCAAAAGAATGCTGGCGCCCACAAGAACCGGCGTCGTTCGGCGCCCGAGAAAAAAGCAAAGGATGAAGACAAGATTTCCCGGCACCACCATGAGGGCCGGGGGCAAAAAGCGTCCGTGAACTTGCAGATAGGGAGCCAAAAGGTAGGTGGCGATGTTAAACACGGCCCCCCAAACGGCGATGCGGGTAAAAAGCACCGTCAGTTCATACTTGGCGCCGGTGAAGCCTCCGGCAAAGAGCTTGACGAAGACCCCAGGAAATAGCGTCACCAAAAGGCAAAAAATCAGGCTCCCCACCACGAGAAGGTTCATAAGGTTTGCGAGGAACCGGTCGGCCTTTTCTTCGCCGTTCTCCTTTTGGATTCGGGTGTAGACGGGGATAAACCCTGTAGAGATCCCCGTGCCCGCAATCAGCAGCAAGAGCATGGGAATCGTTTGGGCGATGCGAAAGGCCTCGGTGATTTCGCCGACGCCGTAGAGGCGGCTCATGATCAGTTCCCGTGCAAAGCCAAAAATCTTGGTGCCCGCGGTGACGAGCATCAAGGCCGCCACGGTTTTTTTAGAGGAGTTTTTCTTCATGGGCAGCGGGGGTACCTTGGCACTCATCTTTTGCTTCTTCCTCCCTCTGAATCAATCGTCATGAGCACGCCGGGGACAATCACCGTCAAAACCATCACGGAGGACACTTCCCAGACGGGGTTCACCAAAAACACGACGTGGAACAACCACAGCGCCAGATGGTAAAATCCTCTTTCTTTATCGCTCAAATGCTTGCCGATGAAATACAGCACGCCAAACCACGAGAGGAGGAACACGCCAAAGCCTATGATGCCGTATTCGGCCAACAGATCCAAGAACTCTGAGTGTTTCCCCAAGAGCAGCCCATTAGGACGCACCTTTTGAGAAAAGCCCAAAAGTGGATACTGAAAATACAGCATCAAGGAGCGAAGATAGACCCAAATGCGCGAAAAGAGTTTGCCCCCAAAGGACAAAAGCCCTAAATCCATCCGCCGGATGGCCTGCAGGATCGTGGGACGCGAAGCAATGAGGGCTAGAGCGATCGCCATAAGGGCACCGGCTTGAAGCACCATGGGGGCCCGGGCCGTTCTCTCTTGGCGAAGCGGGTGTCTTCGTTGCCAAAGCCCCACCCCCAAAAACGCCAAGACGACTACGATCAAAAGCAGCACGGCGATGTCGTAGCGAGAAAAGGCCACAAAGAGGATTTGCCCCAGGGCAAGTCCCCATAAAACCCAACGGGGGCCCTTCCCTGCGGCAAGAGCGCCCGCGCCCAAAAGCGCCACCAGCAGCGGCAAGGCAGAATAGACCGCTTGAAAATTCCCCAATAGGGCGCTGGCCTGGAGGTTTCCCTGACCCCGCCCGGGGGCAAGCTCCCGCGCGATGTTGGGCAAACTAAGATAGGTCAGACTCGTAGTCAGGGCCACAAGACTCATCCAAAAAACGCCTACAAAGGCGAGGACCTTGAATGCTTTGTATTTTTTCTCTAGCAGATAATATGAGCCAATCAATAGCGTTCCAGCAATCGCTAGGTATTTTCGATGGATGGTGCCCTGAAGAAAAAAGCGAACGCAAAGCGTATACGCCGGCCAAAGAGCTAAAAACCATGCCCCGCTTTTCAAAAAGCGAAAAAGGATCCGTCCCTTTGTTTGGTAAAGAGCGAAAAGCAACCAGATCCCCATGAGGACCGCCCAAAGGCTCCAGCGATAGTAGATGGATTCAGGGTTGACCGCCCAGAGCACCAAAAGAGCCGAAAGAATGTGGTGCATAGAGTCTACGGGCTGCTCCTCGTTTAGAAAGACCGTCTGAAGATCAAAGAGCAGCCCGTCAAGAAACCGGCCAACGCGCCGACCTCGAGGGACCCTTTGCGGCGCCGGCGGTAAAGGAGCTCTTCCATTGGATGGTTGACCATTCATTCCTTTGAATCCTCCTTTTTTTTGAGTATGCGCCCAGCGGCCATGAGAAACAAAAGCTGCGTCAGCGCCAGGACCCATGCGGTGGGGGTTTGAAGAAAGGCAGTGCTGGTTCTATAGCCGACACCATCACGAAGGGTCTTCTCTTCTTTGGCCAGGGCGTTGGCATAGAAGGATCGAACGGTTTTTGTAGCCTGATACGCCGCTTCTTGCGGCCAAAAAACCGGCAGGCCCTCCTCTTCGCCTCGCACGCCGAATAGATGGTAGCGAAGGGGGGTTTCTTTTTTGAGGGGGCGCAGGGAGGGGATTTGAACATACTCCAGCGAGAACGAATGCTCCAGGCCCCCTCGCTGATTTTGCCTCTGAAGGTCGGCTTGGGATCGGACCCGGACGTCGGTGGGATCCGCAGGATCAGCGACGGCTCCTTGCACCCGTACGAGAACATCCCCCCAAAGGATGCATCGAAGATCTTTGGATTCTTTTAACAGCGCCCGGCCAGCCTCCGATTCAAGAAAGCCCGGCAAGGGGCCTTCAGTCTCTTGCACCGGGTGCTCCGAAAGCGCCACAGTCCGCGACGTTTCGCCCCCTGACTTCGTCAGCCATGGCAGGCCATACAGATTGCTGGCGCCCGCCTGAAAATGCGGCGCTACGCCCCCTTGCATCCACTCGGGCAGGCTCAGAGCCGTTACGCCCTGATCCTCGCAACGCCAGGCACTGACAAGGCCTTCTTTGTTTTTTCCGCAAAGATAGAGCCCCTCTTTGGCTGCGCAGGCGTTTTGAGAAAGACGCCCCTCCACCTCTAACGGGTCCATGAGGGGCCGAACGGTTTTTTCCCTTAAATCCACTTCCACCAGGTGTAGGGTGCTCACCAGCATCCCCTCTTTTTGAAAGGCGATTTGCAGTCGGTCCCCCACGCGACGCCAGAGTTTCTCCTTGCCTCCGACGAAGACCCTGCCGGGCATCTGTACGCCATGGAGGTATTCAAATTCGTATAGGTAAGGATCGGTCATGGAAAGCCCCAGCAAGCGATCTTTGCTGAGTATGGGCGCCATGGTGTAGGGAATGCGCGTCAAAAGAGCGTAGCGATCGCGGCGGCCCTTTACCTCCCGTAGATTCATGCGGTGATCTCTGGCATCTCGGATAAAAAGCAGGCTGGGCAAAACGACCAACACCAAAAACAACCCGCGAAGTCCTTTTTTCATAAGCCCTCCTTGGCACAAAGCCCCTTAAGCCGCTTTGGGCCTTGGGGGCGAAGTCGATGCAACAGCATCCCGAACAACCAAAGACCGCCAATGGGAAGAAGAAATTGCGGCATGGCGAGGTTTAGAATCATCTGTGTTGCCGGAGCGCGCGGAATATAGAAGATCTCCAGCAAAATTCGTAACTTCACAGCATCCAAAAAGTAATTGCGCCATCTGATGGCGGAAAGCGACGCCAAAAGCCCCCCCAACAGCAGGCTGTAGCATCCGAGCCCTACGTACCCAAAATCAAGGTAAGTTTCAATAATATAGGAGGAACCCAGACCGACCCCTTTGAGGGCATTCTCCCCGTAAAGATAATAGGCAATGTCGGCGGCAAAGCTGTTGCCCTGCTTCACATAGTCCAAGGAATAGGCGCCCAGGGCTTTTTTCCTCGTCAAGGTATCGATGAAGGGCCCGAAGGTATAGTGCTTTGGCGACGCACTAAGGGGGGCCGCTTTCATTTCCTGCCCGCGGGTCAAAGCGATGTAACTGATGCTTTGATCGTAGAAAAACTGCACCGGCAGGGAAAACTGCCCACGTCGCTTGAGTTCGTTGCGGCTGTTGCCCACAACAGTGAGGATCCCCACCAAAAGGCTGGCAACCACTAAAAACGCCAGCAAGAGGCGCCCCTGATCCTTCCAAGAGAGCTTCCGCTTCAAAACATCGCGGCCAACCCAAAGAAAAAGGGCCACCATCAAGCTTTTGATGAAATTGGCGCGCACCCCGGCAAAAAGGACGATTCCGGTGGATGCGGTATAAAGGCCCAAAGCCCAATAAAAGGCTTTCCGGCTTTTGCTCGTGCAAAGCACAACCAGGAAAAAGCCCACGCAAAGGGCCGAAAGGCCCAAAATCACAAAAGGCAGCTGGGAGCGAAACGCCGCATACAAGGCCGTATAGCTGTGCGATCTTCGAAACGCCACTCGCTCCAAAGAGGTAGTCCAAAGGGCCAGAAGACTCAAGCCGAACAGCCCCCAAGCAGCCGGCGCCATCCAGCGCCTCACGCCCTCCTTGGGCCAAGGGGCCCCATGGGCTGTTTTTCCTTCACCGAAATACCACTCATAAAGCATCTGACCCATAATCAGCGCCAACATAGAACAAGAAATCATCAGGTTCGCCCGATGGGCGGCGGGAAAGTGATAGTTGAAGGGGACATGCATGCGAAAATTGGTTAAAACATCCATAAGGGGCCGGGCGGCCAAAAAAAAGAAGACCGAGGCACTGAAAAAAAGCAGTCCAAGGCGAGCCTTCAGCCGTCTTAGACTAAACCAGAGGAGGAACAGAAATAGCAACAGATTGTATCCCGTGGAAACGGGGAAATCCCCCCAAATAAGATCGAGAAAAAACAATGAAAGCAGCCCAATAAAAAGGGTCGCCTCCCATCGATTATCCTCAAGGTATGTCCGAATGTTCCTCATGTGCTGCTCTCCTTGCCACGACCATGCTTTTTTATCCTTTTCCCCTCGATTATAACACAAGGACTTTCTCTTCTTCGTCAACCAAAAGAAGACCCAAAAACCTCTTGGAGAGGCCATTGGATCTTCCGACAGGCGCCGCGTTATTTGAGAAGCCGCTTTAGTTCAAGGGCAGTTTTGCGTTTGGGGCGCCGCCTTTTTCAAAGGTCTGCGCTAAGGTTTGGGCCACGGCGGAGGCCTCATACGCCGCGACGCTTTGGTGTGCTTTTTGTTCCATGTCCCGCCTTTTTTCAGGACTCAGATGGTAAAAGCGTTGCAACGCCGCTTGAAGTTCAGCGACTCCCCCAGGGGCCACCGCGTACCCATTGATCCCATCCTTCATATATTCCTTCACGCCGCCGATGGCGCTGCCCACCACGGGCGTACCGGAAGCCAAGGCCTCCATGCCCACCATGCCCAAGGATTCTTCCAACAGCGTCGGAAAGCAGAATAGGTCCAGGGAGCGAAAGTAATCCCCCATTTCTTCGTGGCGCATCACCCCGAGGAAAACAACGCGATCTTCAAGACCCAGGCGGCGGATGGTCTGCACCACGGCCTTTTCATCGGGGCCGCTGCCCACCAAGGCCAACGAGGTATTCGCCAAAGACGCATCCGACAGAGCAAACGCATACGCCTCTAAAAGAACGCGCCAACCCTTGCCCTCCACAAGGCGTCCGGCAAAGCCGATCCAATGCCTCGCCGGGGAAAGCGCCGGAAGACGATTCCCTTTAGGATGAAAAATTTCCGGATCAAACCCCCCGGGGGGGCAAGAGACAATCCGGTCCAGCGGGAGCCGAAATTTTTCAGCGACCTTTTTCTTAAAAAAGTCCGAGGGAGCAAAAATGCGATCGCTTCTTTTCAGCAGAGCCGCCGTAGCCGGGGCCATCAGTTTTTTGGAAAGACTGTTGTAAAAAACATCCGTTCCGTGAACGTGGGTGATAAGAGGTACCGTTTGGGGCATGGGAAAAAGCCAAAGAGGCAGCGCCCCCGTATAAGGATAGTGAACATTCACCGCATCATAGGCTCCTTGTGCGGCTTTTTTACGGGCTTTTAAGATGGAACGAAAAAAGTGCATTAAATTGGCCCATTTTTGCCGTTTGGATCCCTCGCGCATAAAGGCAACCAGCTCCACTTCGTAGCCAAGATCCAGGTAGATTTTATAGATACTCTCCACAAACGTCCCGTAATCGGGATGCTCTTTGGTGGGGAAAATTGACGTAATCATCAAAAGCTTCAAGACGAGACGGCTCCTTTGCACCAGCGTAATTTCCAACAGGACCGCCGTGCTCTTTCCCTATTATAGCGCCAATTGCCGGTGCGTCCAAACCCTGACGAAGCCCTGAAGCTCTTTTGGAATGGGTCCTCCCGCAAATCCCCTCTTTTTTGAAGTTTTCTCCCAAGGTCTAGGGGAATCTCCTTGCTTAGGAGCCTTGGAGCTGCCTGCCCTGCACCATCTTGCGAAACCCCATGAAAACGGCTAGAATTTAGGGGATTGCACAGCAGGTATCTGATGCTTACTAAGGGGATTCAATCATGTATCAACGATTTGGCAAACGACTTTTGGATGTACTAATATCACTCATATTTTTGCCCTTGTTGGCACTCATTTTACTGGCTTGCGCTCCGTTCATTTATTTCGAGGATCGCGGCCCGATCTTTTTTGTCCAAAAAAGGCGGGGGCGTTATGGAAAACCCTTTGATATTTTAAAGCTGCGCACCATGTCGCCGAAGGCGCCGGACCTACGAGCGGCTGACGGATCGACCTTAGCGTCCAACCAAGACCCCCGGGTGACCCGTTCAGGTCGCGTGCTTCGGCGGACCTCCTTAGATGAAGTGCCCCAGCTCCTCAATGTTTTAAAAGGGGATATGAGCCTCGTGGGCCCGCGCCCGACCCTTGCTACCGCCGACTATGCCGCCTACTCTGCTGTAAAGAAAAAACGCCTGCGCGTTCGGCCTGGCATCACGGGCTACAGTCAAGCCTATCACCGAAACGCGATCTCCGCGGAAGAAAAATTTCGGTTGGATGCTCTTTATGTGGATTCCCTCAGCTTTAGGCTAGACCTCAAAATCATTTTAAAGACCATTACTTCCGTACTGCGCCGAAAGGACATCAATAATGACTAATTCTTCCACAATGGAACCTCGCCTTTTGATCCTAGGCGGTTCCATTTTACAAATTCCTGCCATCTTAGAGGCCCGGGCCCTCGGCATTCCCACTGCGGTTTTGGATTATGATCCCCATTGTCGAGGGCGCTATCTTGCGGATCGGTTTTTTTTGGCCTCCACCAACAATCCAGAAGCGGTCCTTGCTTGTGCACGATCCTTCCAGGCGACGGGCATCATGACGCTTTGCACCGATTGGCCCATGCGCTCGGTGGCCTACGCCAGTGAGGCCCTGAATTTATGCTCCATCTCTTACGAAGCGGCCTGCGTCTCCACCAACAAGCTGGACATGATCCGCGCTTTGGAAAAAGCCGGCCTCTCGCATCCTTGGTACGTTCTGGTAAACGGACGAACCCCTGCCCTTGAAATGGTGCGGGACCTTCCCCTCCCCTGCATTATCAAGCCGGTGGATTCCTCGGGCAGCCGAGGCGTGGTCCTGATCCGGAGCCAGGAGCAGTGGCCGCAAGCCCTAGCCTACAGCGCCACCTTCGCCCGGACCGGCGAGGTGCTGATCGAGGAGTTCATGGAAGGCCCCGAGGTCAGCGTGGAGATCCTGATTTTATCCGGCGAGCCGCATGTTTTAGCCATCACGGACAAAACCACTACGGGCTATCCGCATTTTGTGGAAACCTGCCACGTACAGCCCTCCTCCCTTGCCCCGGCCGACCAAGAGGCCATCCGCACGTTGGCCAAGGCCTCTTGCCGGGCGCTGAATCTGACCACGGGCGCTGCTCATGTGGAGATTATTCTCACAAAAGAAGGGCCCAAGCTCGTGGAAGTGGGCCCGCGCATGGGGGGCGACTTTATCGCCACGCATCTGGTGCCCCTCTCTACGGGCATCAATATGACCGAACTCACCATCCGCGAGGCCCTGGGAGAACACCCCGTACTGCCCGAGAGTGTGCCCCGGGCGGCTTGCATCCGCTATATCCACCGAGGGCCCGGACGCTATAAACGCGTGCAAAACCTCGGCGAAGTTCAAACTCTGCCCGGGGTGCTGGACGTTCACATCAACCTCCCGGAAAATCACCTCATCGGTGAGCTCAAATCATCCCACGATCGCCTCGGACACATCATTGTCCAAGCCGAAACGGCAGCGCAGGCCTGGGCTTGGGCTCAATCTGCTGATGAGAGCCTGCAAATTATTATGGAGCACGAAACCCTATGAAAGATCTTATCATCGTCGGCGGCGGCGGCATGGCCCGCAAAATCATCGCCAAACTTCGAAAAATCAATCGCCTGAACCCTGTTTGGACCATCAAAGGGGTCCTCGATGACAATCCCCATTGTTTGGACGGCCTCTCCCTAGAAGTCCCCTGGATCGACTCCATCAAGGACTACCAGCCTCAAGAAGGCGATCATTTTGTCTTGGGGGTTTCCGATCCCCGCTTAAAAGAAGTGCTCGCCAAGATCATGAAGGCCAAAGGAGTGCATTTTGAAACGCTTTTGGGTCCGGAAGTGGATTTGGGGGACCACGTCACCTTCGGAGAAGGGTGCATCATCTTTACCCCTCATGTGATCGACTCGGGGGCGGCCTTCGGCGACTTCGTCACCGTCATGGGGGCCACCATTTCCTTTGACGCAGTGATCGGAGATTATTGCACCTTGACGGGTTTTGCCAACACCACCACCGCGACCTTGGGAAAACGAGTCTATGTGGGCAGCCACGCCGTGGTGCTCGAGGGGTTGAACGTCGGCGATGATGCTTACATCGGTGCAGGCTCTATCGTTCTTCATGATGTCGCGCCCGGCGACCGGGTGTTCGGCGTTCCGGCCCGATGCGTGGGCAAAATCCCCCCGAAGCCTTGATGCTTTGGGAGGATGCTTTTGTTCTTTTTACTTTTTGCCGTTTGGTTTATTTGAAAGGAGTCGGTGATGAATTCTTCAGAAAATGGGCCCTTAAAGGATCTCATCTGCCTGGTCACAGGCACGGGCGGGGGCATCGGCAAGGCTATTGCCCAAGCCTTTGCCGCTTCCGGGGCTCTCGTGTACTGCAATGCCCGAAGCCTTGCCTCCCTGGCGTGGACGAAGGGGCACCCGAGCTTTATTCCCCTGCCCTTTGATCTTCAGGACGCCCAAGCGATCCGCGAGGCCCTTTGGACCATCAAGCGGGCTGGAAACGGCCTGGACGTCCTGGTCAACAACGCTGGCGTGGAATACAACGAATTATTGGGGTTGATTTCCCGGGAGCACACCGAAGAGATGCTGTCGGTGAATCTTCTGGCGCCCATTGAACTGATCAGCTTGGCGGCGCGACTGATGGAGCGAAAAGGCAGCGGCAGCATCATCAACATCACCTCCACGGTGGGCCGCTTCGGCAATCCCGGACAACTGGTCTACGGGGCCACCAAAGGGGCCTTGGAAGCCGTGACGAAAACTGCCGCTAAGGAATTGGCCCCAAAAGGCATCCGGGTCAACGCCGTGGCGCCGGGGCTCACCCAAACCCATATGCTGGAAGGGGCGGATCAGGAGCGGCTGAGGGAGCGCATAGAGCGGATTCCCATGGGCCGTATGGCGTCTCCTGAGGATATCGCCGGTGCCTGTCTTTATTTTGCCAGCCCCGCCGCCGCCTTCGTCACAGGACAGATTCTCGATGTGGATGGCGGCAGCGTCAAATAGGAGGCTTCATGTTTTTAGATTTTGACCGATGGCCGCCCGAGGATCTGGCCCTTTTGGATGCCCACGGAACGAGCATCACCTACGGGGACTTGGCGGCCCTCCCCTCGACTCTCTCTCCTTATGTGTCGCCTCGCTCTTTGGTATTTGTGCTAGGGGGCAACCAAACGGGCCTTGTTTCCCTTTTTTTGAGTCTTTTTTCGTTGGACTGCGTTCCTCTTTTGCTTTCCCCGACTATTGACGAGGGGCTTTTGCAGACCCTCATCAAGACCTACCGCCCCTGCCGGATTTTGGCGACTGATAAGGCGGTCGAAGCTCTTTGCTACCCGGTGCTTTGGCGAGGATGGGGTTGTGCGCTCCTCGATACCGGGTTCAAGTCGCCTCCCTTATTCAAAGAGTTGGCCTTTTTGCTCTCTACCTCCGGCTCCACAGGCAGCGCAAAGCTTGTGCGTTTTGGCAAGGGCACCCTTGAAATCAACGCCCAAAACGTACGTGAGGCTTTTGGTTGGCCAAAGATGGAGCGCGGCATCGTGAGCCTGCCCATTCACTACGTCATGGGCCTTAACGTGCTGCTGTCCCATTTAGTTTGCGGCGCCTGCGTACTCCTCACCGAGCAGAACCTTATGGAGCAGGGCTTTTGGGACTTTGTCAAAAAAGAGCGCGGCACCAATTTCACTGGAGTCCCTTTCTCCTTTGAGCTTCTCCTGCGCCTTCACATCGAGCGCATGGAGCTGCCTCACCTGACGTGCTTTGCCCAAGGCGGCGGAAAAATGAAGGAGCGTCATTTCAAATCCTTTGCGGCCCTCGCCCAAAAAAAAGGCTGGCGCTTCATCGCCACCTATGGCACGACAGAGACCGCTGCCCGCTGTTCCCTCCTCCCCCCCGAGGAGGCCCTCACTGCCCCGGGCAGCATTGGCCGGGCCATTCCCGGCGTTCATTTATCCTTGCAGGATGAAAAAGGAACGCTCATCCTCGAGCCCCACCGCCAAGGAGAGCTTATTGTCACGGGTCGCAACGTAACCCTTGGCTATGCGCGATGCGCCGAGGATCTCATGCGCGGCGATGACTTTCAAGGCACCTACGCCACGGGAGATTTGGCCCTACGTGACGAAGACGGCCGTTATTTCATTTTGGGCCGAAAGAGCCGCTTCATCAAAATGCTGGGCAACCGCATTGGCCTTGATGAATGCCAGGAACTGTTGAGTCAGCGACTGGGGGTGCCCGCCGTCTGCATCGGCAAAGACGACTGCCTCTTAATCCTCACCACGAAAGACCCCGAATGCGACATTGCCCTTTGCCTCTCCCAATGGCTTAACCTTCATCGCAGCTTATTTCAAGCCAAGGTGATTCCTGAGTTTGAGCGCACCGCCTTTGGCAAAATCCGCTACGGGGAACTGGAGAAGCGCTACCTCTTTTAATTAATGACCCTTGGCTCATTTTAAAGACTAGCCCCTGCGAATCATCCCCCCCAAGCAAAGGGCCCTAAATTCTCCCTCATGGAACGATGCTAGGGCAAGGTCCCCCACGGGAAAGCCCTCGGGCCCTCTCATTTTTGGGGCCATACGATAGGAGCTTTTAGTTTGCTTTGTTCACGCCGTATATTCTCCAGCGCTCTCCCTTGCAACGCTTAAAGAACACATCCAAGGAATTTTGCTGCCAAAGTCCCGCTAAAGCCCCTTCTGGGGTTTCTCCTCGCCCCGACATCAGCCTGGATCCCGACGCCTGCCCTATGGCCGCCCCAGCGATCCGCAGTTTTCTCCCCTCGCCTTGTTTAGAGGAAAGGCCTCCTAGTGAACCTCCTGCTCATCACCACCATTTATCCCACCGCCGATCACCCCAACTACGGAACGTTTGTGGCCGCTGTGGCGCAGCTTTATCAGTCCCAAGGCCACTGCGTTGATCGCCTGGCGTTTCTCCGGGAAGGCTCGCGAATTCAAAAGATGGGCCATCTTTTCCGTTTTTACCGATCCCTTTGGGCATCGAAAGAACCTTTGCGGTCCGGAGCCTACGATATCGTCAACGTTCATTATCCCTACCTTGCGGCTCCGGCCATGCGCCGCCTGCCGCTGAATCATACGGCCCTGGTTACCCACGTTCACGGCAGCGATGTTTTTGGGGACAGCCTCTCCAAAAAACTCATGGGCCCCGCGACGGCCGCCCTTTTGGCCCGAAGCCACAGCATTGTGGTTCCCTCACGGTTTTTCCGGGAGAAGTTGCTCCAGCGCTACCCCCTCCCTCCAGAGCGCGTTTGGGTCTGCCCGCCTGGCGGATATGACCCTGAAGTGTTTTCCCCCAAGGGCCCCCGCCTCAATGCCTTGGATCCTGCTCGTCCCTGGGTGGGGTTCGCCGGCCGATTGGTGGAGGGTAAGGGCTGGCGCACTTGCCTTCAGGCCTTTGCTGCAGCTGTTTCTCAGAGGGGGTTGGAAGATGCAGGGCTTGCCATTGTGGGCACCGGGGTCGATGCGCCGGCCCTTTGGCGGGAGAGCGAAGCCTTGGGGCTTCAGGGCCGGGTTGTTTTTTTGGGCGCCTTGCCTCATCATCAGATGGCGGCGTTTTACCGAAGCCTTGAGGTCTTTCTTTTTCCGACCCACCTTGAAGAATCCTTGGGCATGGTGGGGGTGGAGGCCTTGGCTTGTGGTACTCCAGTGCTTGCCAGTCGCATCGGGGGGATTCAAGAGTACCTAAGGGATGGGGACAATGGCTTTTTGCTCCCCCCCAAGGATTCTGGCGCACTGAGCGAATCTTTGGTGCACTTTTTTCAGATGGAGGCCCCCAAACGCGCAGCTCTTCAAGCCGCCTCGGCCCCTTCCGTTACGGCCTACCAAGCTCCAAAGGTGGCCCAAAGGCTCGAAGAAATCCTCGACGCTTCCTTGTTGCTTGCCCGTAGAGGACCTCGCCCATAGAACCCCTGCTTAAGAATCAAGGGTCCTATAAGATCACTCTTATAGGACCCTTGATTCTTGAGCTCCCGTTTTTTATTACTGCAGCAGATTGTTTCGGTATCTTCGATAGGCGCTACGCAAGTCCTCCATAGCTTCATAAAGATGCAGTTGCAAACGGGAAGCGTCCTCGTAGGCCCCTTCGGCAAAGGCATTCAAGATTTGGCCCACGACGCAACTATGCTCCGGCTCGTCCACCATGAGGGATCTTCTCAATTCATCAATGCACCGCCAACGACTCTCATCCAGGGGGTTTCCTCCGTCGTGCATCCTGCGCATGGCTCGAATCTCCTGCACGAAACGAGGAATGATGCGATGCTCCATTTCCAAACGCCATTTTTCAGTGACGGCATGAGCAAACGAATCAATCAAGTTGGGGGTAAATACATCTCCCCGACAAAGAACGTTTGCTTTTTCCCGATGCTGCTTTAGGCCTTGCACGTTTTCCCAAACCGTTTCTGGCACCGTCCCAAAGTAAGCCTCACGCTGGGCATCGGTGTACGCCAAAAATACGTCCTCCTCCGAACGATACATCCGCCCCACTTCAAGATAGGCGCCTTCCTCCTGGGGTTTTTTGGACAGCTCCTTTAAAAGATCTTCTTCGCTGACGCCTGAAGAAACGGCATAAGTGATGCCGTCCAGCATGGTCATAAGCATGGCGGCCAAGGCAAGGTACGTGTTCGTATGAGGGTTGGGTGAGCGCAGCTCAAAGCGCGTAGCCATGGGGTTTTCCATGTCCCGAATCAGCCCCACCAGAATCGTTCGGTTGCGCGATGGGACCTCCACACTATGGCCCAAAGAAGTCACGATACAGATGGGGGCTTCGTACCCTTTTTTCAATCGGCGAAAGGCGTCGTTGCTTTGAACCACAAAAGGGCTCACCGCCTCGTAGTTTTTCAAAAGACCCATGACGGCGCCGTAGCCGATGCGCGAGAGAAATTGCGCGGACCCGCCGTGAAAGAGATTCAGCGTTCGACCGCTTTGCGTTTTGGCCATAACCCCCACATGGGTGTGCTCCCCGGAGCCCGCAACCCCCTCTAAGGGCTTGGCTAAGAACGTGACCTCCATGCCGTGGTGGCGAAAGGTCTCCTTCACCAAGAGCTTCACCATTAATTCGTTGTCGGCGCTTTGCAGGGGATTGTCGTATTTCCAATCGATTTCCAACTGCTCCATGATGCCATGGAGGCTCCCTCGCTGATTGAGCCGGGATCTCACCCCACCCACTTCCTTGTGCCCCATCTCTGGGGACAGGCCGTACTCTTCCATAATCATCAGCGTCTCTTCCAAGGCGCACCGCACTTCCCCTTGGGTGCGAGCCCAGTACTGCTCTTTCAACTCCTGGGATGCTGAAAGCTCGGAGAGATCTCGGTGTTCCTCAGGGGTTTTTACCCAGAATTCGAGCTCCGTCGCCGCAGACAAGCTCACCGATTCTATGGCGTCGTCTCCCAAATCAAAAAGGGCCAAAGCCTCGGGATGCTCCTTCAAAAGTTCGAAGAGTGTCTGTTCAAAGGCCGTCACCGCTCGTTTCAAGATGGAGCGTGAATCCACGGCTAACCCATCGTGAATCAAAGTACAGGGAATTTTTAGGGTGGTGACGGGACGTTGGGTTTTTTCATCCACTAGTTCTTCATTGACATCCAACCACCATTTGACGGATCCATCCACCTGCATGTCGATTTTTGCGTTGTTTAAGGTCGCAATCCCCGGCAGAATCACCGAAGAGCCATCGGTCTGCACCGCAGTCCCCTGCAAAAAAAGCTCCAAATCCTTTAAAAAGACCGAAACGGGGATCTTTTCATCGGTCTCATGCCCCATGAGGTCGACGCCT
Source organism: Clostridiaceae bacterium JG1575 (assembly GCA_002838815.1). GTDB lineage: Bacteria > Bacillota > Clostridia > Clostridiales > Clostridiaceae > JG1575. The sequence goes on along the minus strand of LQGW01000034.1, from coordinate 42,147 downwards.
GCGATGGAGACAAAGCGAATTTCAGGATGTTCGCAAAGGATGCTCCGAAGGCCCTGTGCCGTCTGTTCGCCTACTGATATAAATCGCCGCTCATATTCATTCATTTTTATACTCCATATTTCGTGTGCTCCGAGACCAAGTCGGGAGCCAAGGGGTTCTGGGATGGCTTACGCATTTCTCTTATTATCATAAAATGACAAGAAACCCGCCGTCAATGCAGCGAGCTTTCTGAAATCATTGCCAAAGTCTTTTTTTCATCGGTGATCGCTTCGGCTTTTTCGCCGAATTATCCTGCATCTTTATGCCTTGACAACGTATAAATCTCGGGCTTCGCGGTTTGTTCTTTCCGATTTTTTTGCTATCATTACCATGATATGGAGTGTATGACGATGAATGATTTACAAAAACCCATTGGTTTTTTTGACTCCGGCGTGGGCGGACTCAGTGTTCTGCAGCACACCTTGGAACTTTTGCCGAATGAAAACTACATTTACTATGGGGATCTGGCCCACGCCCCTTACGGCTCCAAACCCCTCAAAGAGGTGCGGCGCCTGACGAATCTTGCCGTGGCCCACCTTTTGGCGCAAAACATTAAGGCGCTGGTGGTTGCCTGCAACACTGCTACTTCAGCCGCCATCGATGAGATGCGCACCCTCTATCCTGACTTGCCCATCTTGGGCATCGAACCGGCGCTAAAGCCCGCGGTGGAAGCCACCCGCTCGGGAACCATTGTCGTCATGGCCACGGAGCGCACCCTGAGCGAAAAAAAATTCTCTCGCCTCTCAACGCTTGTGGCCCGAGAACGCACGGTATACCCCATGATGTGTCCAGGTCTTGTGGAGCTCATTGAGGCGGGGGATCTTGCGGATCCCCGCATCGAGAGCTATCTTCGGGAGCGCTTTGCCCCCTTGAAGGATGAATCGATTGCCGCCGTCGTTTTAGGGTGCACTCACTATCCCTTCATCCGGCCCACCCTGGAGCGTATTTTGGGTCCAGCCCCTCTGATTTTTGATGGCGCCGAGGGCATATCCCGCCACTTGGAACGGATTCTCACCCAAAGAAATCTTCGAAACCCGGGCCCAGGGCCCGGCGAGGTCATCCTTCAAAGCTCCGACCATCCAGCCTCCTTCGAGGCGCTCTCGCGCCGCCTGCTCTCGCAGAGCGCCAAAAGAGCCACCGCCCCCTTCCAGGATCCAATGAAGCACCCTTGAAAAAGAGCGAGCCGCCAAAACAAACCCTAAAAACCCCCTGCCGCATTAACGGCGCCCTTAGGCTAAGGGCGCCGTTAATGCGGCAGGGGGTTTATGGAGGGGGACTTTGTTCCCTCCTTCGGGCCGATCAGCGTTTGAGGAAAATGCGCAAGACTTCTTCGTTGGTATAAAGCTTCTCCTCCACCAAGGCCTGGATGACGTCGGAGGTCAGCCCGACGTTGCGAGAGACCGGAAGTTTAGCATCCAAAGATCGGATGGCTTCCTTGGGATATCCTGCAATGGCCCATCTGCTCTTAATGCCATTGTCCAGGGTCAGGGTATAGTAAATCGACTTCCCTTCTTTAGTAATGTCCTGGCGCGTCACCCGCTGGTACCCGTAGACCTGGTTGCTGTTGAAGATCGTGGAGAAGCGAAGGTCCCCCTGCCGCAATTCGGTATACCCAAGAAAACCCGCAAGCCCGATGGGCAAAAGGATCCCCAGCACAAGCCCCGCAATGAGAAAGGGATTTTTCGCAGTCTTGCCCGCGGCCTGTTTCGTTTTCGGACTTTTTCTGGCACGCCAAAGGGTGTTGAGGGTTATGGCAACCCCCAAGATCCCCAGAGCGATTTCGATCAAGGCCGCCCTGGGGCCGAACAGACCCTTGCCGGGGACGAATAAGAGGACGTCCTTGGACGCAAACATCGCTTTTTGAAGATGGGGCGCAAAGAGCACCAAAAGAACGGCCAAAAGCACCAGCGCGCCCAAAACCATCCGCTTTCTTTTGCGCGAGAGCGCCGAGCCGCTCCCGGCCCAATCTTTTTGCGCAGACGGGCTGAGCGACGCTTCCTTTTCCCCACGTCTTGCCTCCTTGGCCCCAATGACCCCGGAGCGTTCCATCTCCCGCGCCTGGAGGCGCCCCTCATCGCGGTCGCGATCGAGAATTTCCTCAGGCAGGTGCTTGGTGGATTCCCTGGCTAAGACCCGGTCTTGATCCTCGCGAAACAAAGGAACGATCGGAGCCTCCTGGTCTGCATGATGAGCGTCCTCTCGGGGCATGGGCTCCTCAAAATGGGTATGCTCTTCTTCTCTGCCTGAAAAAAGCGTGCGGAAAAATCCCTCTTGTTTGGGCGGCCGCTCTTGGCGCTCCTGGACGTCAAAAGCTTCTGCCACGTCGTGGGGCTCCTCTTTTTTCGCGCGTTCTTTGAGGAAATCGGGCCTTTTCCCCTGCTGCGCATTCTTCTCGTTCCTCTCTTCCCTGTCCATGGGAATCCTCCTTTCATGGGTGGATTTGCTTCTATTCTACAATAGATCTTTGGCCCGTACCGCCTTTGCCCCAATGCTTTCAAAAGTTTTGCCGATTATTCATAGGTATCCGTCCAACAACGAGCGATGCCCGCGTCAGGGGGGTGGGTCCCGTTCCGTGCTATAATCAGAAAAGACAAGACCGTCTCTTGGATGCTTCCAGGAACGATCCAAAGGAGGTTGCCATGTACCTTGGACCACGCATACAGCTTCGGGCTTTAGACCCCCTGGATCTCCCCCGAATTCTTTCCTACGTCAACGACTACGAGACCTATTCGCCCTTCACCGAGTCGCCGCCCCTCCCCAAAAGCGCGGCCTTCCAAGCTCGTTGGCTGGAAGGCGCCCTGCGACCGAATTTATTGACTTTCGCCATCGCCCTGAATGAAACCGGAACGCTTTTAGGCACCTGTCAGCTTCGGGACATCCAGCCCCAGCGAGCCAATGCGTTCTTATCCATCATCTTTTTAAAAGAAGCACAGGGCAAAGGCTACGGGAAAGAGGCCTTGACTCTTTTGTTGGACCTAGCCTTTCAGGAGCTGAACCTTCATAAGGTCAGCCTCCAGGTTTATGAAACCAACACGGCCGCTCAAGCCCTTTATGAGAAAATGGGCTTTCAAAAGGATGGCACCTTTAAAAAGCACGTCTACCGCAAGGGCCGCTATGAGGCCCAGCATTTATTCAGTCTTTTAGACCGAGAATACGCCTCCAAGCAAAGGCAGGTACCATCATGAATTCAGTTGGCATCCTTTCCCCAAACCGCAACCAACTGCCCGCACTGAAACGGCTGTTGGCCCAAAGGCCCTGGGCCTTTTTTGATCCCGATCCCGTCCTTCCCCTAGGGGATGAAGCCCTCCTTTCCCGTCTTTTAGCGCCCCAGACCCAGGAGGCTCATCAAGGCTTTTTAGCGGTCCAAGGCGAGGTAATCGCTTGGTTTTCCATCTCGGTTCGTTATAAAGACCGTCTGGGAATCCTTCACCTCATGACGGACCGTAACGCCTCCAAGCAGACCCTCTCGAGAGGTCTTGGCGCCTTGCTCAGCCATAGTTTTAACGATCTTGCCCTTCATAAATGCACGATGAATCTGCCCGCCTCTGAGAGACCTCTTTTGGACCTTTTGAGGGACCTTGGCTTTCATCGGGAAGCCATATTTCGGGAAGAGCTGCGCCGAGGGGATTCCTTCGAAGACGTCTATGCCTACGGACTTCTCGCCGAGCAATGGCGCTCGTAGGCCGCCTCTTATGGAGGATCCCTCCCCCCCTCGTTGGGCCAAGGCTTTGTCTAAAAATCAAGGGATTCGGGGGAACCCCACCGGATCCCTTCCTTAATCAGGCTTTGTTTGACGATCCAAATCCAAGCCCCTGCGCAGAAGCTGCATCATCAAAAGAACCCAAAAGGCCCCCACCAAGTAGCCCCCTACTACGTCCGAAGGATAATGGACAAAAAGCACCATGCGGGAGAGGCCGATGAGTAAGGTGTATACGATGCCGATCCCCAAAGCAGCCCATCGGGCCTTGGTGTGCCAAAGCAGCACGGCAAGGATGCCTGCGGCACTCATTGCGATCATACTGTGCCCTGAAGGAAACGAGTGAGAGGTTTCCAAAGCCAGCGGCACCCAAAGCGACGGCCTGGAGCGCACAAATAAGAGCTTCAAGCCGTGATTGAAGAGGGCTCCGCCAGCCAAAACCAGGACCACATAAAGTGCAGAGCAAAACTTTTTGTTCAAAAGCAACCAGACCCCCGCAGTCGAACCGAAGATGAGGATCCAGCGAACGCCAGCCAAGGCGGTCGCCTCTGATAAAAAACGGTTCCCCCTAGGCGTAGCGTGTTGATACAGCGTGGCTAACACAGCTTCATCCAAGGCCTGCGTTCGTCCCGTTTTCACAAAGAACGCCAACAATAAAAACAACCCCAAAAGAAGGACGCACGTCCGGTATCCGCCAAAGGAGCTCCAATCCACTCCTAGCGGTTTCTTCTTTTCAAAAGACATCCTCTTTCTTTCCTTTCTAATCTCTTGCCCTTATCAAAGGCAGTGGCCCCATTGTACTAAATCCATGCCCCCTGGGTCAAAATCTTTGAACAACAAACAGCCGATCCCTGATCCCTCGTTTTTTCCCTGCGCCAGGATCCTACGCTCAAGGAGCGTCGCTTCTTGCAAGTCGCGAAGAAAGAGGCTAGAATCGACAGGTGGGTTTTTTCAACCCCTTAATAAAAACAGGATTTTTGAGCCCAGGCCGTTGCCCCACTTCATCGATCCCCCCTAAGGAGCTCTTCATGAACAATCAAGCAATCTATGAACGCATTTTTCGCTCGCTTTTTATGCTCGAAGATAAAGACTTCGAATCCGACTATACCTTTGCAGACCATGACAACTGGGACTCCATGGCGCATCTACAGTTGATCTCCGAATTGGAAGATCATTTTGATGTGCTTTTTGATTCCGAAGACATCTTAGGCTTTGGCTCTTATCAAAATGGAATGAAAATTCTTCGCGGCTATGGCGTAGATATTTAGCCTCCAAATAAGGAACACGAAAAAACACAAGGCCCCTTGCCATGATCCGCGGAGGAAGCCTTGCGTTCTTTTTTTTTGAATTGCTCAGCGCTCGAAAAATCCCCCGGGGAAATCCACGCGAGGAGCGCCGCCTGGATTCTCTTGGAATAGTTCCCCTTCCTTTGTGCATACTCTCACCGGGGGCTCCCCCGTCCATTCCAAAAGAAGCATAGGATAGGTAAAGGCTTGAGTAACGATGGCGTCCGGCCCAGGGATATCTTCCTGCACACAGATCACCGCCCCCTCGTGGTCGGCCGCCACCCCCGCCAGTTCAAGGCTGTATCCGCCGGTGGAGCGCTCCCCCATAAAGACCGCAAAAATCCCGAGGTCCTTAAAGTAGTGCGTGCCGCGGCCGCTTTTGTACCCGTCCATCGCCTGCAGAATCTCTTGACTATACTCTTGGATGACTTTACCGTTCATGATGCACTCCTTGTCTCTTTTGATCATCATAGCATGTGGGGGTTTATTGCGGAACCGGAAATCGTCGGGAATTGCTTGTCTTTGGTTCTAATACGTCCCGTTTTCCTCCCCGGGATGTTTTAGGTGTAAATCCTGCATCAACCCATTGAAAACCTCCTGCAACCGGGCCTCGTTGATGCGGTAGCCCTTTTTGTGTTGTCTGCCATCCATGACAATGAGGCGATCGTTCATCAGCTGCTTCAAATGGTAGGAAATGCCCGCGCTGGTGACGCCTGTGCGCTCAGCCAACACCTTGGTGGAGGATTCTCCCTGGGCGATGAGGCTGAGCACCTCGTAGCGTGTTCTGTCCGAAAGGTTCTTAAAGACCGTGATGCGGTCTTCTTTGTTCTCCACCTGATATTTTCTCAGCCGTTCCAGATAATCTAGGACGCCGACGCCCAAGAGCAGGGCCGGTTCCTCTGCCCGATGGAAAAAAAAGCTGTGGTCGAGAAGAACCAAAAAGAAAATATTCCATTTTCTTGCCTGGGTATAGGTGGCCACGGCTTCTTTGGCGAGGAATTCTTCAAAAATGGGCTCCAAGAGCATGGGCTCCTTTCCCTCAAGCCCCGCCCGGAACGCGTTGGCGAAGGGGGGCAGTGCGTAGGCGACCGTTTGGTAGTGTTTTTGGAAAATCGGCAGAATCGATCGCATGAAGGCCACATACCGGTCTCGATGCGCTAATGGATGATCCAATAGCGTGAGGATTTTCCATTTGTCGGCAGCATCCAACGCGATGCCTCGGATGAGGTCCAGGGTTTCCCGGATGGATTCCTCCGCGCTCATAAATTCGGGGAGATGAATGTCCAGCTCTTCATCCAAAAACCATTCCAAATAATCATGGAGGTCTTCATGACTTAGCTCAGAGAGCACCTCGAGGTACGACCCCTCGTCATAGAACGTCTGGGGCAACAGCCGAAAGCAAAGTCGAAAATAGTAATTCATACCGGCCAAGCGAAATTCTTCAAAGTCTTTCTCATAAGGGCGAAGCTCCTCAGAAATGATGCGCCAGCGATCTTGGGAGCTTTGGGGGAGTAACGAACGAACGAGCGTTCCAAAGGGCACCCCCTCACGATCATAGCCCATTAGTACAGGCAAGGCACAAAATTCGACCACCCGGCTTTGTTGGGGGTATATTTGAATATTCATGGCAATTTCCTTTCAAGGGACAGATTCCTCCCTTTATCTGCCATTGCATCAGCCGCTGAGGCTCAGGATGCTTGAACCCAAGGGATTTTAGAGCGACGCAGCGCTCCAAAATCCTTCGGGTTCTTTTGATACACTCGGGGTCCTTCAAGCGAGGGATTGCTCGTTAGTGCAATAGATCCCTCAATTCTCGTTCAACACGAGGGGCGATGGATAAGCGGCCCCCCATCAGGACGATTTTTTGAGGCGCAATGGCCTTGAGGCGGGGTTTAATCGATTCATCCAACCTGTCTTTTGGCGTCAACCCTAGGTGTCCGCCCAGATGAGCCGCCATGCATCCGCCAACTAATCCGTCTGAGAATTCCCGGCCTTGGGCAAAGAGGAGCGGGCTTCCTTTCGGGGCGTAGGCCTTTAAAAGCTGAGCGTTGGTATCGTAGCGATTGACGCCGGCAAATCCTTGAGTCAATAGACCCAAAGCTTTTAATTCTTCTTGAACCTTCTTTGAGATCACAAGCGGGCCGCCCAAAGTGATGACTTCCTTACTCTTCCATTCTTTCAGTGCGTTCTTGGAGGCCTCACTAAGATGCGAAGGCTTCGTCAGCAAAATGGGCATTCCCTTTTGCGCCGCGATGGCACTAGAAGACAAGGCATCGGCAAATTCAGTCCCTGAAACGAGGAAGACCTTGGTGGTATTGGTCAGCTTGCGAAGCGCAACGCCCACCGCCACAGCTGTTTGATACCGTGTGGTCCCGCTGATGCGAACAACCTGAATCTTCATCGCTTGAAGTTCCTTCTCCAGCCGTTGCGAAAGACTTTGTTCTCCACCGATCAAGCTCACTCGTTGAACGCCTAAGCGCCTGAGTTCCTCCTTCGTGCTTTGGGTTAAAGCATCTCTTTGAGTGAAGAGCAAAGGCGCCTTCAAGGCATGAGCCAATGGCGTTGCGCAAAGGCCGTCGAAGGGGGCCCCTCCATTGACAAGGACTGCTTCAGAGGCTTTGGCATAGCACGCCTGCGAGCTCTTGGCTGCGGTCTCATAGCGTGTGGCGCCGCAGATTCTCCCAAGACTAAAGGAGCTATTGAGGATGCGCCCTTTGGCGGTGGCGTGCAGCACTTGCTCTCCTTTTTGCAAGGTATAATAAACGGTTAACCCGTTCTTTGGAATCTGTGCGGGAATCACCCATTCGCCTTCATAGACGCCCGGGCGAACTTCTTTCATCAGCGTGGCCAAGGAGCCCGCAGAAGACACATTCAGGGAGTGCAGCATCTCAAAACGGGCACTGGCCCCTTGAAGATTCGAAATCACACGCAAGGTGATGCGCTCGTTGGGCCCTGTCCATAAATCCGTCTTGGGAAAGGCCTCTAGGGTGTGGGTTCCTTCTTGATGGTAGTGGACGATCCGTTCAATCGTGGTTTCGTTGCCGGCTCGATCCCTTGCCCTCAAATGAAGTGTATTTTTCCCTTCATAAAGGGCAATCGCGTGACGGAAGCTTCCGTCAGCGCCCACAGAGACCGTCTCTGTACCCACCATGAAGGACTCGAGGTATTTTTCCTCGATTCGTCCGGTTAGCGTAATGACCTCTTGGGCCACCGTTTGCCCTTCTTGCGGTTCGCTCAAGGCGATGATTGGAGCCTTTTGATCCCAGATGACCTTCACCGGTTGGGAGTGTTCGGTTTCTCTGCCGTTCGTTAGGATCGCCGCCTCAAGGGTGGAGACTTCATCTTTTAAGGTTACTGACGCTTCAAAGACCTGATCCTTCGCCTGGGTCTTGGTTTTTTCTCCATTGACGTAAACTAGGACGGGGAGATCTTCATTGGTGGTTCCGCGGACCATAAGCTCCTTTTGAGCCTGGTAGCTGATCTGTTGCTGCGGCGTGGTAATTACTGGAATGGCAGCTCCATACTCCATAATCGCCCGGATCATAAATCCACCGTTGGGAAGCTTTTTGGCCAAGGGTTCAAAAGAATCGCCGACTTTAATGTATGAGCGCCCAGGCTGCTTGTTTTGAGTGTCAATGCCTATGGCTGGATTTTTTTCCGGGTCTTCGATCAACTGCCAGGTGCCAATGAAGAACTCTTCTTTAGTCGCCAGGCGATATTCCTTTAAATCAACGCGGTTCCAATCGCCACGCACCACCTTGATTTCCTTGGGGGTGCCCACCAATTCCCCGGGCATTCCATTGGCGTCGGCGCGATAGACGGCAACGGCCACTCGATTCCCTCCCGGTTTGGGGAACGTCTCATTAAAGAAGTATAGGTTGGCATGCGTAAGGGTTCCAAAGCGAGCCGGGGTGAATTTAACGTAACATCCACTGCCCATCCCTGGAGTGGCTAACGCATTGTTAGCTACTCCCTTATCGTAGGCAATCTCTGCATCATAGCCGGCAAAGCGATTGAGAACCAGGTTCACTTTAGATTCCTCATTGGGCTTTACCGTGACCTTGAGTTCACTGGGGTCGTAGCCAAAGGCAATGGTGTAGAGGGTGTATTCTCCTTCATAAACGCTGGAGAATTTGAATTCCCCTTGGGCATTGGACTTTTGAGGCTTCAGGTATCCATCCTCCACCAAAAGGACGGTGGCCCCTTCTATGGGCTTTCCTTCTTTTGAAACCACTTTTCCAAAGAGGGGGGCGGAGCCTTTATAGTCCAGATAAAAATCCTGAATAAACACCTCATCCGGCTTTAAGAGAACTTTTTCTTGTTTCGGGAAGCACCCATACGCCGTAGCTTCCAGGGTGTAGGGTTTGCCATCGCCTGAAGCGGGGTGACGCAAGCTAAAGGATCCATCCCGTTCTTGGGCTGGGGTGGTGCGTCCCGTCTCCAATACCCGCACGGCCCCATGAATCGCCGGAATTCCCTTTTTTGAACGTCCCGAAGGGGCTTGGGCGGGGGATTCGTTGATGGGATTTCCTCGGAGCTTTTGGCCCGTCATTTTTTCTGGGGTTTTGCCCTGTTTTTTTGTCGGCGCCAACAAGGGTGATTTGGGGGTGTCCTTGGACCTCCACGGAGTTTCAGCGAGACTTGCAAGATCAGATTTTGGGACCCAGCGAACGGTAATGTCATCGACAAACCATCCCCCCAAGCTGATGCCGAAGTCCGAGAAAAAGTAGAAGCGAAGTTTAATGGTATACCCCGCAAATGGAGTCAAATCAACGACCCGCATCCGCCAAGTCCGATCCAGCCCTTCAAACTTCTCGGTGAGGGGATTCCAATTTTCGCCATTGTCAATGGAGATATCGACCCGACCCCAGTCCGACCGTGGCTCTGAATTGATCCACGACATAAAGCCAAGCTCTGCGCTGGCATCCTTTGGAATCGTCATGGAGGGCAGTTCAATCCAACCGCGATCCCAGCCAAGATAGGGCTTTTTGAGCTGGGTTCCCCAAAGTTTTTCACCAGATGCTGCTCGCTCAGGCCCTAGGAAGCCCGCATCCAAATTTGGATTGTTTTCCGGTTTCCCCCATTCCCAGGAATTTTCATAGAAGGGGCGATCCGTATCCTTATCGAGTGTTAAGCCCCCATTATCGGCCTCAAAGTCACTGCGGAAAAGCACTGTGCTGTGAAGGCTACGGATTGAAACCGCTTGACTTTGTGGCCCTTTGTTCCCTGCCGTGTCCACGGCTTGGATTTTATAAAAATACTCCACCCCCGGCTCCAAGGGCTCACTATCTAAATAATAAGGGAATATCGGCGAAGCGATTGTTTCATACCCTCCCTCAAAGCTCTTGGAGCGAAGCACCACGAAATGGAGAATATCTCCATCCTCTGGCGGCGTCCAGGCCAGTCTCGTTCCGACGGCACTTTGCTTGTGCAAGACCTCTTTAGGAGCCCCGGGCGCTTCGGTATCGTTGCCCACCAAGCGGAAGTTATCGATAAACCATCCGCGTTCATTCCCAGCACCATTGGAGTGAAACTCGAACCCAAAGCGCACCGGCGTGGGACAGCCCTTATACTTTGAAAGATCCAATACGGCCTCTCGCCATTCCGGAGCGTAGGCGGAGTAGGTTGCAAGCTTTTCCCATGTTTTGCCAAAGTCTTTCGTAATGTACACATCCGCTTGATCTGTGATGTCATTAAACTGAACCCATTGGAAGAAACGAACGCTTAGGTTCTTAAAGTCTTTCGTATTGCGAAGATCAATCGGCGGAGAAATGAGCGTACTGACGTTTGCGTCGGAATAATTCCCCGTCAATGCAACCGCCATGCATTTTTGGCCACTGTAGGCCTGGGGTTTTGTTTTAGGATCTGGAACCCCCCATGCCCAGGACCCCTCAAGACTCCAATCGTTAATTTGGGTTTCGAAGTCGTTTTGCACTTGATCGATGGAATATCCGAATTCAACCTTGATGGTATGAACCTTTGACTCCACCTTGTTGTCCGCAAAATCCTTCACTCGTACCTTCAGCTGAAACGCCGGAACCTTCATCACTTCAGGCGGGATGATGCCAAGAAAATCTCCAGCACTCCAAGACCCCTTAACCTTATTCATCGGGAATTCTTGCCACGTGTCGTCCCCTTCGTTTTGGATTAGGGCTGTGACTTCAACCAAAGATGAATCATCCGATGCCGTAACCAGTACTTGATAGGGATTTCCTAAATAAAGGGACGTCGTCTCGGGGTTAAAAAGGACCTTCGGGGGTTCGTGATCTTCTCCCGGACGGGTAATCTGTCCTTTGATTGTCGCAGTTCCCTTTTGAACCAATTCCACTGATTTTTTTGCGTTCACGCACCCGTACCCATAACCCATGTTGGGGGATTTGGGATATCGTTCGTCGGTAAGGGGACGTGCGCCTTCACAAAGGGCACTGGAAATTTCATTCACGGTAACCGCGGGATTGGCACAAACCATAAGTGCCGCCACACCAGAAACCAGCGGAGAGGCCATGGAGGTGCCTGAGTTTTTTCCATAGCCCCCGCCGGGGATGGAGGAGAACACCCCTGAGCCTGGAGCACTGACCTCTGGTTTCACAAGATTCGGATCGTAGGCCGAAGGCCCTAGTTTCGAGTAAGGCGCCAACGCGTCCCGAAAATCCAAGGCCCCCACGGCGAAGCTTTCGGGGTAATTGGAGGGGACACAGATCGACCCCGGCCAAGGCGCCGGCTCCCCTTGCCTTTGGTTGCCCGCAGCAAAGACCGGGAATATTTTAGCGTTGCGCCAATTGATCACTGCCTCACGGAACCAATCATCGATTCCGTCCAAGCCGCCCCAGGAGTTATTCACGACGTCTGGGGCCATTGCCGGAACGCCGTTGGGGGCTAAAATCCACTGAGCGCCCTCCAAGATCGTGCGGCTGCTGGTCCGGCCCGCGCGATCGAAGATTTTAGTCGCAATCCATTTTGCTTCTGGAGCGGCGCCAATGTTTTTCTTTCCATCGGAGGTCGATCCTACCATGGTGCCCATGACGTGTGTGCCATGGCCATTCCCATCGCTTGGGAGATTGGACCCTTCTGAAGGATCGAACCAGTTGCCAGGACTATGAATCACTCCGGTTGTTTTATCAAATCCACGCCATTTTTCCTTTAACGCCGGGTGATCCCATTGGACCCCGGAATCCATATTGGCTACGACAACGCCTTCTCCCTTGAACCCTTGGGCCCAAACCGCTTCGATTTCTGCTTTTTTAAGGTTCCATTCGACCTCATCCGTTTCCAAGGGGCTCTCCGGGGTCTTCACGGGAAGGTCTAACGTCAAGGTTCTATTGGGATAAATAAAGCGAACGTCGGTCCGTCGCGCCAGCTCCTCAATGACGTGAGGCTTCGCCTTGACAAAGATGGCATTGACGATGTGATAGGAGGTCACCTCAGAGACTTCGCCCTTGGTCTTCTCGTTTTGTAGAAGATCCAAAATGGGCGCCTGCGTCTTCGCACTGTGGCGCATCAATTCGGAATGAATCAACGAGCGAAGCGCCACTCGAGGGGAAGAAAGGGTATTGGCCTGAGCTTTCTTTTCAAAAGACGCCGTATCCAATTGGTCCTGGAGGGTCAGCAGCACTTCAACCTCTTGATCTGCTTTCAATGCGTTTAAGAGGTCCGGATCGTTCATTTTTTGAACCGGATGGGGGACCGTCCCATGAAAAAGGGGGGTCGCCGGGGCGGCAAAAGCCGTCCCGGGAACCAGCGAAATGAGGAAAACTACAGCGAAGAACAGGGAAAGCAACCGAGGAATCGGATGATGTTTCATATTGTTTCTCCTTCTCATTATTCATTCAATAGGCTGAGAATGCGGCTGCGGAGCGCTTTCGGCACCGAAAGATCTCCGCCGAGGAACGTGGCGTGATGCACCGACTGCTCTTTGAGCCACCGAGAATCTTCCTTCGAGAGTTTTTGATCGGTAAGGAAAAGAGCGGCTCCATGGAATGCGGCTAAGGAGGCACTGCAAAGGGCATCGGGGACCCTTTGACCCGTTGCAATCAAAAGATGCGGTGCCCCCTTCATATAGGTCTCCATCACCCGTTGATTCGTTTCATAGCGATTGGCTCCTGCAATGCGTTCCACCGAGAGGCCCAACTGCCTGATGGTTTCTTCGACGTTCTTGGAGAGACTCTGTTCCCCGCCCACCAGCGTAACCTTTTGAGGCTTCCATCTTAGGAGGCGTTCCTTGGTTTCTTTGGAAAGCTCTTTCGGGGTGGATAAAAGGATCGTATGTCCTTTAGCGGCTGCGACAGCTCCTGCGCTCAATCCATCGGCAAAGCTTTCCCCTGAGATCAGGAGAACCTCTCCCTTGGGTTGAAGTGCTCGCAGGGCATCCGCCAGCAAAAGACCGGTCTCATACCGAGTAGCTCCGGCGATGCGCTCCACTTGATAGCCCATCTTGTGAAGGCGTTCTTCCACTGGTTTGCTATGAACCCCTTCGCCGCCCAGTAAAATCACTTTCTTGGCGGAAAGCCGCGTAAGTTCCTTTTGAAGCACGGGAAGATCCCTTTCGCCCGATGAGAGGAGTAAGGGGGCTTTCATCGCATACGCTAAAGGACCGGCGCAAAGAGCATCGGGATAATGGGTGGCCCCGGCGAGCAAGACCGTATCGGCCTTTTTATAAAGCGCTTGAGCGATGGCAAGACTGGTTTCCACTCGCGTCGCTCCGAAGATACGTTCCTCGCTGACTTGGTCCGCTAAGAGGACTTGGGCATCGGTCAATGTCTGCAGGAGGGACCCGTCGGTCTTTTTAAGGAGGATGCGCAACCGATAGGTTCCTTTGGGCGCACTGGCCTCGCGGGTCCAAAAAGCTTCATACACGCCCGGCGTTCCTTCTTTGAGTTCAAACCCCTTGGGCCCTTCGAAGCCCGAGCCGTCAAAGGCTCGGATCCACTGAGCCTCAGCCTTCAGACCGCGGGGGCCTTGAACCTTGACGTTCAGCGTCTCTTTTTCTCGAAGAAGAACATCTCTTGAAGGAGCAACCACTTTCAAAGATTCCTGGCCTGTTCCTGGAGCTGTGACGGTCCGCTTTTCTCGGGTCTCATTCCCCGCTTTGTCCTTTGCCACGATCTCCATTAGATTTTCTCCAGGGTTCATCACGAGCTTTAGATCAAAGGATCCATCGCTGGTTAGGGATATCGGTTGTCCATTGACCTGAAGGGACTCAAGATTTTTCTCCTTTAACACGCCGGTTAGGCGGGCTGCCAATCCAGGCAATGCGGCCCCATTTTCAGGAGTCTTCCAAAGAAGCTTTGGAGATTGGGGATCATAAATCACTGTCTTTTCAGCAGAGGGTTCCGTTTCTTTCCCCTGAATTTCGCAAGTGGCTTTAATTTTTGTGACCTCTTGCAGTAAGGGGACCCTTCTTTGGAAGACTTTGTCCTTGGTTTCAATTTGGTAGATTTTATCGCCGGCATAAAGATTGACCGAGCAATTGGAGTCCACTGCTCCTGCTACCAGGACTTCTTTTTCCTTGGTGTACGTCGTTTCTTTAAGGTTGGTGATCTGGGGGGCGAGGACAAAATACTCCACTGCGGCCCGCATCATAAGGCCCCCCTTTTCGTACTGGTCGCTCATCCGGATGAACGAGGTTCCGTTTAGGTGCATATAGTAAGGAGAAAGATCTTTAATGGTAGCATCAATGCCTAGCGCAGGAGAATCGCTCTTCCCCCCCATCTGAACCGTTGCGATAAAGAACGGCTGATCCGTAGTGAATTGGAACGAGGAGAGATCTACCCGATTCCATTCGCCCTTTTTCGCAGTGATGACCAGGGGATCAAAGAGACGCTCGCGGGGTCTTCCGTGCGAATCGGCTTCGTATAACGTTACCCCAATTTTTGCGTCCTGAGGCAAGGAAGTGTTGTTGAGGAAAAACAACTCTGCGCTTTGAATATGTGCTTTACGAACGGGCTTGAAAAGGGTCATAAATCCGCTCCCCTTATCATTCATACGAAGGCCCGATACGGCGGGGCCTTGATCGTATTGAAGAACTGTCTCTTGACTGACTTTACGAGGCATCGGCACGTCAAGCACTAACTCTTCCCCTTCTCGAACTTGAATGGTTCTGGTTTCAGGTTCAAATCCATCGCCCTCAAGCCGCAAGGTATGCTCCCCAATATAAACGGCCGGCATCTGAAAGAATCCATGTTCATCCGTTGTCGCAGCAGGGGTCAATGGATCATCCAAGAATCGCACGGTAACATTCACGGCCGGATTTTTATAGTAACGGTCATAGGCTTTGCCGCGAATCTTGGATTGTGGGATTTTCTTTAGAAGAAAATGACTTTCAATAGGAGCATCGGCATGAACTTGAATGGTTTTCTCCAAAGGATAACACCCATAGGCTTCCGCCCGAAGGGTCAATTCTCCAGACTCGGGAACCATGTGGTACATCAAATACTTCCCATCCTCTGGACGCGCTTTCGCCGAACGACCCGTTTCTGGAACGATGATCCGTCCGTGAAGCGCAGGAACGCTTGAGGTAAGCTCTTTCTCGGAGCGGTCTGCCCTTTTAAGTTCAGGTTTTGCGCTAAGATCCTTCATCGGCAGGAGCGTCTGTTGGCGTGATTGCTTTGCCTCGACGCTGTGATTCATTCCATGCGCGGGCCGATGCGTCATGGCGAGGTTGGTTGTGGTTACGGGAAGTCCCGCCACCGTCACAGCATCCACAAACCATCCCAATCTTTCTTCGGATCGATCCGTGATGAAAACCAGACGGAATAGGACGCTCTTCCCCGCATACCCTTGAAGGGGAATATCAATATCCTCCCAAACCCCTCGATCTCCTCCAAACTTTTCGCCGATTCGACGCCAGGTTAGTCCATGGTTGTCCGAGATTTGAACGTATCCGTAATCAATGTACTCTCCAATAGAATTGATTTCAGCCATGATCCACTGGCGAAGGCTGAGCACTGGGAGCACCTTTTCGGGGAGTTTCACTTCGGGGGATTGGATGTACCCGCGGTGATTATCATCATACCCGGCTTCAAGCCCCGTTCCCCATAGCTTTTGATTGCCAAACGGATAGCAGGTTGCGACCCCCCACTCCCAATTGTTGTTGTAATTGCCGGTCTCAATGACTCCCGTTACGAATTGTCCATTGTCTTTTTCAAAGTCTTCATGGTAAATGGGTTGAACTTTTCCCACCGTTACCCCGGCCGCCTCGCTGGGCTCTGAGAGGTTCCCCGTCATATCCACGGCCAAGACTTTGTAGAAGGATTTCCCGTCCAAGGGCTTCTCGTCGTTAAAGAAAGGCTGTTTCGTGGATCCGATAACCTTCCACTTTGCCATTGGCGCTTGCTCATCGCTGGAGCGACGCAACTGATACTCCAAAAGATCGGGAGCCCCCACCGGGTTCCAGTTCAAATACACGCCATGAATCGTTTGAGTTGCCTTCAAATTCTTCGGCGGCATCGGCGCCTCGGACTCCTTGCTGATGAAGGACAAATCATCAACGACCCAATAGCTTTTCTCAGCAGGAGCCGTATGGGAGAACTGGAACGCCAGTTGAATGGGATTCGACGATCCGAGGTAGGGGGTCAAATTTAACGCGACTTGTTCCCAACCGCTGGACTGCTTTCGCGTCATGGAATAAAGCAAATCCCAGGTTTTCCCAAAATCCGCTGAAGCCCAAACCGTTCCCATAACCTTCGGGCTCTCTAGATTGAATTGATGCCAAAATTTCACCACTGCATGGCGAAGATCCTTGTTGCGAAGATCCAATGGGGCCGAGCGCAGGATGTTGTCAGACTCTCCTAAGTCTTTAGGCAACCCGATCTCAAAAACCTTCTCTCCTAAGTGCGCCGAATAGTTTTGGGGTTTCGTGTGTTTCCAATGTCCTTGAGCCGTCCAACCCGGTGCATTTTCGCCAAAGTCCGTGTGATATGCATCGGCTAAGAAGCCAAAGGTTACCTCAATGGGCTGCTCCTGGGTATAAACAACATTGCCAGCAAAATCCTTGGCCGCGATCCGATAAAGCAGGATGCGTCCCTTTAGATCCTCATTCTTCAAAAACCCTTCATAGGTTCCATCCGTTAACGTACCCTTGGTACGAACCATCGCTACTTTTTTAATCCCGGCGACATCCTTTTCTCTGATTTCAATCCACGCTTCAGGTACGGATACATCGTCTTGAATACGGGCCGTAAGGTGGACGGTATCGGTTGAAAATACTTGGGTCACAGGCGGGGTATGCGTAATCACCGGCTCTTTGCCATCGATACCCGGCATTAAAATCTGTCCTTTGATGATGCTCATATTTTTAAAATGAGCTTTCACCGATTCAAAGGCATTGACGATTCCATAGCCAAAGCCCATATTGGGGGAGTTGGGGAATTTTCTGTTGGTGAGCGGGGTCGCTTTGGAAGTCAGCGCCTCGCGCATTTGGGTCACAGTGATCGTTTCATTGGCCGATTTTAATAACGCCGCAACGCCCGCCACATGGGGCGCGGACATGGACGTTCCAGACATCAGACCATACTTATTGCCGGGGAGAGATGATAATACATCCACTCCAGGGGCCGAGACCTCAGGCTTAATCATTTCAGGATTGTAGGGAGAGGGACCAAGCTTGGAAAAATAGCCCAGCTGGTTTTTTTGATCCACTGCCGCTACCGCAAAAGACTCCGGGTAATTTGCAGGGCAGGTGATGGATCCTGGCCAAGGGGAAGGTTCCATGGGCCTTTGATTTCCTGCCGCAAACACGGTGAAAATGCCGGCCGCTTCCCAAGACTTGACGACCCCGCGAAACCAATCGTTCATCCCCGCCGAACCACCCCAGGAGTTGTTCACAATATCCGGGGCCAAATCCGGATTCCCATCCGGGGCCAAAAGCCACTCTCCAGCGCCTAAGATCACTTCGTCGGTGGTAAACCCCTTGGCGTTAAAAATCTTCGCTGCAATCCATTGGGCGCCGGGGGCAACGCCAATGGCTGGATGATCGCTGGACCCGCGCCCAACCATGCTGCCCATGGTATGCGTTCCATGCCCATCCCCATCGGAAGGGTGCTCCGATCCTTCAAGGGTATCCAACCAGTTGCCCTTAGAGGATACGGTCCCCGTTTTGGGATCATACCCCCGATAATTTTCTTTGAGCGCGGGATGATCCCATTGAACGCCAGAGTCCAAATTGGCCACGACGACGCCCTGTCCCTGGAGTCCAATGTTCCAAACTTCAGGAGCCTGTACGTTTTTTACGTGCCATGGAACCTCCCCATCTTCCTCGATTCTTTCCAGCTTTTTTTGCTCGAGAGGATCCATTTGATGCGTCTGGTTTTTATAAACCCGCAAAACGCTGGGGTCTTTGGCGAGACTCTGAATGGCCTCGGGAGTGCCTTCCACAAAAAGGGCGTTGATGATGTGGTAGGATCGAAGGGTTTTAATGCGTCCGGCCTTTTTTTCTTTTTGCGCGAGCGAAAGGATCGGGCGCTGGGTTTTTTGAGCATGCCTTTTTAAAGCCTCAACAAAATCCCGGCGATAAAGCCCCCGGGCTTTGACGGGATCCGTTTGATTCAACGAGCGAATTTTGGGGGACGCTTTAAAAAGTTCGGGAGATAATTGATCTCTTAAAAATACAATGACTCCAAGGGAGTTCTTCTCTTGGATCTCCTTTAATACATCCGCATCAAGTTTCTCAAGGTGGGAGGGTGTTCCTTGTTGCTCTACTTCCTGGAAGGGGGGTTGGGGGGCCGCTTTTAACACGGCGGGGTTAAGAACCGTTGAGGCCAATAAAGTCATGCCGACTAAAGCCGACAAGAGACGTCGTTTTAGCATATTGTTCTCCTCCAAATGATCGTGTGAATTGATGATGGACTGATGGGGCTTTGCTTCACCCCTGAGGGGGCGCATTCATGAATCTTTAAAGGTAACGATTGCAGTGCGTGGATCACTTCCTTTATTTTCTAAAGAACGACAGCGAGGACAAAGGGATGTGGTTTGTGATTTTTCAAAAGAGGGGACAGACGATGCGCCAAGAGAAGCGATTCGTGTCGGACAAGGAGAGGGCCACTCCATTACCGTGAGATAAAAAAGAAGGTCAGCAAGCACCGTATATTTATACTATTTTCGGCTGCATATAATCGATTGCTGAGATTGCAATAATCATAATCCCGCAAAAAAATAAAGTCAACACATAATTTTATCAATACAATTTAACTGCTGTTTAATATTTGCCTGTTTTACCTGCGTGTAAAATGCATAAATAAAAGAGCCCTGCTGGATCCTTCCCCTTATTGTTCCTTTAGGGGGCCCTCTTTAGGCTGCTTTTTATCGCCCATAGGACCCCATTCGCTTCGATCTTAGCCCTTTCAAGAGCGTGTGACTTTATGGACCCACTGCGGAGAAAGGTCCCCACAATCGCCGCCCTACGAAAAGGGCGGACCTCCTCCCAGGCGTCCTCATTGACAGGCCGACTTCTTTGCACTCTGGAGCGTTCAAAGGTGCTTTCCTATGGTTCTCGGCCTCTTCCGATTCCCCCTCCCGAGGGCCCCCGTTGCCTTGCCCCCAAATGAATGCCCTTTTTAGGGTACAAAAAAAGATCCTTCCTAAATGGAAGAATCTTTTTTTGTTTGATGGATGAGCGGATCCCCGAATCGGCCTCCCTGCGCTCAAAAGAGGCGAAAAAATAGTTTGGGCTTCCCGCGAGGACTACTGTCCCAAAGATTGCCTCTCTTTTAGCCAATCCTCTCTCAAGATGGCGGTCAGGTACCGATCCTTCAAGCTCCCATGAGAATAAAGATCCTTACGCAAGAGGCCCTCCCGGGTCCAGCAAAGTTTCTCTGTAAGGCGCTGGGAAGCGATGTTATGCACCAGTTGATGGGCATAAATTCGATTCAACCCCAACTCCATGAAGCCATAGTCCGTCAGGAGCTTCCACGATTCCGTCCCAAAGCCTTGGCCTTGGTGGCTTTTTTCGCCGATGACGCAATGAATTTCAGCTTTCATTGCGGGAACTTCGATGTGAAAGAGGCCGCAAAACCCGATGTATTCATCGTTGGCTGCATCGAAAATGGAAAATTCACGGCGGGTGGCGTCCATCTGCATGTGATGAAACCAGGCCCGTGTTTTGGACACGGAAGTGGGCACATCATAATTGAGGGTTTTTTGAATTTCCGGATCGTTGATCCATTCAGCCCGCTTGACGACATCCGCCTCTTCCATAAGCTTTAAGTATACTTTTTCTCCTTGAATCATGCCAGACTCCTTTTTTTTACGAGGGGTTGACTTTCCTGCGATAATGATCCAGGCGTCCAGCCGGAATCTCGCTCCCCACTAAAACATCACTGCGTCGAACCACTTTTTTCAATGTACCTAGGATAATTTTCACATCTCCAAGAAAGCTCACGTTTTGAACATATCTCAAATCCCAGGTAAAACGTTCTTCCCAACTGGTTGCATTTCGTCCGTTAATCTGCGCAAGTCCCGTCAACCCTGGGCGTACGGTATGCCGGATTCGTTCCTCTTCTTTATAATAAGGCAAATAGTCCACCAAGAGCGGTCGCGGGCCCACAATCGCCATGTCCCCTTTTAAAATATTGAAAAGTTCCGGCAATTCATCCAGACTCGTGGACCTTAAAAACTTCCCATATCTTGTCAATCTAAAATCATCCGGTAGCGGATTGCCCTTCTCGTCCCTTCGGTCCGTCATGGTTCGAAATTTAAGCAGGTGGAAGATTTTTTCGTTTTTCCCGGGACGCCGTTGCCTAAAAAAGGGATTCCCCTTCATTTTCACCGCACCAAGAATCATCAAAAAGAGCAACAGTGGGAACAAAACGATCAATGCCAAGAGCGCAAGCATGGCGTCAAGCCACCGCTTGATAAAAAAACGATACATTCAATACTATCCTTCCACGAGCCGATGCGCCTGAAGATCAAACGTTGCGCTCGGAGAGCTCGCCTCCTCGGGCAACGTTCGGGAGCATTCCGGAGGGTTTTAGGCCATGCGCCCTCCCCCCGAAAAAAGAATCTCCCTTCATCTTACCGCAGCAACCGAGCTTTGAAAAGCCTCAACGGCCAAAGAGGTTCCGGGTCTTTAATGCGGTCTCCCCTAGCGTATCCTTGGCGCAGGAAAAGTAATGGGGGAACTCCGCTATTGGCTCCTCCCGATCTACAATCCCCTCCGGTGGCTTTTTGCCCTTGCCGCCGTTGCCATCCATTGCGATTCCCTCCATGAATCAAGGCCTCTCTCTAAGATACCAAATGATACGAGATGCATGCCGGTCTGCCCGTTCGCGGGTCTTTAATTATTTCTGCATCAATGCCAAAAGTCTTTCGTAAGATTTTGGGGGTCATGATTTCCTCCGGGGTCCCCTGAGCGATGATGCCCCCATCGCGAATCGCGGTCAAACAATCAGAAAATCGGGAGGCCAAGTTCAGATCATGAAGCACCATGGCAATGGTACTGCCTCGTTCTTCATTGAGCTGTTTTAATAGGTCCAACACCTCCAGTTGGTAGGCCATGTCGAGGTATGTTGTTGGTTCATCCAAGAGAATCAAGTCCGTTTGCTGGGCGATTGCCATTGCAATCCAAGCTCTTTGCCGTTGCCCGCCCGACAAATGATCCACGACCTCGCTCTGCAAATCAAAAAGTCTGGTAACGCCCAGAGCCCACGTGATCATCGACTGGTCTTCTTCGCTTAAGGACCCAAACCCCGCCCGCCGTGGAAAGCGGCCGTAGGACACCAATTCACGGACGGTTAATCCCGCCGGAGCCGTCGGCGTTTGAGGTAGGATGGACATTTTTTGAGCAACTTTTCGTGTCGGCAACGTCCGGATGTCGCTGCCGTTGAGTAAGACAAATCCGTTGCGTGGCTTCAAGATACGCCCGACTGCTTTCAGTATGGTGGACTTTCCGCATCCGTTGGGGCCAATGAGCGAAGTCACTTTCCCTTTTGGAATCTGTAAATTCAACCCTTGCACCACCGTATGCTCTTCATAGGCAAGTCTTAGTTGTTGTGTAATGACTGCATTCATTTCCGATCGCCTCACTCTTTTTCGCGTTTGGACAGTAAAAAAATGAAATACGGGGCGCCCAAGATCGATACCATCACTCCGGTGGGCAGCGACGACGGCTGGATCACCATTCTAGCCATCGTATCCGCTACCGAAACAAGGACTGCCCCCAATAAAGCCCCCACCGGCAGGGCAATATGTTGTCGTGGACCGACGATACGGTTCGCCATATGCGGGGCCATCAGCCCTACAAAACTAATGCTCCCGCTCACCGATACACAGGCCGCGGCCAAGGCGACCGAAAGGAACAACAATCTTCTGCGTTCTCGACTCACCAAAAGGCCAAGACCTAGGGCCGTTTCATCCCCCAGTCGCAGGATGTCGAGAATCTTCGCTTTGCGGTAGGTCAAAGGCAACAAAATACAAAGCCAGAGCAAAAGAGAACCGACAAAGGACCATTTGGCGCCCCATAGACTTCCCAGCTGCCACGAAGAAACAAAGCCGTACTGCGTATCATCCAACGTTACGACAAGCAGTGTAGTCAACGCCACAAAGCCGGCTTGCACTGCAATCCCCGTCATGGTCATGCGAACTGGAGAAACTCCTGCGCCCTTTTGATACGAGAGTCCCCAGACCAAAAGGGCCGCTGCTGCTGCCCCGGCCAAGGCGAGTGGTGGAAGCATGAAAACCGTCCAAGATGAGCCGATTCCATAAAACATTACATACAATACCACCATCAATCCAGCGCCCGCATTGAGTCCCAGTAAGCCAGGATCGGCAAGCGGATTCCCCGTGATTCCCTGCAAAATACCCCCAGAAACAGCCAAGCCCGCACCAATGAGCATCGAGAGAACAATGCGTGGCAGGCGAAATGAAAAGACGATGAGCTCTTCCCTGGGCTGACCGCCCCCCAAAAGGGTTCGTAGCGTATCCATGGGCAATATTTTACTGTAACCGGTATTCATGCTCCCCAGTGCCGACATCAAAAGCAAGGCAAGCCCGCCTCCGATCACGAGGAGATTGCGCCCCGTGGTTTTTCTTGGGTATGATTTCCCAATGTGCGAGTCCATTCAACCCTCCCTCCTTGTTTTTCGCGAAAGATAAAGAAAAAAAGGAACGCCCAGCAATGAAGTGAGGACCCCTAACGGAACTTCGAAAGGGGGATTGATGGTCCTTGCCCCAAGATCTGCCGCTATCAACAAAAGAGCGCCCAATACGGCGGAGCCGGGGATGATTTTTCGATAATCAACGCCCAGCAGAAACCGCGCCAAGTGAGGCACCATCAATCCTACAAAAGACACCGCGCCTACCAAAGATACGGAGGTCCCCGCCAGCACCAAAACCACAAGGCCGCACAAAAATTGCAGAAGTGTCGTACGAATCCCAAGTCCTTTGGCCACCTCCTCCCCCATACTCATCATGGAAATGAAAGGGGAGAGGAGCAACGCCCCTAAGAGTCCGATCAATACCAAGGGGGCAATCAGGTAAACTTGCGACCAGGTTACATGGACCACCCCACCAACCGTCCAAAAAAGGAGCCCCACCCCAACGTGGAACGATAGGGCAATCCCCTGACTCAGCGCCGCAAGCAATGCGCTGACCGCTGCGCCAGCCAGCACGATTCGCATGGGGGTTGCCCCCCGCTGAGGCCAAAACGCAATGCCTGCGATCATCAGGGTCCCCATCGCAGCCCCTAAGAAGGCCCAGGCGATCAATGCCTCATATCGAATTCCCGGCATAAAAGCAAAACACAAAGCGATCGCAAGACCAGCCCCTGCATTGACCCCCATCAGGCCCGAATCGGCCATCGGATTGCGCGTCGTTCCCTGCATAATTGCTCCGGCCACCGCAAGGGCTGATCCGACCAATGCACTGGTCAGTACCCTAGGGAGCCGCAAGTCAATCATCATCAAATGATGTGTATTCGTCTTATCAAACCTTCGAATCGAATCAATCAGTGTGGATAACGGGATGTCGGCGGCTCCTTTTGTGACAGAAATGCCCATCAAAAGCAAGATTGCCGTGAGGCCCATAAGCCCAAGCACACGACTGGAGATGCTGTGCTTGGGCCTATCCTTCATTTTTGGGGGAATGATGCTTTTCACTGAAACAGCTGCTCGAACTTTTTCGCCGCAAGCCTCATGGCTAAGGGGCCGAAGGTATTCAGAGAATCATCAAAATAAAGCACCTTCTCATTTTTAACGCAAGCCAGATTCAACCAGACGAAGGATGCTTCCAGCGTCTTCACAAACCCTTGGGATGTTTTTTTGTAATCTTGGAAGATAAGATAATCCGGATTCATTTGTGCCACCGCCTCCAAGGAAAATCTAGCATAGTCGTAAGTGTACGTCTTGGGCGCCTGAAGGCCAAAGCTCTTGTAGTAGCTTTCATTTCCCCGTCCGACAAAGGCTTTGCCCCCATTGGTGCGGAATAACGCCACTGTTTTATTCTGAAGGCTCACGACTTTATATGCGGCGGCAATGGCCCTCTCTGTTTCCTCAATGATCTGCTCTGCAACCTCCTCTTTGCCGATGATTTTGGCACAGTCTCGGGTTTGTTTTTGCCAGGAATCGGCAAAATTCAAGAGTACGACAGGAGCGATTTGATTCAACTGAGCATAGATTCCATCCAAGCCACCGTGTCCGGCAAAAGTGACAATCACATCTGGCTTGGCCTCAAGTACCGCCTCTAGGTTGATTTCCCGTGAACTGCCCAGATCAATCACCTGGGCCCGATCGCGATAAGGCGCCAAGGTTTCATAGGTTTCCAATGCCTGTTGAGCCGTCCCAACTGAAGCGCCTGCTGAGGCAATGGGCGGCATGCCCAATGCAAAGAAATACTCTAAATAATTGGTATGCAAAATAGCAATGCGCAAAGGCGGACTGTTTAGTTGTACGGAATGATTTCCTGCATCCGTAAGGATTCGAGGCCATGGGGCCGCTTGCGAAGCATCTGTTTGCCCAGGGTCCGCTGATTCGGGAATGGATGAACTCGAATCCCTGGTACGGGGACTGCAGGCGGACGCCATTGCAAGGGTTAGAAGTAGGGTCCCTAAGACCTTAATGGTTTTTTTCAAGATAGTTTCCTCCCAATCAAACTCTTTCCTGTAGTTAGTTATTGCTAACTCCCTGAAGGAATCATATCAAAATTGAGTGTTATGGGAATGGCTGAATCCTTAAACTCGATGGATTATTCCTGAATCAATGATAACGAGTGGGCTGAACCCTCACCGCAACCCTCTTGATTATCCCGAAGATTTATTCTCCTTTTGCCCTCGGGCGTCAAGTCCCTTTTTGTGGGTACCATCGACACTGGGCTCTTAAGCAGCACTTGAGTTGGGACAGGTGGCAGCAAGATTCCTTTGGGCACAGGCCTCCGGCACAAGGGAGCGGTCCCGGCGCCCGGCCGGCCACTACTCGTGGGGGAATCTTACGAAATCGACGCTCTGCCCAGTCCATAAGAAAACGGGAAGCGCCCCCTTGGGCACTTCCCGTTCCTTCGTTCTAAGGTTCTGCTTTGCCAAAATGCCGGCGATGCAGCCCTTTTTATTTCAAGAGATTTTCGACGTCGGTTTGAACCGCTTTTGACAGCGCCTTCAAGCCACCGAGCAGGATTGCCCGTTCGGGCTTGATTTCCACAAGATAATCTTTCACCGCCTGCTCCAACTCGCTGGACTTGCCGAGCAGCAGGGGCGCTTGGTACTTGGTGGAGAGGACGGATCCTGAGAGCGCATCCAATGAGTTCTCCCCATTGGCTAAAACAATGGTCTTCGCGTTGGGCGTATATGCTTTCGCGATGGCTACCGCCGTTTCATAGCGGGTGGCGCCACTGATCCGCTTGCTTTGGACCCCTAGAGCACTAAGAGATTGCAACACGCTTTCTTTTTGAACAAAGCTTCCGCCCACGACAACCGCCTCTTTGACATCCTTCAAGGCCGCTTTGATTTTATTGATGCTCTTTCCGTCGTTGAAGAGGATGCCCACGCCCATCTTTCCTGCCGTTGCACCAATCGTCAGTGCATCGGCCGTACGGAATCCGTTGGCAATGACGGCTTTATCGTACACGCGGGAGATGGTGCGGATTCTTGCATCAACCAAAAGGGAAGTTTCATAGCGAGAGGATCCGCTGATGCGTTCTACGCTGAGCTTTTCCGCTTGCAACTCTTTTACTACTTGTTCAGAAACGCGTTGCGTCCCCCCAACAATTAGGGCCCGATTTGCCGAAAGGCGCTTCAGTTCAGCCTTCAGCCCATCGGTAAGGGAATCCTTCACAAGGAGGATTGGGGCTTTAAGTTGAGCGGCTAAGGGAGCCGCCAAGAGGGAGTCCACGGAGTTTTCTCCGTCGACCAGGATCACCCAATCTGAGGCGCCAAAGGCTTTTCGGCTGATGGCGAGCGAAGTGTCGTAACGAGTGGGCCCTTCGATCCGCTCTACATTTTTACCTTTTTCCCGGAGGATCTCAATGGTTTTTTCGGCTTGGTTGCCTAAAGAGTCAATGAGGGTAAATTGGAAGCGATTTACTCCTTCCTTGAGCAGAACTTCATGGCTGATGGATTTCTTTGCCGGAGCAAAGGAATCATTCCATCCACTGTAGACAAAAATTTCTTCAGTGTTTTGCAAAAGGCGCAGATACGGCAGGATATCAGACATCTCGATGTCCAAAACGGCGCGATCGGAGTCCTTCTGGCGATCCCTCACCTGGATGTTGAGCGAGGGCTCTCCGTCATCGACATAAACCATCCGCACAATGGAATTTTCCGTTCCATCTTTAGCCACCGCACGGATCTTCAAGGGAACGTATCCCGGATCTGCCTTCACGGTAGTTTTGATGACCCAAACCGGTCCTTCCCAAATATTTTGTCCGGGAAGCTGAGGGTGAGGAATAACCTCATGAGCTACATATTCGGGCTGGTAGTTTGTTACGCGTCCGTTGACGATGAACTCCACCCGATCCAAATTCTTAACGCCATAGACATATCCTTCCACCGGCACATCGGTTTTCTGAACGTTTCCGGGTGCGTAAAGGTAAATGGTGGGACGCGTCTCCTCGGCCGGCCAGGGTCTTGCCACTGCCGTGGTCATCGCGCTGTTCAGCAACTGATCGAAGGCAAAAATGTAGATTTCGTGCGTATCTTGGGCAAGGATCGGCGAAATATTTACGGAATAGGTTCCATCTTTTTTCGCTTCGACTTTCAGGTCGTTCTCTCCCTTTTCTTTTTGGTTGGAGATGATGAATTCCTTCACCCCGACCCCAAGATCTTCCGGCCCATCGGTGGCCTTAAAGGTCAGCATGTTCCCGGTGACCTTCACATCGGAGACCACGGGCGCTTTGCGGTCCACGAGAATCGGCAGCATCTTGGTCTGATCTTTCGCTCCGGGAGCGTTGATTCGGGAGCGGATTTCATAGAAGTATTTTCCATCGGGAATTTGCCCATTCTGCATATTTCCCTTCCATTGGGCTTCCCCAAAGGTTCGAACGGCACGGGCCCCACGCACGAGGCTGTTGACTTTCGGCACTTTTTGAATCGCCGCGATTTTGAAGAGTCTTTCCTTCTTTTCATTCAGTATGGAGAAGGTCAATTCCTCCGCAGAGCGAGCCATGGATAAATGCGGAATGAGGTTGCCCGTCCCGGTGGTTTTTGCAATTTCAGTATCGGGATTGAGCTCAAGACGTGCGGTTTTACGCATCACGTAGTTATCTGCCGTGGGTCCGCCGGGCCAAAGTTCCTTGCGATAGGAACCCATCATGCCGGAGTAATTGAAGTACGTCACGCCGTCAGGATCCGGTCCCATGCCGGGGGCTTCCATGAAATTGTCCACCACCTTAGGTTTGGACCAATCGCCATAGAATCCGGTGAAGGGCACGGAGCTTACGATCCCTTTGTTGTCGGTGAGGACCACAAAGCCTTCAATAAACTGCTCTTTTCCGATGAGATCCTTTGAAAAATCCACAAAGAGGTTCAAGGGAGCTTCGCTTCCGGCTTGGACCGTAAGATCCTGATTCCCCGTCACGGTGTGCGTTACGTTTCGAGAAAGCTCCGTATAGTCTCCATACGCATTAATGGCATCGGTGATAAGAATCAGACTGGTCTTATAGGTTCTGTCTTCTTTCCCAAAGTTTTTCACCGTGAGGTTCAATCCGAAGGTCGGTTGAGCCACTTCCATGAGCTCAATCTTTCCTTCCTTTGTCCTAGGGTCATAAACCATCGTGCGGGTTTCGATGGTGTTTTTCAAGTCCATGAGCCCTGCACCTTGAACCCTTGGGCTGCGAGCGATGTTGTCCTGATAGAGGACTTCTGCAGCATTCATCATTAAAAGCTTTGAGGCGCTGGCTTTCTCTAACGGCGAATAATTTTTGAACGTTTCGCTCTTATTAAGGTATTCCCGGATGATGGCTGCTCCGCCAGCGACATGAGGCGTGGCCATGGAGGTTCCACTGAAAACCGCATAGCGGTTGTCGTTTTGCAGGGAATTGATGCTCGAGCCTGGTGCGGTAATTTCAGGTTTCAGTCGCAGATCGTTGGTCGTTCCCCAAGTCGAGAATTCCGAAATATTCACCGAAGGGTGTTGCGCATGGACGCCCCCAAAGCGGACTTGGCGGTGTTCCGGATCCAGGTTGGCTAACAGCTGCCCATCTTGTAGGCTTGTGAAAATATACGGTATCTTGGCATTTTCCCCGCCCGGCATGGGAATCAAATCCACACTGCTGTCGTGATCGTAAACGATGATGGCCAGGGCTCCTGCTTCTTCTGCGTTGGCGAGTTTCTCGGTGAAGGCAATCTCCCCGCGAGAGACAACGGCAATCTTTCCCGAAAAATCGGCTTTGGCAAAGTCTTCTTTTTTACCAAGCCCCGCACTGAGGAAGGCGTGGAATTCAGTGCCCAAAACCTTTAGGGGATCCGGTGAGAGCGGCGCCGGAAGAATGTTGGCCCGATGCTGAGCCCCCGTCACCAAGTTCACTTCAAAAAAGATTTCTTCATATAGGTGACGGATTTTTTCCGAAGAAGCAACGGTGAGCGCTTCGCGCGTCAAGGCCGGAGAACTCATCACCCCTTGATCGGGCATCCAGGAAGCGGCCGTTCTCGGAGCTCTTTTGCCATCGGGCGTATGCCGATGATCCTTCACTCCATAGGTGACGTTCCGGTCGTTTCCGGCGGCAATGGCCACCAAAATCCCTGAATTTCTGCAATTTTCCACGGCACGATCCAATGCGGTGGGTTCTGTCGAAGAAAATGCTGCGGCAGCGCCCAAAGAAAGGTTCAGCGCATCGGCCCCCAAACGCACGCCATCTTCCATGGCTTTGATGTATAAATCGGAATACGTGGTGGCATTTCGGGGATCGTTTGAAAAGACCCTCAAGGCTAAAAGTTGGGCCTCTGGCGCCACTCCCTTCACGCTTTTTTCCACTTTAGGATCGCCATTGGCGGCGATGGTTCCAGCCACGTGTTGCCCATGGCTGTCGCGATCCTCTTTGATGATGTGGTTGCGGTCGAAGTAATTGTACGCATACGGGAATTTGGCATCGACATAGAAGCCTTCCAAATTGAGTCCTTCGATGCGTTCTTTTTTGAGTCGAGCCTTTTCTGGATGGGTCAGTTTAAAATCACGGTGGGTGGTATCAAACCCCGAGTCGATGACTCCGACCACCAGACCTTCGCCCTTATAATCGAGAGTCCAGGCATAGGGGGCTTGAATCAGCGGAGTCGAATCCGCCATCAGCGGGGTCGGCCGCTGAATTTCATCCGCAATTGTGACCTTGGCCACCCCAGGCATGCGGCGAATTTGATCCAAATCGCCATAGCGAACGCTGGCGCTTTGGCCGTTAAATACTTCCCGGAACGAATCAATTCTTTGGAAAGGGATGTCGGCTTCCCGAACGTGATCCATGAAAAGATTCTGCTCGCGGCGGATGGCTTGGAGGCCTTCTCCTTTGGCTTCTCCCTTGCGAGCAAGAAGGGGCTGACCTTTGAATTCGATGATGACACGGACGCGGTCGGAGGCTTTGGGGGTCACGGCCGGAGCCGCTTCCACCTTAGGTGCCTGGCTTTGTTCCAAAGCCAGATCCTTCGCTCGCTTCAGAGCGTACTGAGCGTCCGAGACCGAGTCTTTTTTTACAACCTGCGCCTGGGCAGCGACGCCGCTCCCAGGTAAAAGGATGGACACAGCCAAGACGGCGGAAACAATTTTATGGATGTTCTTTCTCATGGTTTCTCCTCTTGCGGTATGAATAGGGGCCCGGATCGCCCCCGGCTTCCAAAGATGGAATTCCGGGAGCGTTCCCTCCGGGCGGGTTTTATCTTGCTTTATGCGGTAATCCTTCGGGAGACCTTCCTTAGTTCAGGAGGGAGCGGACCTCTTGTTCGACTTGTTCGCTGACGACCCCATTCCCTCCAAGAATTAGAACTTCAAAGAGGTCGGGTGTGATCCGCGCACGCAGTTCCTTGGGCAGACGATCTCTTTGAATTAAGAGAATGGGCATCCCCTTTTGAGCAAGGAGCGGAGCCGCGGCCAAAGCATCAATACCACGTTCTCCCCCCGTGAGGGCAAAACGGGTGCTTTGAGGCATAAACCGATCGGCGATGGCCAAGGAAGTGTGGGCACGGGTTGCGCCAAAAATACGTTCGGGTTGGTAGGCTTTGAGTTGACCAAAGACCTTGGCATCCAAGGAGAGGGTGCCCCCGATGACGAAGGCTTTTTGGTAGGCCGCATCGCTAAGGTAGCGTTGGACCTGTGTGGGGATGTTGCTTTGTTGGGCAAAAAGGATGGGTGTCGTACCCTCTCCGGCACGGCCGCTGATGGCGCCCACGGAGAGAGCATCTGCGGTTGCGTTTCCATTAACAAGGAAGAAGCTGTTATTTTTGGTCAAAAGCTGGATTTTCCGAGCTACGGCCAAGGAGGTCTCGATGCGGCTCTTGCCGCCCAAGCGTTCTACGTTGAAGGATTTTTTGAGGGTCTTCTCCAACGAGGAATCAATGGTTCCTTCTCCCCCCACTAAGATGATGTTCTTCGCCGAGAGGCGCTGGAGCTCTTGTTTTGTCGCTTCGGGCAATGCCGTTTTTTCGGTCAGTAGAATCGGTGCCTTCAGAGCTTGGGCCAAGGGTCCCGCCAAAACGGCATCGGCCATGGTCGAGGATTGAGCCAGCACCACGGTATTGGCTTTTGGGAAGCCTTCTTTGGATAGTTCCACCGCTGTTGTGAACCGATCCAATCCGAAGATTCGGCGAACCTTTGCAGCGACAGGTCCTTCTGCCACGATCTTCCCCTTGGCTTCACCGAAGGCTTTGAATTCGTCTTTTTGCAACTGATACTTCACGGCAAAGGATCCATGCAAGTTTTCAGGAACGATCCACTCCGCTTTGTAGTGACCGGGAGCTACTTCCTGCATGGCCGTCCAGGTCGGTTCAACGCCAGAGAGCGCCAAGGGAGCTTCCAACGCATAGAATGCATTCATTTTAGGGGTTCCGACAAAGGAAAAGGTCACACGATCTCCCGCTTTCACCGGATGGTTCTTCTCGGGCGTCATTTCACTAAGACTCAATACCGGATCCTCTCCGGGTTCTCGCTCGTAGTGGACCTCTAGGGTTTTCTTCACTTCATTCCCGGCCCGGTCTTTTGCCGAAAGGGTGATGACGTTCTTGCCTTCGATCAGCACAACACGCTGTTCAAATCTTCCCGCCAAAGCAGCAATCGTTGCTCCATTGAGGGTTAATTCCTGGAGGTTGGCTTCGGTGACGGTTCCTCGCACCACCAATTCCCGTTTCGTGACCTTTTCTTGATCCTTCGGAGCCGTCAGCGCAATCATGGGCGCTTGTTGATCCAAAACAAAGGAGTAGGCGGAGGAAACATCCGATACGTCCTGACCTTTTTGAGCCTGCAACGTGATGCGAGTCTCTTCCTTCGAGAGGTTCAGCTGCGTCGAGAAGCTCCCGTCACTGGCTTGGGCTTTTGCAATCTCTTTTCCACCTTCAAGAATTCGAACGGTAGAACCTGCCGGCGCCGTTCCTTCAAGGGTCACCTTTTGATCTTTCGTATACGTCAAATAGCTGTGATTTTTCAGCTGTGGGGTCGCAATGGGGGCGGGTTGACGCTCTCCATCGCTCATTACAGCATGGATGATGGGGTACTGATCCTTGATCCCCACCGCTTCATCGGAGAAGGGAATTAAGACACCAGCCCAAGCGAAAGCACGGGAGTAGGCTTCTTGGTCTTGGGCGTTGCCCATGTAGGCTGTGGAAATTGCCGGACTTTCAAACCGTTTATGAACCTGGAAGGTACTGATGTAGAACTCTTCCCCTTCCTTCACCACCACATCGTATTCTTCCAAAGAGATGGTGGCCAGCTCGCCGGGTACGATCTGTACGATCTTGGGCCGAGCGACGGGTTTGATCTCGCCATCAGCTCCCGCCCGCAAGATCAAGACGCCGATTTCTCGTCCTCTGGCATCGTTACGCCGATCGGTGAAGCCCATGCGGGTTCCCATCACCTTTCCGGTCTTTTGAGCCGTAAAGCGCATGGCGATTCCCGCACCTGGATCGACAAAGGCCAGTCCTGAGAACCCGGGGCTGAACTCTTGGCCGTATTGGATGATGGACTCTTGGCCCACAAAGGGATTCAGTTCAAGATTTAGGATCTCGTTGTCCTTGGCAAAAACGCGGAACGTCTTGGTGATGGAGTCATGCCCTGGCACCACAGCCCGTATCACGTGAGGTCCTTCAAACACGTTTTCAAAGGTTACCAAGCCCTGATCATCCGTGGAACGGACGCCGTAATTGGAATCGTCCAAAATCTGAACGGTTGCGTTGGGGAGCACCTTCCCGGTTTGACGATCTTTGACCTGAATCACCACATTGGCCTTCGCTAAGGGCGAGAGGACAAAATATTCCTCGGTGGTTTTGTGTTTTTTAATGTCAATCACGCGACGTTCCGAGTGGTAGCCATAGGCGGATGCTTCTAAAGTATAGGGAGCTCCTTGCTGATCCACAGCATGGCGCATCGTATAGGTGCCAAGAACATCGGAATCGGTGATGCGATCCGTCTCAAGAATTCGGATGGTTCCCGAAATAGGGGTCGTTTGATCGGGGAACTGCAACAAGATCGGGTGAGCCCCGTCCGTTATTGCTTGAACGGATGAGGCAGCGGCCGTTGCGGCCTTACCGGTCCCGCCGAGTCTAAAGTCCTCTACATAAAGACCCATGGCCATGCCGGAGCCATCCGTGGTAAACCGAAGGCGAACAAAGACTTGTGCTTTGGAGGGAACAAATTTCCCTAAGCTGACTTTGGCTTCGTTCCACCCCAGTGTGGTGCGGTCCAATTCCTTCAAAACAGTCCAGGTTTTTTGATCCGTGGACGCCTCGACCACGGCTTTTGCGGTCTTGGGGTTGTTTTTGAAGACGTAGTGTAAAGAAATCACTGCATTTTCTGCGTTTGCCGCCCGAAGATCCATGGGCGGGGCTACAGCGATAAAATCCCCTTTGGGATGCGAAACTCCCGGATCCGCCACTCCGCCATCATCAATGGGTTGAGGGATCGGGTCTGGAACAGGGGTCCGTCCGGGATGTGGCTCTGCAGAGTTTTCCCCAACGTGGGTGCCTAAAACCTTTTTCCCCGAAAACGCCGACGGCTCGAGGGAGCCTTTGGGTTCTCCGGTTCCGAAGGTGCGCTCAAACTTCCAACCCAGGGTGTTCGCTTCAAAGTCATTGAAGTATTCCCCCGGAGTGATTCCAAGCTTTAAATCCAGTCGAATCATCTGGGAGTCTTTGTGGTTCCCAAAGTCTTCAATGTCGACTAAAAGATCTACCGCTGGGTATTTGGCATCCTTAGCCGGAATCGTCGCTTCATAAATGCCGTCCTTCACAGTCCCTGAGGTTCTTTTCAAGGGAAGGAAAATCCAGTCGGTGTCTCCTACTTTTTTATACTTTAATGCAGCAGAAGTGATCCCCACGTTATCCTTCAAGGAAATGGACACCGGGATGTCCTGATCGGCATAGAGCGTCTCGGGGAACGAAATTTTCATTTCGGGAGCCACCGTGTCTTTTTGGGCTTCGAGCAGTTTGCCCGAAACGACGCCGGTTCCGACTCCAAGAGCCTCGGATACTGCATCATAAGCGTTGATGTTTCCGTGTCCGTAGCCCATATTGGGGGTTTCAGGGAACTGTTGATCCTTCAGCGGCATCGCCGTGCGAATCATGATCTCTTCAAGCTCCTCTACCTTGAGGTTGGGGTTGGCTTGAAGAAGCAGTGCCGCTAACCCCGCGACGTGGGGAGCCGCCATGGAGGTTCCGTTCATCGAGACGTAGTCGGTCCCCAGAACGGAGGAGCGAACCCCTACGCCGGGCGCGGAGACATCGGGTTTGATGATTTTTCCGGTCTTGTCAAATTTGGAAGGCCCTAAAAAGGAGAAGCTTCCACGGCGATTGTTGATATCCGTTGCCGCAACCGCAAAGGATCCGAGAACATTGGCGGGGTTGGAGATGGACCCGGGCCAAGGGGATGCCTGTCCGGGGCGTTGATTTCCAGCGGCAAAGACGGGGAGAATTCCGGCTTTGCGCCATCTCGTGATGACGTCGACAAACCAAGGATTGACGTCATCTCCGCCGCCCCAGGAGTTGTTGATGATTCGGGGAGCATTCTCTGCTTTTCCGCCGGGCGCGAGCATCCACTCTGCCGCCCCCAATAAGGCAGCATCCGAGCCGCCCATGGCGGTCAGGGCTTTGGCGACAATAAACTTCGCACCAGGGGCTACTCCGATATTATTGGTGCCATTGTCTTCACCCCCCAGGATGGTTCCGGATACGTGAGATCCGTGGGGCACTTTGTCGTCATCGTAGGGCTCCGTTTTGTTATTGTTGAAATCTTTGAAGCTCTCGGGGAACTTTTTCGGATCAAATTGGTCCGTGGTGGGATCGTACGCTTTGAACTTCTTACGAAGGGCCGGGTGGGCTGCGTTCACCCCGGAGTCAATGACGCCGACCAACACGCCGCTTCCATCAATCTTAAATTCGTTCCATACCCGGTCGGCATAGATTTTCTTGATGTTCCAGCCGATGGTGTCCGGATGTACCGGTTCCTTTTCCTCTTTGCTGGGTTGAGTGGGTTCAACTAAGGGACGGATCGTATTGGGATACACCGCCGCCACATCCTTATGCTTTGCAAGCGCTAAGATGGCGCTGGCCTCTCCTTGAACGTGAATGGCGTTGACGATGTAGAAGGGTTGAACCAATGAGAGGCGACCCGCTTTTTGCTCCGAGCGCAATTGCTGCATCAAGGAGAACTGAGCGGCATGAGCCGTGCTTTGCAACTCCCCGATGACGGCTTTGCGCTGTTCCAAAGGGGATAGTTCTCTGCCCAGTGCACTAGAGAGCGTCTGAATAGCGCCCTCCACATTGGGTTGTTCGCGCAGGGCTAAGAGGACATCCTGAGGGCCGCCGGCCAAAAGCTTCTCTCTTAATTCCTTGTCCATGGAGGCCATGGGACCCTGGAGGGCCGGCGACGCCTTTGCAGGCATCGCGGGCACCAAGAGGGAAAGAACAAAGAAGGCAGACAGCAGGAAGGCAATCAATTGTTTGGTTTTTCCTGATTTCATTTCAGTCTCCTTACTTGATGGTGTAGAGCAAAAGGTTGCGGATGGCTTCCGAGAGGACGCGCTCGCCGCCGATTAAGTCAATATGTGTGACTTTTGCTTCTTTAATATAGGTGAGTGTTCCTTGGGGAACCTCATCCTTGGTGACGGTCAGGAGCGGTGCTTTTTGCGAGGCAGCATATCCTCCGGCTACCAATGCGTCCACAAGGCTCATCCCATTGGCTAAAACAATGTTGCTTTGCGAATCGAGGAATCGCTTGGCTAATACCAGGGTGGTCTCATTGCGATCGGCTCCGGCGAGACGTTCGGTGACGTATCCACGGTTATAAATCTCTTGTTCAAGATCCTTAGAGATGCTCTTCTCACCGCCCAGAACGAAGGCCCGGCGCACCGTAGTGAGTTTCGGGATGCGTCCAGTTTTCACCAATACTACAGGACTGATGCCATAGTTATCGCTGACCTTCACGTAAGCTCCCGCTGCCACCGCATCCGCATAGGCATCGGCTCCAACAAAGAAAGCGGATAACGTTCCAGAATGCTTGACCACCTCATCGGCCACGAGGCGGGACGTGTCGTATCGGTCGAACCCAGCAAACCTTTTGATGGATTTTCCGGAAAGGCTCTTCAACAGCTGCGAAGAGATTACCTGCTCGCCGCCCACCACTAGGATGTTTTTTGCCCCCAAGCGGTTGATTTCCTTCAACGTTTCAGCAGGCATTTGGTTTTTCTCCACCAAAAGCACAGGTGCCTTGTAGGTTTGAGCCAAGGGAGAAGCGACCAAAGCATCGGCCATGGCTTGTCCATTGACCAAAACAACCGCATCCGAAGAAACAAATTGTTTTTGGCTTAGGAGAACGGCCGTTTGATGCCGAGTTGCGCCGTGGATGCGATCCACCGCGTGGGGAACATCCGGCTTCACGAGGTCATCGTTGATGACGTTGATGCGACCGGGCGCTACCGCCGACGCTTTGGATTGTCCGTGGGTAAAGTTCATGGCCACGACGAGGCCGTCCGCCACAAAGTCCTTGGGAGCAATCCAAACTGCTTGGTATTCGCCGGGGCGAACCTCCGGCAGTTCCAGCGATGGCGCGCTTTCCAGGCCATTGGGCAAACTCACCATGAAGGTGGCTTTGCATCCGGGCTTGGCTTTTGCGGAAATGGTTACCGATTCTCCAGCGCGAACGGTTTTGTTGACGTCCGGGCGAAGGTCTTGAACCTCTAACGCCGGAATGGGGTTTGTGGAAGTGACCGTCAGCGTTTGACGCGTCCGGTTTCCTGCTTTATCAAAGGCATCCACGAAAATGGTGTTGGCGCCGTGTTGCAAAAAGACGGTCTCTTCAAAAGCGCCGGAGGTAAGCTTCGCCCGTACGCCATTGATGAGTACGCGGTCGAGATGCTCATCGCTCGCAGTTCCCTGAATCACCAGACGATCCTTGCTTGTGGTCGCCTGCGGCTTCGTAAGGGAGAGCGTGGGGAGCTTGGTATCCAGGATCATCTTATGATTTTTTGAGGGCATGGATTTGCGATCCCCTGCCGCCGTGAGGACGGTGTGCAGGTTGTTGATGCCTTCCGTCAGAGGGGCCTTCACCGTAAATTTCATTTCACGGGTTTGGGCTTTATGAACTTCCTTGTCGTTGTTATAAAGGTGAACCATACCGTCTTCCGCCGTGGTTCCTTCAAGGGTGAGTTCTTTTTTGTTTGTGTAATTCTCGTCGTTGAGTCCCAAAAGAACAGGAGGTTCAATCTCCTTTTTCATGTACTCCACGTTCGCTCGAATCATCAGGCTGCCGGGAGTCGTGTCACTAAAGTCCCTGAGTTTGACAAAGGATCCGTTCCAAACAAAGGACCGATCGCCATATGGCGATTGGGAGTCAATGCCCAGCGCCGGATTTGCGCCGCCTGGGTAAAGCTGCTCCGTGGCAATGTAGAACTCGTCTCCTTTTTTGAGTTCCACCCCAAGTTTGGCAAAATCGATGGTGTTCCATTGACCGCGCTTGATGATGTAGTTCTCAAAATCCGCAACCTTTTCCACAACGCCGGTCTTGGGATCCTTAACAATGACGCCGATTTTAATCTCAGTCCCAAACATGTCGGGCCAATCATCCACAAAGAAGAGCTTTCCGGATTTCAACCGACCTTCGCCCATGGACGTAAACCCTACCGCAAATCCATAGCCTGCGGTATTAAACGCTATGGTGTCCGTTTTCACTCCGTTGTCGTATTTAATTTCTTCCATAAAGGATTGAACGGCCTCAAGCTTGACCTCAAGGATATTCTCTCCGGTGTTTTTTACCACGGCCGCAACTTCTTTCACGGCGTGGCCCGAAGCGATGACTCGCAGGGTATAGGTCCCTTCGTAAATCTCCGGGAAGGAATATCTCCCTGCTTCGTCGGTTTTAAGAATGGGCAGACTGCCATCTTCTAAAACACGAACGTAAGCATCCTTCAACGGTTGGCCCTTAGCATCCAAAACCGTTCCTGAAAGCTTAACTTTAGCCTTGGCCTTTAAGATAAAATCTACAGAAAGAGCGTTCCCTTTAACCACATCCACGGTTTTGGTTTCCGAATGGAATCCATATTTACTTGCGGTGATGGTATATTTGCGATCCTGATCCGCAATATTCAGACTGTATTTCCCAATTTGGTTCGCATGCGCCGTGACGCCGGTCTCCTTAATCTGTATTTTGGCTTTTTCTAAAGGAAGCGTTCCTGCCGGAAGTGCATTCGATGGTTCTTCCGTGCCTTGGGCGTTTTTCTCGAGATATTCCTTCGCCAACGCCATAACCTGAGCCTGGGTTTGAGGCGTTTTTTTCGCTCCGGAGGAGGTGATGGTTTCAGTGATTGGCGAAACATCCAAATCATCGATATACCAGCCATACTCCGGGAATGAAGGATTGGTGTTGGTGGTTCCATTAATGATGACGTGGAAGCGAAGCTGAACGGTTTTTCCCTTGAATTTTTCAAGAGAAGCACTCATCAGCTGCCAGGTTCCTCGAATGCCCCACTCTTGAATGGTGGCGGGCTCAATAATGGTTTCCCAATTCGTTTCGCCTTCGGGCTTAACTTCTGCTGAGAGGTACCCTAAGCATTGCGTCTCGTCCGAGCTCCATTGAATGGTGGAGAACGAACGGAAGCTGATGTTCGCCCCCTTTTCAGGAATGGTTAGGCTCTTGGGAAGTTCCAAAGCGTATTCAGATCCGGGCGTGACCCCTTTTTCAAAATTTGTTCCCCAAAGCTTGGTATCGTTGCCCGGGATATGGAGGGCATTTCCCCATTCCCAGTCCACTTTTTTACCATTGAGGCTGACGGGCTTAAGCGCGCCATTATCCGTTTCAAATTCCGAGAAGTACAACGGAGGAATTACCGTATTGGTGATGGATTGAGGCGTAGTGGCTTCCGATTCGTTGCCAAAATAATCCACAGCCGTCATCTTGTAATAATAACGCTTTGTGTTTTCAGCACTGGAATCCACCCACTCCTTTTTCAAGGGCGACAGATATTTTTCCGAAGGACGGCTTCCTACTTTTTTATAGCTTCCGTTTTCAGCGTCACTGCGGTAGAAGGCGTATTCCTTCGAGGTTCCTTGGTCTTCCCAAAGGAGCTTGGGTCCTCGAGAGGCTTGCTCGACCTTGAACTTCGTAGGAGCTGCCGGTTTTTTCCCAGGATTGTCCAGGACCTGGAAATCATCGATGAAGAGTCCTCTTCCGTTGGTATTATCGTCCGTAACCAGGTGGAACCGGACTAACACATGTTCTTGACCTTTAAATTTCGTTAAGTCCACTTGTTGGTAAACCCAAGAAAGCGCTTTTTCCCGGAAGGTTTTCAACACTTCCCAGTTCTTTCCATCATCTATGGAAACCTCAACCGTGCTTTTCCAAGCTTCTTGGACATCATTGACGACGTAGAATCCAAAGGCGGGATTTTTGAGCGCCGGATTCGACAGATCGATCGGAGGGGCCATGGCGATATTGTCGGTATTGCCTTTTCCCACACTGAAGTTCATAACATCCGTTCCGATGATGTGATCGCCAGAGTGTGCGCCCGACCAGTCCGGAAGCATCCATTTGTTTAAGAGTCCTCGTTCAAAGGTATCCTTAAAGGCCCACCCATCGACTTGATTTTCAAAATCATTGTTGTATCCTTGGGCGGGATCAATGGCGGCATGAATTTCTTGGGTGGCCTTCCCTGGGGTTTTGTTTCCCACACTATCCACCGCTAGCCACTCAAACGTCATGAGACCCGCTTTGACCTGATTGGCCGGGATCGTCCCTTCATAGGTTCCTTCTTTGTAATCTCCGTCGGTTTGCTTGAGTACCAACTCTTGCTTTTGAGTGGTTCCTGCTGGCGTATAGAAAAATTTCAAAGACTCGACGCCTGTATTATCGAGGGCCTTAATGGTGATTGGCATTGCCTGGCGAAGGAAGGTCCCCTCTGGCAACGTTACATGAACTCTAGGGGCTTCCCCATCGCTTCCCTGCGTCAATACTCGGCCGGTGATGGCTGCATTCCCTTGGTTTTTGGCGCGGCTCACAGCGGCATAAGTATCAATGATTCCATAGCCAAATCCCATATTGGGACTTTCATGGAACTCCCGATCCATTCCCGGACGAGCCGTCTGTTTTAAAATAGTTTCGATTTCTTCCACCGTCAGCTTGGGGTTGGCTTGACGAAGCAGAGCGACTGCACCCGCCACATGGGGCGCGGCCATGGAGGTTCCATTTTTCAGGGCATAGCCTTTCCCGAAAATCGAAGAACGAATGGCGACCCCGGGCGCCGAGACGTCGGGCTTAATTCCTTTGACTTCCTTATCCTTATCAAAGATCGAAGGACCTCTTTTGGAGAATCCGGCCAATCGATTCTCAGAATCCGTTGCCCCTACTGCAAACGCCTCTTTATGATTGGCGGGGTTCTCAATGGAGTAGGGACCGATCACTTTATCGGTAGACCGGGCGTTTCCGGCTGCAAACACTGGAACAATATTGGCCGCACGCCAAGCCTTAATAATATTGAGGTAAAACTCACGCTGCAGCCGACCGTCGGCCCAGGAGCAGTTTACTGCATCGGGACGAGCAGATACATCGCCACCAGGAGCCAGCATCCACTGCCCCGCCCGAATGAGAATCCAGTCCTCGGAGCCTCCATCTTCTAAGAATGCGCGACTGGCGATGTATTTTGCTCCGGGGGCCAC
Source organism: Clostridiaceae bacterium JG1575 (assembly GCA_002838815.1). Taxonomy (GTDB): domain Bacteria; phylum Bacillota; class Clostridia; order Clostridiales; family Clostridiaceae; genus JG1575. Next base: position 1,379 of record LQGW01000034.1, on the reverse strand, counting down.
CCCGATCTGATTGCGACCGGATTCTTCAGAGCCTAAAATAATCCCCGCCACGTGGGTTCCGTGGGAGAGCTTGGTATCTTGAGGAATCGGAGATTGCTGATGAAAATAGCTGGGAATGGCTTCAAACCAGTTTTTCTCCGGATCCACGACCGTATCCGTCTGAGCATCATAGCCCCGCCACTTGGTCTTCAACGCCGGATGTTCAAATTCCACGCCCGAATCGATAATTCCGATGGTCGTTCCCGTTCCATCGACTTTAAAGTCTTTCCAAACGGCAGGAGAATTCACGCTTTTGATGTTCCAGGGAATGTTCGGATCGTTGGGATCCACTTCCTGAACTTCCTGAGGATCAATCAATTGAAGCCGTTCATTCAAAGCGATGGACGCCACCGCCGGATCCTGGGCCAATTGGGTGATCACTTCCTTCTTGGCAATGACATGAATGGCGTTGACGATATACGCCGACTCATATTCTTGGACCTGACCTGCAAGCTTCATTGAGGCGAGCTTCGTTAAAGCATTGCTCTGGGCCATAGCTGCAGATTGCTTCAGGTCTCCCACGTACTGATTGACGAGTTCCTCCCGATTGGGCAGGGCGCCTCCTTGGAGCAAGGTGCGCTCCAGAGAATGGTTGGCTGCACCGTCTTTAAAGTAGACAATGACATCATAGGTGTCCTTGTTCTTGGACAGTTCCTCTTGGAGCTTTTGATCCAAGCGCACCGCTTCGGGTGCACCCTGAGCCGGCCGGGCCACCACAAATTGTGGCGTCAGGATAGCCAGGAACAAAAGACATGAGATGGTCCATCTTGCGAGTCTTGTTTTCATTGGTCCCTCCAGTTACATAATGAATTGGGCTCTGAAAGTATCTGCTCTATGATCATAGAGCAGATACTTTCAGAGATTACATTTAATATACCATTTCAAAGGAAAAAAGAAAGGCAACGCCGCTTTGTTGCGAATCACTAAAAAGACATTGATCTATGCGTGATTGCTAGATTATCAAGCCCTTAAGAACCGCTTCAAAGCTTGCAAACACTGGATAATCATCACTATACAACTTGTGTTGTCCTGACTTTACATGAAAACGACTTGCAGATTCATATTTTATTTCCTAAAAGTTTCTTTATTTGGCAATTGATTTTTGAAGACGATCAACCGGTACCAATTCAATACAAATAACAGGTTCACATTAGTTCTAATTCAACGAAATCACGCTCGCATTATAAAACCGTTCATTTTTCACCGAGAATTCCCGGTTTTTGGCCATTGGATCGATATCGTTGATGGACGCCGTTTTTATTCGATCACGATAAAACTTAAGGCAAAACTGTGAGAGTGGATGATAAAGTCCATATAATTGTGTAAAAGTATAAAAGGTC
>LQGW01000033.1 GCA_002838815.1 Clostridiaceae bacterium JG1575 | reverse complement strand
TGTCGCGCCAGCGGCATGGCTGGGTAGCTATGTTGGGACGGGATAAACGCTGAAAGCATCTAAGCGTGAAGCCCACCCTAAGACGAGATTTCCCGTGGAGAAAATCCAGTAAGATCCCTTGAAGAACACAAGGTAGATAGGTGAGGGGTGTAAGTGCAGCAATGCATGTAGCTGACTCATACTAATCGATCGAGGGCTTGATCTTAGAAGTTATGCAATACAATGTGTTTGAATGATTTATATGCAGTCTTGAGGGAACATTAAACCTCAAAAATCCGGTGTTTATGACTGTAAGGGCTACACCCGTTCCCATCCCGAACACGATGGTTAAGCCTTATGGTGCTGATGATACTGCACGGGAAGCTGTGTGGGAAAGTAAGTTGATGCCGGTTTCAAAAAAATCATCCTGGGTGTATACTCAGGATGATTTTAATATGGATCATTAGCTCAGTTGGTTAGAGCTACCGGCTCATAACCGGCAGGCCCGGGGTTCGAGTCCCTGATGGTCCACCATGGGGGTATAGCTCAGTTGGGAGAGCACCTGTTTTGCACGCAGGGGGTCAAGAGTTCGAGTCTCTTTATCTCCACCAAATGGACCTTACACGAACCACTATTACTTCAAAGGTGGATTTGCGGTAACGGTGTGGTTGTAAGACGAAAGAGGGTAGTTGCAGATATGCAGCTACCCTCTTTCATTGCCTTCATGTAAAAACAATACTTGTTGATCGTAAGCGGTAAATGGAAGCACATACCAATGCCTTAAAGACCGTGAGACAATTGCGGCATTAAGACTTGGAGGTGCTGCCTTATCAGTAATTATCACGGATATAAACCAGAGTCCCCCATATTTCTGATTTGTGCCCCGGTAGATTTCAGATGCAAATTGCCATGCAGGGGTCAAAAAAAAGCGCTGGATGCTGGAGGGGGATGTTTTTGGAGAAACCATTCTCGATGGGGCGTTTTTTGGATTGACCTCTCATTTGGTGTTGACGGCAGATCGCCCTGTGGCTCGATTTCGTGCCATCGTTCAGGAAGTGACGTTTCAGGATGGATCCACTTGGACGAACCCTTACGCATCTTTTTTTATCGGGCTGTATTACCATCGACCGTACTCGTCTTCCCTAAGCGTCGCCCTCCGGGGAACCGATGCGGTGCATCGGGCCCAAACGCATCCGATCCGAACGCCCTATGAACGAGCGGACGGATTGAAGGCGGCCCTAGCCTCGGAGCGCCTGAGGATTCAAGAAGTTTCCTTGGGGGCCGATGGCGTCTTGAGTTATACGGTGCTCAATCAAGGGACGCAGGACGTAGGGCGCCTAGAGCTGCTCGTTCTGACTCGGGACGAGCATGGGAGGCTCCAAGAGCTTATCTTGCCGATGGAATCTTTGGCCCAGCCACTACAGCCCGGCGCGAGCACGAAGCTTCGGCAAAAGGTGCCCAAGGGCAGCGGGGAGACCTTGGTCCAAGCGATCCCGGGACGTTGGGAGGATGCCAAAGGCTTGCAAATGAATCGGCATCGGGATCACTTCTTGCGTTTTTGGCGCCGCGCAAAGGCTGCCAGTGTTTCAAAGGGGAAAGGACCATGAAAAGCCCCAATAAAACCGCCCAAAAGATGTTCTGTCTTTTGGGCGGTTTTATTGGGGGCGCTCTCTTGCAAAACGAATTGAGGCTTTGCTAGAAGAGCAATGAGAAGATGCGGAAAAAGTTTTCCTTCATCAATTGAATCTTGGGCCGGTTGCGGTAATCATCATAGGTCATTTCCACCGCATGCTCCATGTCGTTGACGAAGTAGCCCTCCAGTTTAGAGGCATAGTATTCATCGTACACCACGGCGTTGACTTCATAGTTGAAGAAAAAAGAACGGACATCGAAGTTGGCGGTTCCTAGGGTAAAGGTTCGGCCGTCGGCCACCACACATTTATTGTGAGAGAAGGCTTTGGCGTCGTAGAGAAAAAGACGGGCGCCGCACTCCAATAGTTCTCCAAGGTAGGTCATGGAGGCATGGCCCACCATGGGATGATCGTACTGTGCCGGAAACATGATGCGCACATCAAGGCCGGAAACCGCCGCTGCCTTAAGTGCCGACATGGTGCCATCACTGGGGATGAAATAGGGGCTTGAGATGTAGATGCGCTCTTTGGCGGTACTGATCATTTTTAAAAGCATCAATTCAATGGCGTAAAGCGGCGACTCCGGTCCTGAGTAGCAGATTTGCATGGGCAAAGGCCGAGTAACATCGCTGGGGACGAAAAATTCGCAGAAGGCTGTTTCGTGGTGGTAGATCTCCCTTTGTTTGACGTATTCCCATTTTTTGGAAGCCTCGTTGCGGTGCAACACGGCGAAGAAGTCATCAAAAAAAAGCCCCTGCATCCCCAGGACAAAATCGCCGCGCACCCGCATATGGGTATCTCGCCAATAGCCATAATGGCTCTTTGAGAGATACTCGTCTCCAATGTTGTTGCCGCCGATATAGCCGATGGTTCCATCGATGATGACCATTTTCCGGTGGTTTCGGTAGTTGATGGAGGTGTCCACAAAGCGAGAGACAAAGGCAAAGGTCGCGGTAAAGGTGACGATTTCGATGCCGGCCTCCATGAGTTCTTTTTTATAAGCCTTGTCGAAATAGCGTCCGCCAATTTTGTCCATGACGACTCGAACCTTGACGCCTTCTTTCGCTTTCTTCTTCAGGGCGTCAAAGATGGTGCGGCCGATGCCGTCGGATTTTACGATATAGTATTCCATGTGGATGTGGTGCTTGGCCTTTTCAATATCATCCAAAAGGGCCTTGAATTTGGAGATGCCGTCCGGGAATAGGGTGATCTCATTGTAGAGGAACATGGGGGAGCCATTGACGTTGGCGATCATGCGAGCCATGGTTTCGTCCGAACCCTCATAGGCTCGCAGGGATTGATTGATGGCTTCCGCGGCTTCAGGGGAAAAGCGGCCGTTGAGAATGGTTTTTTGCCAATTGACGCCCATATAAAGATAAAGGATCAGGCCCAGAGGCGGCAACAGGGTCAAGACCAAGAGCCAGCCCAAAACCTTTTCCGGACGCTCTCTTTTTTTGAAGATGAGGTTCCAGAGAATGATGAAGTTGATGAAGTAAAAAATCAGGGTGAGCATATTCCAAAGCGACACGGGTCCACCTCCTTCAAGGCAAGTTAACTAAATTATAGCATTGACGCTTTCCCCCTTTGAGGGGAATGTTTGTTAATTTTGATCCTCATTGGGACAAAGGAGTCCAGATGGTATAATAAATGCAGTCAGTTCGCAAGAGCGGCTGCCTGTTTTAGCCCGGGTCCCGATGAAAGGAACAAGCCATGGTATCTAAGATCCGACGATTTTTGACCTATCACAAGACGAAGCTGATGGTATTTTTGGCCGCCCTGACCTTGATTTTGGGGTTCATCGGCAGCTGGCAGTACTATTCAGAGCGCCCCATCAATGAGGGGACGAAGTTTTCTGCGGCGATCTACGCCACCATTAAGCTCTATTTATTTTTTCCGACGGTGGGCCCGGGCGAACACGTTCCCGTAGCCTATGAACTGGCCAAGTGGATGGCGCCTTTTGTGACCGCGTATGCGTTATTCACCGCCCTGGGCAATTTTTTACGCAGAGCCTGGATTCAGGTGAGGCATCGTGCCGGTACGCAGTATACGGTCTTTGGTCTCAACGAACAAAGTGAGTACCTCATTCGGGATCTTTTAAAAAAGGATCCCCGCTGCTGCGTCACCGTCGTCACCTTGAAAAATCCCGAGGAGGCGGATCGCCTTGCCATGGAGCGGCAATGGGTGCGCATCATGGTCCTGGACCTCATTCACCCCAATGAAGCCACCTTAGATTGGGATTTTAAACGGCTAAACCTCACCCGGAGCAAAGCCGTGGTGCTCTTTGAAGAGGAAGCGGATAATTTTGCCATCCTTCGCACCCTGCAAAAGCACCTGCCCTTAGATGAAGGAACCCCTGAGCTGTCGATATCCGTAGCGTATTCCAGCGACGTCATGCGGGATTTGATGGCCCGCTCAGAGGAGGCGCTGCGCCGAGAACGCCCGATAAGCGCGCTTCTCAACATGAACTATTTCAATATTCCATCCTACATGGCTACCGCGCTTCTTCATTCAGCGAACCATCCCATCTATGAAGCGAACCTTCGCCGACTGCAAGGAGCCCCGGCATCTTTAGATCGTCCCACGATTGAAAAGCGGCTGGGCCGCGTGCATCTGCTCATTTGTGGTTTTTCCAAGGAAGGGCAGGAAATCCTCATTCAGGCCGTTCCCTCTGGGGTGTTGCAGACCCAGCAGAACATGCGGGTGACCATCCTGGATCCCAACGCAGCAGAGCTTTTGGATGAACTGAAGGGACGCTACGAATTTTTAGACGAGGTGGCGGAACTCCATTCCTTCTCGGTGGGACCCTACAGTGGCGCCTTCAAGGAAGTTGTCGCGGCGGCTTGCGCCGACGAACCGTTCACATATGCCAGCTTCAACAGCCCCGACATCAACGAAAATGCCCAAGGCGTCTTGAAAGCGTTGGACGCTCTCGCCAATATTCCCGTGGCCGTCCGTGCGGCAGGGCAAGGGAACATCGTGGATGTCCTCAATACCTTCCGGGCGGAAGGCTTGTCCATCTTCCCCTATGGGGACTATTCCGATCTCATCACCCGAGAGGTCATCATCAACGAGGTGCTGGACCTTCGAGCGAAGAACAGCCATATGAATTACCTCGAAGAGTCCCAGCTGCCAAATGAGGGCCGTGAGAAGGAGTGGCAAAAGCTCCCCCTCTTTAAAAAAGAGTCCAACCGAGCTCAAGTGGCTCACCTGCCCTTCAAGGTCGACTTCCTTCAGACCTTTTTCAACTTATCTGGGGGGCAAGAAATCCCGGAGCTCATTACGGCTTGGGAAGAGGAATATCGTAAGGTGGGGGAGCCGGGTCTTTTGGCGTTGTTGGCCCAACAGCCTGCGCTGGATTATCTCACCCGGCTCGAGCACAAAAGATGGTGTGATTTTCATCGGATGAAGAACTTCAGCTACGCCCCCACCACAGACTTTGCACAGAAAAAGCACAACTGCTTGATTCCGGATTGGCAAGACTTTTTGTGTTCGCCTGTGGCCGACAAGGCGAAGTACGATACCTTCACCATCTTTACCTTGCCAAAGAATCTGTCGTTAAGCACTCAATAGGGGCGAGAGGCCTCAAGAAGGATAGGAGCCCCTGAACGGATAGAGACGCTCAGGGGCTCTTTGAGATCGGGGACCGTCTAGGATCCCGACCGGCAAGGATTCGTGGCACAAGAAGGATTGTCGCAAAAAAAAGCAGAAGGAAATCCAAGCGATTTCCTTCTGCAAATGGTGGGACGTATAGGACTCGAACCTACGACTTTCACCACGTCAAGATGACACTCTCCCAGCTGAGTTAACGTCCCTCATATTCGTCCCGTAAAAAGACGATATACCTAGTTTAAGGCATGGTATGGGAAAAAACAAGAGGCAACGTCAAAAAAAGTTCAAAAGAGCGCGCATTCTTTTGAGGCGGGGTCTAGGTTATTCTCCGAAGAAGAAAAGGCGCTTGGAAAGCGGATCGATGGATTTTTCCTCGGGGACATCCGTTGCCCGTCCAAAGGGCATTTGGGCCAAAAGGCGCCATGGCTTGGGCAAATCATACTCCTTTTTCAAGGCGTCTTCCATGAGCTCTTGGTAATGCTGCAACGAAGCCCCGAGGTTCGCCTCCGCCAGGGCGCTCCAAAGCGTGATCTGCAGCATGCCGTTGGACTGATCCGACCAAGAATCAAAGTTATGAGCATAAAGGGGCAATTTGTCCTTCAAAGCCTGAACTGCTTCGGTGTCTTCAAAGAATAGAATGGTGCCAAAACCCGCGCGAAAAGCGGTTTCCACCTTTTCCTTGGTTTTGGGGAATTTCTCCGGATCGGTGACTTCTTTCAGGCGCACCAATAAGGCATCCCAAAAACGCCGATGATTTTCGCCCAGCAAAACCACCAAACGCGCGGTTTGGGCGTTCATCGGGGTAGGGGCATGAGTTAAGGCATCCGCGATGAGTTGATGCAGCGCCTCTGAGGAGAGGGAGCATTCATTGGTCAACGCGTACCGGGAGCGTCTTTTTTTCATGGCTTCAAGAACGGAATTCATAGAGGGCCTCCTTTGCTGTACGGTGAGAAATGGAACAACACTCTTGAATCCATTATGGCAAAGAACAACCAGAGTGGGGCGGGTCCTTCCAATTGTTCACTCTTTGCTTAAAAAGATGCGACCCAATAAAGATCCCGGGATTTTGGCCCTTTTTTAGTAAGGGGGATCCCGCAAGGGAATGTGAAAACGGGCGGAATCGGTGTTCTCCTCTTTGGCGGGTCCTATTGCAGGGGCGCCGGGAGTGTTTGCCCCTTGCCCAAGAGGCTCTTGGGCTCAGTGGGAGCAAATGAGCGATCGCCTTTTCAGTGAAAGGATCAAAGATTTCCAAAAAATAAAAAGTACCTCTTGACGAATGGCTGGCTTTATGGGAAACTAGAACATGTCGCGGGGGTGTAGCTCAATTGGGAGAGCGCTTGAATGGCATTCAAGAGGTAGTGAGTTCGAATCTCATCATCTCCACCAAAACCATAAGAACCAAGGACATTCATCGAATGAGGTGAATTTCTTGGTTCTTCTTTTGTTGCAGACAGTTGCTCAAAAGACCCTTTGTCGGCCTGAGGGGGAGTGTAGGGGAAGTTCAAGGGCAAAGACCCTCTTGGTTCAAATAGATCTCTTTGAAGGCTTCATTTCTCTAGGGGGCTAGGTAGAAGGAGGCGGGATCCCTGCCAACATTGAAATCATCACCATTAAGCTTATTTAAGATCTGAACCATGGGTTGGAAATGAACCCTAGGAGAGGGTGAGAGAAGACGCATTTTCCCCTCTTAAAAAAAGATGGTTCACAAGAACAGAACTCTTTGTGTATTTGTTGACAATGAGTCTCATTCAGGTATGATGAACTCAGTATCAATCTCAATAGACAAGGAGTGAATACGCGATGAAATGGACGAAAAAATGGGTCTCCGCTTTGCTTGCCTTGAGCATTCTTGGGGCAGTGGGGTGCACCGGGCCAAGCCCGACCACGAACGCCACAAAACCGGGACCTTCCACCCCGACGACGGGGGCCACAAAGCCCGATGCTTCGACAACAACGCCTCAGACAGGCAAGACGACTCAGGGCATCGACCTCTCGAAGATCCAGGCGATGAAACCGGGAGAGTACCTCATCGACAGCAAAGGCCAATACCCCATGAAGGTGAAGGTTGTACTGAAGGAGAAATCCATTGACCAGGTTGTCCTAGTGGAACAAACGGAGACGCCCACCGTTGCGGAAGCAGCCCTTCGCGAGATGCCCAAACGCATCGTAGAGAAGCAAGACATCTATTTGGATGCGGTCAGCGGCGCGACCAACACCAGTAAGGGCATTCTTCAAGCGGTGCGTATGGCCATTGAAAAGGCCGGTGGAAAGCCCGAGCAATTTAAACACAGTGAATCCGGACAAGGCGGCGAAAAGAAAGATCCGCGCCCGACCATGGGATCCCGAACGCTTCCCTCGCAATGGGATGAAACCTATGACGTCATCGTGGTCGGCGGCGGGTTTGCGGGACTCTCCGCCGCATATACGGCGTCGAAAAATGGCGCCAAGGTCGTTTTGATTGAAAAGATGCCCGTCGTGGGAGGAAACTCTCAAATTAATGGAGGAGTTTACGCCTCCTATACCTCGAAGCTTGCCGACACGCTGTACCCCAAACTGAAATTGAAGCCGGACACCGCGGAAAAACACATTGAGGACACCATTAAGGGGGGCGATTATATGAGCGATATCAAGCTCGTTAAGAACTTCGTTTACGGCGCTCCCGTCTTTTTGGACCTCATGCTGGACAATGGCCTTAAGGTACGCGAGTCCATTACTCGTCCCGGTGGGCATTACGGCTATCGCACCTACACTACGGAGCATGGCATCGGAGCGGATATCGTTAAGGTCCAAAAGGAACTTCTGGCGAAAACCGACACTAAAGTGCAATTGAACACCAAAATGGTCCAGATCTACCGGGAAACCGAAGGCAACGGACGGGTTCTGGGCATTCAGGTTCGCGACCACGAGGGGAAACTGCGCGCCATCAAGGCCGAAAAGGGCGTCATTCTTGCTTCAGGCGGTTTCTCAGGAAATGTAGCCATGAGGCAAAAGCACGTTCCGGCCCTCACCAAGGATCTGCCCACCACCAATCATGTGGGGGCCACGGGAGAAGGCATCCCCATGGCGCAGGAGATTGGCGCCAACACCATTCAGATGTCCTACATTCAGCTGTATCCCTTTGCCAACCCCAACAGCGGGGTCTTAGACGCATTCGCCGTCATTCCTTTCTCAGGTCCTTCTTCAGGGATTGTTTATGTGGACGTCCAAGGCAAGCGGTACGTCAATGAAGGCGAACGTCGCGACGTCTGTTCTCGGGCGGCTCAAAACAGTGGCGGGTTCCCGACCTTCTCCATTTTTGGTCAAGACATTGTGGAAAAGGGCGGCTTCATTACCAAAGAGCAACTGGCCGACGGCATCAAAGCCGAGCGGATCTTCAAGGCGGATACCTTGGAGGAACTCGCTAAAAAGATCAACGAGCATCAGTTCAAAGAAAAAACCATCGCCATGGATGGAAAGAAACTGGCGGAAACCATTCAAAAGCATAACGGCTTTGTAGCGGCCGGCAAAGATCCCGATTTTGGCAAAGTCATTGATAAGGGCGTCATGATGAAGGTTGATCGCGCGCCGTATTACGCAATTCCGCAATGGCCCTCCGTGCACCACACCATGGGCGGCTTAGCCATCACGGAAAAAACGGAGGTCATGGACATCTGGAACCAAGTGATTCCGGGTCTTTATGCTGCAGGTGAAGTTGTGGGCGGCGTCCACGGAACCAACCGTTTGGGCTCCAACGCCATTCCCGATGCTGCGGTTCATGGATGGATTGCCGGCGAGGTGGTCACAAAAGGATCCGTCCCGACTTTTGTACCGAAGAACTAACTCGATCTGAAACGGAACTTCCTATATAGAGGAAGGATCTTTGATGGAAGAACCATCCAGCCTGCGCAGCTTTTGCTTGCGTAGGCTGTCTTTTTAAAATAAAAATACTCTTTAGAACCGGGTGTATCACAGCACGAAAACGGGCGAAAAGGGGTGGAATTCAAAGAATTTTGCTTCTAGATGCCTAAATCTTCGAAATAGGCCCGCTCACGAGCCATTGAGGGTGATATAATAACTCTTGCACTTCACGAGCGGGGTCCAGCCGCCAGAAAAGAAATTTTCGAAAAAGGGCTTGACGAGGCCGCTCGGCAGTGATATTCTGTAAAAGTTGCATCGAGCAACGGACTGTTCTTTGAAAATTA
>LQGW01000032.1 GCA_002838815.1 Clostridiaceae bacterium JG1575 | reverse complement strand
GTGCGCCCATAAGGGGCTGTAATAATCTTACCTTGAGCAAGTAATAGGTAAAGATATCAAAGTAGGAAAAGACCTACAACCTATCATCTCCCGACTTATCCGAAAGAGGAAACTCGACGGGGAGTGTAGCATGTCGGAGAACACGAAATACCAAAACTTCCAAGGTGTTTGCGTGATAGAGATGAAAAGTTATGAACAAGGATGAAAGCTAAACTGCCTGAATGACAGTCAGAAATTGGGCAAAATGTTGCTCCGTGGGTATGGAAGTTAAACTCCCACGCACTTTGGTAAATATGGGTCGGTCATACGTATTTACTGGATATCCTAAGTGAATTAGCCACAAGAAGTGGAAAATGACGAACGTCACATCCGAAATCATAACAAGCTTATGTTATTACAGTTCTAAATGGGGATTGCCTAAGGTAAAATGCCGATTTTCGGCTATAGGTGCTATGAGAAAAGTGACCTTGAATATTTACTATGGCAACAGAGTTTCCGTAGTAGTCCGAGCAAGGGAAAGCCTTGTACATGGCGAAGGGAAACAGTTTTTCTTCAATATAATAAAAAGGAAAGGTGCGTGAGGCATTATGAGAAATCCCGAAAATGTATTGAAAAGTTTAAGTGAAAATGCATTAAAAACAGAGTATAGGTATGAAAGATTATACAGAAACCTATACAACCCAGAGTTCTATCTGCTTGCATATCAAATTATTGCTACCTCACAAGGTAGCATGACAGCAGGTGCAGATGGACGCACTCTTGACGGTATGAGTATGGAACGCATTGAGAATATCATTGCGAAATTAAAAGACCACTCATATCAACCAAACCCAGCAAGACGTGTATATATTGCAAAGAAAAACAGCAAGAAAAAACGTCCATTGGGGATTCCGTCTACTGATGACAAGTTAATACAAGAAGTTATCAGAATGATTTTAGAAGCAATTTATGAACCAACATTCAAAGACAATTCACATGGCTTTAGACCAAAAAGAAGTTGCCATACAGCACTCAAAGAAGTGGCTACACTTTTTACTGGTGCAAAATGGATAATTGAGGGCGATATTAAGGCTTGTTTCGACAGCTTTGACCACCATGTAACGATTAACCTTTTAAGAAAACGCATTAAAGATGAAGCATTTATCTCTCTTATGTGGAAATTTTTAAGAGCCGGTTACATGGAGCAATGGGTATATCACACCACTTACTCCGGTTCCCCACAAGGGTCGGGCATGAGTCCAATATTATCTAATATCTATCTACATGAATTAGATGCTTTTATGGCAAATCTTAAATCAAAATTTGATATAGGAGAGTCAAGACTTCGTAAGGTTCATGAAGACCATCATAAGGTACGTTGGGCATTTAGAAAAGCTAAGAAAAATTTGGAAGAAAATCGTACAGAGGAAAATTTGAAGATATTCAAGCACGCTCAAAGAGCAATGTTATCTACACCACACTTATGTGAAATGGACGATACATTTAAGCGACTTCAATATAACCGTTATGCTGATGATTTTCTCATTGCTGTTATTGGTTCTAAAGAAGAAGCAAAATTTATTAAAGAGCAAGTGCGAGTATTTTTAGAGGAAACTCTAAAACTTACGATGTCCGAAGAAAAAACACATATTACTCATTCTTCAGAAATGGTGCGTTATCTTGGATACGATATTAGAGTATCAAGAAGCCAAGATGTGAAACGTACAAAAAAGGGACTGCAACGTGTGTGGCTTGGAAAAGTGCAATTATATGTACCAAAAGAAAAATGGATTGCTAAACTACACGAATACGGTGTTTTAAAAATCAAAAAAGACGAAAATGGTAAAGAGATATGGAAACCTATTCATAGAGGTGCGTTAATGCCCCTTGATGAAGTTGCGATTATCAGCAAGTATAATTCAGAAATTCGAGGTTTATACAATTACTATCGTATGGCAATCAATGCGTGTAATATTGGTAGATTTCATTCTATCATGCGTGGAAGTTGTCATAAAACCTTAGCTGCGAAGTACAATTCATCTGTGATGAAGATGTATACAAAATATCGTAGTGAAAATGGAGATTTTGGTGCGAATTATAAAACAAAAAGTGGAATGAAACGCTGTGAGTTTTACAATGACGGGTTTAAACGAGATAAAAGTGACGCTCCACAATTTGCAGATACAATGCCACAATATAGAGAAAACATAAAACCTAACAGTTTAGCTGGTAGGCTTAAAAGTGGTACTTGTGAAGCGTGCGGTGCAAGTCCTGTCAAAGTTTATATGCACCATGTCAAACGATTGAAAGACCTAAAATCGGATAATGAATTTGAAATGCTTATGATACAGAAGCGACGTAAGTCATTGGCACTATGCCCTAATTGCTATGAAGAAGTTAAAAACAATTCACTTAAATGATGAAAAATGGCGAGCCGTGTACACTGAGAGGTGTAAGCACGGTTCTGGAGGGGGTTACACCAAGACCGCTGACGAAAGAAAGTATGGCGTGGTGTTTCCTACCTTAT
>LQGW01000031.1 GCA_002838815.1 Clostridiaceae bacterium JG1575 | reverse complement strand
TCGACACCCCGCGCTGCATCAAGGGGTTTATGGTTCTCATGGGGGCGGGGGGGGGGGGTAGTATCCCGGCCGTTATGCAGAACAACCCCTGGTCGGCGCTCCAGAATGCGCCCGGCAGTGTTAAGGATGGGGCCTTCGAGGGGGCGCCCATTTGCAACACATTATTGGGGGAGGCCTTGCTCACTTCCTGGAGAAACCATATCAAAGAAACCATGTCATGAGAATGGCGGGATTCTGATGGAAGATGGATTATTCCTGAAACAAGAAACAGCGCTGCTTTTAAAAAACAACGCTGCATCCCTTTCATTTTCTGGAGGATCCTCTAAATTGGCGTGGGGATACGCCAAAATAGTTCTTGAAGCTACGGCTAAAATAGAATGCGTCAGGATAGCCAACCTGCATGGCGATGGCGCCGATGGGAAGAGAACTTGTCATCAGCAAATCCCTCCCTCGATTCAAGCGATACATTCGCAAATAATCGCCCGGCCCCATCCCTGCAAATTTCTGAAACACATAAAAGAGACGGTTTTCGTTGACGCCATGTTGTTGCGCCAATAATTTCACCGATAATGGATCGCTATAATGTGCATGAATGTAATCGGAAACAAAGGCGAAGAGTTCTTTTGCGCCTTGCGGGGCTTGACTTCGAGCGCCAATAAACGTTTCTTCCAAAATGCGGTGAAATAAGGTTTCAACCTGAAAGGCCGGAAGGCCCCCCGGACGACTGGACGCTGCATACAATTGATGCAGCATATCAACAAGCTGTGGGGTTTGCTTTAGGGAAAGGCTAAAATGCAGGTTCTTGAGCTTTAGGCTCGCCCCTTCGTGGAAGGGTTCATACAAAACAGAGACATATTCCCAGCTTTGCTCACCGACCACCCGTTTACGGAGGGACGAATTCGCCAATCCATGGACCACGGTATCGGTCGTCACCAAATAGGGTGTGTTGTTGAATTGATATTCCGCACTGCCTGACAAGGGGAATATAAAGCCGGGGTATGGCGCAGCGTTCTGTCTTCCCTGACTTTTGGCAGGAATGGCGTATTTATAGACGCCGCGCACTCGAAAAAGGGTAGAGGCAAAGTGCTCAATTAATTGATTGAAGTCCATATCAACGCTCCCATTCCTTCTCATTGGTTCATCATCTTTGCGTATTGTTTGAGGGCTCCCCCCCTTTTTGCGCTCCAGGGGCCATGGGAAGGGTCCATCCGAAGGCTCCTCTCCTTGCTAGTTAGCTAACGCTAACTTACGAAAGTAAGTAGTACCACATCTGCCGCATTTCGTCAATCGGGATCGCCTGGGGAAGCGGGCCGGCAAGGGCCTCTTCCCGAGAAATAAGGGAGAGCTCCCTTGGGGTGTTGGCGATCCTCTATTAAAAGAGAAACGAGTCGGCATGCGATGGGGCCGACCCGTTCTTTTGGCGACGGCATCCACCATCGTTTCGATAAGGCGCGTTCCAAGGAACAAAGAAGAAGGCGCAAAAGGGCATTACGCGCCTTCTTGCAAGAAGCGGTATTGGGCCAGGAAGAGGTTGTAATAGATCCCCCGCTGCGCCAAAAGCTCTTCATGGGTGCCTTGCTCTTTAATCCGCCCTTCATCGATGACCAAAATCCGATCGCAGTCGCGGATGGTGGAGAGGCGATGGGCGATGACAAAAGAGGTTCGGCCCTTTAAGAGGCGTCCGATGCCTTCTTGCACGAGGCGTTCGGTCTGCGTATCGATGTTGCTCGTGGCTTCGTCCAAAATTAGGATGCGAGGATTGGCCAACAGGGCCCGGGCAAAGGAAATGAGCTGGCGCTGCCCCACCGACAGGCGGATGCCGCGCTCCTTGATTTGCGTGTCGTAGCCGTTTTCCAGGTTCATGATGAATTCATGGGCGTTGACGGCCTGAGCCGCCGCGATGATTTCCTCGTCCCGAGCCTCGGGGTTGCCGTAGCGGATGTTTTCCCGAATGCTGTCGGAGAATAAGAAGGTATCTTGCATCATGATGCCCATTTGACGACGCAGGGAGTCAATGGTGACTTGGGAAATATCGTGCCCGTCGATGCGAATGGTGCCTTGGGGCAAATCGTAGAAGCGGGCGAGGAGGTTAATGATGGTGGTTTTGCCGGCGCCTGTTTCTCCCACCAAGGCAATGCGTTCCCCCGCTTGTGCGGTGAAGTTGATGTCTTCAAGGACCGGAACGCCCTGCTCGTAGAAGAAACTGACGTGGTCAAAGTCGACGCGGCCGTCGATGGGCGGCATCACCGCTGCGCCTTCCCGATCGGTGATGTCCGCCTTGGTGTCCAAGATTTCAAAGATGCGCTCGGCGGCGGCCAAGGAGGTGATGAGGGTGTTGTAGAAATTGCTGATGAACATGACCGGGCGCCAGAACAGTCCGATGAACATGGTGAAGGCAAAGATGTCGCCCAAGGACACCAGACCGCGCCAATAAAGCATAGCGCCCACGAGATACACCACCACGGATCCGATGCCCCAAGAGATTTCCACCAAGGGCCAAAAAAGATCGTTGAGCTTGACGGCCCGCAAAAAGCGATCGTTCATTTCCGCCATCATGGTTTGGTGCTTGGCCTTTGTGGCGGCTTCTTCGCAAAAGCCCTGCACCAGTTTGATGCCGGAAAAATTCTCGTGGGTGAAGGCATTGAGGTTGGAGC
This sequence comes from Clostridiaceae bacterium JG1575, assembly GCA_002838815.1. Taxonomy (GTDB): domain Bacteria; phylum Bacillota; class Clostridia; order Clostridiales; family Clostridiaceae; genus JG1575. The sequence goes on along the minus strand of LQGW01000031.1, from coordinate 130,870 downwards.
GCTTGCTGCGCCATTGTCCCCAGCGCACCCGGGCCCGCACTTCGATAAAGAAGATGGCGGAAACTAAGAGGGGCATGACCACCATGGTGGCCAAAGCCAGCCAAAGATTCGTGGCAATCATCAGTACGGCGACAAGGATCAACTGAAGAATCTGCGGGATGAGGGAGGTCACGGCGTTTGTAAAAAGTTGCTGCAGGGAATTGATGTCGCCCACCACCCGGGCGAGGATTTTCCCCACGGGCCGGGAATCAAAAAAGGCGAAGGAAAGATTTTGGATGTGGCGATAAAGTTCTTCACGCATGTTGAGGACGATGCGGTTGGAGACGCGCCCCATCTTTAAGAGCCGAATTCTTGAAGCCAGGGTGGCAATGAGATTCAGCGTCACCATGGCGCCGGCAATCTGCAGCAGGCGGTTGGTGTTGCCAAGGGCAATGGCATCATCCACTGCAAACTTGACGAAGAGGGGGTTTAGTAGGCCCACGCCCATGGTGAACACCATGAGGCCCATGATGAGCAGGACTTCTTTTTTATAGGGTCGGATGTAGGCGTATAAGCGGCGGATCAGGTGCCGTTTTTCGCCAAGCTGCAAGGATTCATCTTCTCGCACGATGTTCTTGGCCATTAAATCACCTCCTGCAGCGCATCAAAATCATGGAATTGTTCTCGGAAGATTTCATAGTATTTGCCTTTGAGGGCCACCAGTTCCTCATGGGTGCCGGCTTCCACGATGGTGCCGTGCTCCATGAAAAGAATCGTGGTGGCGTTTTTTACGGCGGAAATGCGGTGCGCGATAATAAAAGTAGTCCGTTGGTGTTGAATGCTTTTAAGGTTTTTTAGAAGCTGATATTCGGTCTCCATGTCCAAAGATGAGGTGGCATCGTCCAAAATAAGCATCGGAGCTTCCCGAAGGATGGCCCGGGCAATCGCCAAGCGCTGCTTTTGTCCACCCGAGAGGCCCACGCCGCGCTCGCCCACCACCGTGTCCAACCCGTCCTCTAAGTCAAAGACGAAGTCCGCGCAGGCGATGGAAAGGGCGTGGGCCAGTTCTTCGTCTGAGGCTTCGTGGCGGGAGAAGGTCAGGTTGTTGCGGATGGATTCTGAAAAGAGAAAGGTGTCTTGGGGGACGATGCTCATGGCGCCTCTTAGATCGTCCAAGGGAATTTCTTCGGTGAGGCAGCCGTCCACCAATATGCGGCCCTTTGCGTGGGTATAATAGCGTCCGATGAGGCCAATGAGGCTTGTTTTTCCGGCTCCGGTGGCGCCCATGATGGCCACGGTATCGCCCGGATGGGCGCGGAAGCTGACGTCGTTTAAGACAGAATCCGCTTCATAGGAAAAATAGACGTGTTCAAAGGCCACATCGCCGCTCAAAGAGTGGTGAGAAAGTCCCGGCGCGTCGGCCACTTGCGGCGAAATGTCGAAAATCGCCTGGATTTTTTTGGCCGAGGCATTGAATTGAGCGGCCGTATTCATAAGCCAGCCCAACTCCCGCAGCGGCCAGATGAGGTTCCAGATAAAGCCAGTAAACACGGCAAGACTGCCCAGGGTCATCCGACCCCGAGCGACAAAACCCGCGCCCAGCGCGATCATCACCAGGACCGCTAAGTTGGTGAAGAGCTCTATGAGCGGAAAATGGTGGGCGATGATGGTGGCCTGCTCGTTGTTGAGCTCATAGTTGCGCTGATTTTTACTCATGAACTTGCGGATCTCAAAGCGCTCTCGGGCAAAGGCCTTGACCAGGCGAACCCCGGCGATGTTTTCCTGAGCGGTGGTGTGGAGTTCCGCCGTCAGATCGGAGATTTCTCCAAAGTTTTGGTCGATTTTTTTTTCAAAGCGCAGGGCGATGTAAGCAATGGGGCTCATGACCGCTAGGATGATGAGGGTCAGCGGGAGATTGATGAGGGAGAGCACGGTGAGGCCGATGAGGAAATAGAGGGCCTGCTCCACCAAGAGTCGAAAGCCAAAGGAGACTGAGCGCCAAATGTTTTCCAGATCCTCGCCCAGGCGGCTCATCAATTCGCCGGTGCTGATGTTGTCGAAATACTGAAAATGCAAAGACTGGAGGTGCGTAAAGAGCTGATCTTTCAAATCCCGATACAAAAGGACGCCGATGCGATCAAAGGTATATTCCTTATAAAAACCGAAGAGGGCGCGGCCGGCGGTGATGGCCAAAAGGCCGAACAGGATTTTTAGTAAGAGCGAAAGATTGCGTTGCGGAATGGCGTCGTCGATGATCATCCGATTGAGAAAGGGGTTGGCGGAATCCAAGACGATGGTGAGCAGCAGCACGAGCGAAGGAGCGATGAGTTGCTTTTTATAGCGGGGTAATAGGGTCAAAATGGCGTTCATAGTGGATCCCTCCTTTATGTCATCAATGGGCGGTCTTTAGGCAGGAAACGAAGAGCGCCTTCTTTTTTGGATTCTTCTTTGGAAGAAGCGGTTTTTTGCATCTTCCTTCATATTACAGGGGGCAATTGGTTGTGACAACCAAAGGTCGAAGCGTCCCAATCACTTCTTTGAACTGTACTGGTGGGTGTTTTTGTTCTGAGGGGACCCAAAAGGCGCGGAACTCGCCTTTGGAGTTCCGCGCCCGGCTTGTTGGATCTCTAGAATTAGGGGTTCATGGTCTCGTTGGCCTGCAACAGATCATAGATCCGATAGCCCTCCCCTGCGCCCATGAGCAGCACCACATCCCCCTCCTGGGCCTGATCCAGGAGAACCTGAGCGGCTTTTTCGTAGTTTTCGCAGTTGATGCAGTGGGTTTGATCCCGCTCTCGGATGAGATCGCCCAAGGTGTTGCTGGAGATGGTGCCGTCGTCTTGCTCGCGGGCGGCAAAGACCGGCAAAAGCAGGGTCAGATCTGCAGCGTCAAAGAGCGGTACAAAGTCCTTTAAAAAGCGGCGCAGCCGGGTAAAAGTATGGGGTTGAAACACCACGATGAGGCGCCCGCAGGGAATGTGGGAAATGGTTTCCATGGAGGCTTTGACTTCGCTTGGGTGGTGGGCGTAGTCATCCATAAAGCGGATGCCACGGATTTCTCCAAGCTTTTGCATGCGCCGGTCCACGCCAGGATAGGATTCCAATCCTTTTTTGATGTCTGCGGCCTCAGCCCCCAAGATGCGGGCGGCGGCGGTGGCGGCCAGCGCATTGGTCACGTTGACGACGCCGGGCACGGGCAGTTTGATGTGAAAGAGGGGAACGCCGTGCTCTGTGACGGAGAACGAGGGGCGTCCCCACTCGTCTATTTCGGGCCGGGAAGCCGCGTAATCGCCTTGTTCCACGCCAAAGGTTTGGACCTTGGCCTGCGCTCGATCCACCAGCGCCATGGCGCCGGGATGATCCGCATTCAAAAGGACGCAGCCGTCTTCGGGCACTTGCTCGACGTAGCGCCCGAAGGCTTCAAGAACTTCATCCAAGCTGTGATATACGTCCACATGGTCTTCCTCCACATTGAGGATGATGGCCAGGCGCGGTGGGAAATCCAAAAAGGAGCGTTTATACTCACAAGATTCCACGAGGAATACCTCGGATTGGCCGACCCGATAGTTGGAGTCGATTTGCGGCATGTGCGCTCCGACCAGCACGGTGGGATCGAGGCCGGACGAGAGTGCGGCGGCCGTAAGCATGGAGGTGGTGGTGGTTTTCCCATGAGTCCCCGCAATCCCCACCCCCCATTGAAAGTTTTTCATCAAGTGTCCGAGAAATTCGCTGCGGGTCATCGTGGGAATGCCTCGGGTCGTTGCTTCCAAAAGCTCGGGATTGTCCGGCCGGATGGCCGTGGTATAGATGACCAGGTCCTGATCGTAGATGTTGTCCTTGTGGTGAGCGCCCTTTACCGTGGCGCCTAAACGGCGCACGGCGGCCAAGGCCTTGGATTCACCCTGATCGCTGCCGGATACACGGATGCCATTCTCCAAAAGGATGCCGGCGATGCCGCTCATCATGCTGCCCCCGATGCCGATGAGGTGGACTTTTTTTCCTTGGAATTCTTTCAGGTTAAAAGACATGATATCAATCTCCTTTGCACTATAATTATTGTAAGCTTCCCCGGAAGAGATTTGCAACAACGGCACCTTGGAGCAAGATTTGCCACCAGTCTCCTAAAAAGCTGCTGGAACGCTGTAAAGCATATCACATTTGGATTAGAATAGGGAGTAACTAACAGTATATCCCACAGGAGGATCATTATGGAAAAGAAAATTGTGGACCTGGATTGGAAAAACCTTGGGTTCGGGTACATCAAGACCCCTTGGCGGTATCTCTCGTACTGGAAGAACGGCTCCTGGGATGAAGGCAGTATGACTGAGGACAACCGCCTCCATATCTCCGAAGCCTCCACGGCACTCCACTATGGGCAACAATGCTTTGAAGGGATGAAAGCCTACCGCACGAAGGAGGGCAAAATTCAACTGTTCCGTCCCGATCAAAACGCCAAACGTATGGCCAACAGCTGCAAACGGCTGATCATGCCGGTATTTCCTGAAGATCGCTTTGTAAAAGCCTGCCAAAAGGTGGTCGCTGCAAACCAGGAATTTGTTCCCCCTTACGGCAGCGGCGCCTCTTTATATCTGCGCCCCATGCTCATTGGCGTCGGGGATCAAATCGGCGTGAAGCCGGCTCCAGAATACATCTTTACGGTGTTTTGCACCCCCGTGGGCGCCTACTTTAAAGGCGGCCTCTCCCCCGTGAACTTCTCGGTGGCTGAAGACTACGATCGCGCCGCCCCGCATGGCACCGGCGCCGCCAAGGTCGGCGGCAACTACGCAGCCTCTCTGTTGCCCCACGAATTGGCTAAGGATGCAGGGTATGCCGATTGTATTTACCTCGATCCCGCCACGCATACGAAGATTGAAGAAGTCGGCGCGGCCAACTTCTTTGGCATCACGAAGAACAATGAATTTGTAACCCCCATCTCCCCATCCATCCTACCGTCCATCACGAAATATTCGCTGCTTCATTTGGCGAAGGAATACCTTGGGCTAAAGGCGTCGGAAAGAGACTGCTTTATCGATCGGTTGGATGAATTTGCGGAAGCAGGAGCTTGCGGAACCGCAGCCGTCATCAGCCCCATCGGCGCCATTGATTATCGCGGGGATCACCACGTATTCTTCTCGGAGACGGAAGTGGGGCCCATCACAAGAAAGCTCTACGACACCATGCTGGGCATTCAGTTTGGAGACATCCAAGGACCTGAAGGCTGGGTCGTCGAGGTTCCGCTGGACTAAACATCGCCAAACCCCTAGGAGCTATGGACGCGGGGCCCTGGGCCACCGCATCAGCAGATGATTTCAAGACAAGGATTCCGAACGTTCGGAGTCCTTGTCTTGCTTATTGTACGAGGTTTCGATACAATCAGGGAAATTAGACGCAAAAGAGGACGATATATTGGATAAAATTTCCCGAAATACCCGAATTTCCATCATTACCAAGACGCTGTTGGATCACCCCAACCGCATCATTTCACTGAATTCCTTTGCCGAGCGTTTTGGGGCGGCCAAATCCACCATTTCCGAGGATCTTGTTCTGGTGCGGGATGCGTTGGAGCATTTTCATGAAGGCCGAGTGGAAACCATGGCCGGAGCCAGTGGCGGCGTAAAGTACTTGGTGGAGGTCCCCAATAGCGATCGAGATCGGTTTTTGGCGGATTTTTTAATGTATTTGAAGGATCCGTCGCGAATTGTTCCCGGGAACTTTTTATACGTGACGGACCTCATGCAGAATCCCCGCATCATGGCCAAGGCCGGCGCAATTTTAAGCGCCTGTTTTCAGTCCCTGGCGCCCGACTACATCATCACGGTGGAAACCAAGGGGATTCCGCTGGCCTATGAGGTGGCTCGCTGTCTGGGGGTGGGCCTCATCGTGGTGCGCCGGAACACCAAGATCACCGAGGGCACCGCGGTGTCCATCAATTACCTCACCGGCAATCAGGGAATGCTTTCTGTGATGAGCCTCTCAAAACGGAGCATCCGGCCCAATGCCCGTCTCTTATTCATCGACGACTTTTTGCGCGGGGGCGGCACGGTGCGGGGCATCAAGGATCTGCTCTCGGAGTTTGAATCCACCCTTTTAGGGGTGGGGGTCATGGTGGACAACAAGGAAATAGAAAAAGAGATTGGGGTCCCGTTGATCAACTTCTGTGATTATTACGGAATAGAAGAAAGTGGGAAAATCAACATAAAACCCTCTAAATCGATAGTTCAAGGTCTCTGTGGGGAAAAAATTTAACAAAGTTGTAAACTTGTGTGTGATGTCTATAATCAAATCGTTTACCGTGTTAAACTATAATTAGTATCCCGGTGGGCTTGGATCCGTCGGCCGCGGATGATTATATCGACATCAGAAAATCCTGCAACGAGGAGGAACAACCATGAACATTACAGACGTACGGATCAGAAAGATTGCTGCGGATGGTAAAATGAAGGCCATTGTCTCAGTGACCTTTGATGGCGAATTTGTCGTTCATGACATCAAAGTCATCGAAGGCCAAAGCGGACTATTCATCGCCATGCCGTCGCGCAAAACACCGGACGGGGAGTTTAAAGACATTGCTCACCCCATCACCTCAGCGGCCCGTGAAGTCTTGCAAAGCGCCATACTTGGTGAGTATGAAAAAGTCGTGCGAGAATCTCATGAAGAAGACGTGTTCCCTTCGATCCTTGCGGCCCCTTCGCCAGAGCCTTTGATGGCTCTTGCGTCAGAGCCCGCTTTTCCCTAAGCGCGTCACTTTAGGATAGGATCCCTGGTCTTCGGCAGCCAGTTGCCCATGCCGTCGACATCTTGGGCCAAGGACAAAGACCCTCCAATTAAAAACCCCCATGGATGCTTCGCCTTCGAAGTATGCATGAGGGTTTTTAATTGGGCTGGTCTAAAGGTGCTGCGGCCCTTAAGTCCTTTGGACGATGAAAAACCCGCAATGAAGGGACTGGTTCAAAGAGAAAATAAAAAACCAAACAAATGCTTATACGCATGGCGGCGGCCTGGGGCACCGGGCGATGTTTTGGTGTTTTTTTATGGAATTCTCGGAAAAAACCTTGATCTATGCCGTGATTTTTTGGAGGGACGAAGGACGATTCCCACCTTAATGAACAAAAAATGAAGAAGAAACCTCAGGAAGTCGCTTCCTGGAGTCCAGCATTTTTTCAAATGAAAAGAAGGAGTGCAAGGCATGCTGTGGATCTTCTCGCCATAATTCTTCCTGGTGTATAATAAGTCAAATGGAGCGCCCATGGGGACGTCGCTTGGCCCCTAAAAAGCATCGGCTTTGGTGGGAGATGCGACAAAATCCAGCATTTCATAAGGGAGGGGTTCAAATGAAACTCATTGTGGTTCGTCACGGAGAGTCCCAGGCGGATGTCCTGAGGGTCTGTGAAGGGCGAGCGGATTTTTCCTTGACGGAAAAAGGACTGCTTCAGGCCAAGCGGGCGGGGCAGTGGATCTATGAGCAGTATGATCTGACCCGAATTTTTGCCTCTCCGTTGCGGCGTGCTCGTCAGACGGCAGAAGCCATCAGCGGGCCAAGCGGCCTGCCGGTGATCTATTGGGATGATCTGATGGAGTTTGACAACGGCGAACTCGCCGGGGTTCCTTTTGCCGAGGTGGATGCCAAATTTCCCATGCGCGCGACTTTGGGACCGCATGAATCCATTTATGGTCAGGAATCTCGCATTCATTTTCGTATGCGGGCCGAACGCGTCATGGCCCGGCTCTACAGCGAGTGCCAAGAGAGTGACGTCATCTGTTTGGTCAGTCACGGGGCCATGATCAATCAGCTGTTTCGGGCCTTTTTGAAGCTGCCTATGGACATGAATGCTTGGCTCGCCACAGGAGATACGGGCATCCATGAATGGGTGGCCATCAGCGGCGGCCGCGGCATCACCTACATCAATTCCATGGTGCATTTAACGGCTGGCCCATCCTAGGTCCAAAGGGAGCGCATCGCGTACAATCAGGGGGAATCAATGAAAAAAATAAGTGGTTATGAAAAAGCATTGGCAATACGCAAGGAAATTGAGGCCTTGCAGGATGGACACAAGGCAACGCTTGAGCGTCATATGAAAAACGGGGTGTTTTTTGTGGATCCAGACCGCGTCCTCATTTCTCAAGAAGCCGTCATCGGACGAGATGCCGTGATTTATCCCGACGTCATTTTGCAAGGGGCCTGCGTTATTGGGGAAGGCGTCATTCTTTATCCGGGCTGCCGGATTGAAAATTCTTCGTTGGGCCGTGGCACGGAAGCGGCCCATGCCGTGATCCTGGATTCCTCCATTGGGCAGGAGTGCCAAGTGGGTCCCTTTGCCTACATTCGACCGGACTCGATCATCGGCGATGGCGTGCGCATCGGGGATTTTGTGGAAATTAAAAAGACGAGGATTGGCCACGGAACGAAGGTCAGTCACTTAACCTACCTTGGAGATGCCGTGGTGGGGGAGGGCGTGAATTTTGGCTGTGGAACCGTGGTCGTGAACTACGATGGGAAATGCAAAACCCAAACCCATGTGGGCGATTATTCCTTCATCGGCTGCAACACGAACCTCATCGCCCCGGTGCGGGTGGGCAAGAACGCCTACACCGCAGCAGGCACCACGGTTACGGAGGACGTGCCGGACAATGCTTTGGCGATTGGCCGGGCGAGGCAGCAGATCAAACCCGGTTGGGTTGAAAAAAAAGGACTCAAACGATAGGAGGCGCGTCTTCAATGGATGGCACCGCAAATGGAGTATTAAAATTATTTGCCGGCAACGCACAGCCGGAGCTGGCACGGGCCATAGCGGCCAAACTGGGGATGGGCCTTGGGGCGGCCCGGGTGCGTCGCTTTGCTGATGGGGAAATCTCCGTCAGTATTGATGAGTCGGTGCGCGGCTGCGATATTTTTCTGATTCAGCCCACCTGCCCTCCCGTGGATCATCGGCTCATGGAGCTGCTCATCATGACGGATGCGTTTCGGCGGGCTTCCGCCCGGCGCATCAATTTAGTGGTGCCTTATTTTGGCTACGCCCGACAGGACCGTAAGGCTCGGGCTCGGGATCCCATCACCGCAAAGATGGTGGCGAATCTCATTGCCTGCGCCGGAGCCGACCGGATCCTCATCATGGATTTGCACGCCGAGCAAATCCAAGGTTATTTTGACATTCCCTGCGATCACTTGTTTGGGGCGGCGCTTTTGGCCCGGCATTTTCGAGACAACGGGGCATGGAACGATCCCGTGGTGGTTGCGCCGGATCTTGGCGCCGTAAAACGCTCGCGGCGATTTGCCCAAGAGCTGGGCGCTCCGCTGGTCGTCATCGATAAGCGTCGGCCGCGGCCCAACGAATCCGAGGTCGTTCAGGTGATCGGGGCGGTGGAAGGTCGCAACTGCATCGTGGTGGACGACATCATTGATACGGGAGGCACCCTCTCGTCGGCCGCTCATTCTTTGAAGGAATTAGGTGCGGCCACCGTCCGTGTGGCCGCCACCCATGGCGTGTTCTCCAAGGGGTCCGCCCAGCTTTTGCAGCAGGCCCCCATCGAAGAGATGGTGGTCCTAGATACGATTTTGCTCAATGACGAAATCCGCTCCTTGGCGCCCACGGTGCTCTCCACGGCGGATCTTTTGGCCGATGCGATTTTGCGCGTTCATGAGGACCGCCCCCTGGCCGTGCTGTTTGAGTAGGCGCCTCAAAAGGGGAGGGCATTGGGAGAAAAGGACCGTTGCCCCCAGGGGCGAGGCGAAGGGATCCCCCCTCGCCGGTTCTCTCTTTTTCGTGCATTCATCAAGGGCAGCGGCTATAATGAAGAAAATACCATCAACCCATCCTTGCGGGGATGACCAGGAAGAGGAGGACCTCCATGGAGAAGAAAAAAATACTGATCGTGGACGATGACGAGAACATCTGTGAAGTCCTGAAGCTGTACCTTCAGGATTCAGGCTACGACATTCGCATGAGCCACGATGGCAAAGCAGCGCAGGACGTTTTCCTGGATTATAAGCCGGATCTTGTGCTCTTAGACATTATGCTTCCTTCGGTGGATGGCATCGACGTTTTAAAATGGATCCGCAAAGAGCATGACACGCGCGTCATTATGCTTTCGGCCAAGGGCGAAACCTTTGACATCGTCCTCGCCTTGGAACTTGGGGCCGACGACTACATGGTCAAGCCCTTTGAGCCCAAAGAACTGATCGCCCGCATCAAAAGCCAGTTGCGCCGCATCAATGGGGACGGCGCGGGAAAAGTCGTCAGTTTCCCGGAGCTCACGGTGGACGTCAATTCCTACAACGTGACCTATCAGGGGCAGAACGTAAAAATGCCGCCCAAGGAATTTGAACTGCTGTATCACCTGGCCTCCAACAAGAACCGTGTCTTCACAAGAGAACAGCTTCTTTGTGAGGTATGGGGCTACGATTATCCCGGGGATTCCCGCACGGTGGATGTTCACATCAAAAGGCTGCGGGAAAAGCTCCATGGGGGCCCCAACTGGCAGCTGGAAACCGTCTGGGGCGTCGGGTATAAGTTCGAAGTCAAGTAGCGCGTCGATAGAGGCCTACCGATGAAAAAAGACAGCCTAGTCTATAAGCTGGTGGCTACATTCCTTGTGATTTTAGCCATCAGCTATGCTATTATTGCTACCGTCCTCTCGGTGTGGGCACAAAAAAACTACATCGAGGAGCGGCGAAACCGCCTCCAGGAATCGGCGCAGTTCATCGAATACAATGTGGATCGATTCGTGGAAAATGAAATCAAAAAATCGACCTTGACCACCACGCTGCAGTATCTCGGGCAAGGAATCAACCAATCGGAGATTCTGGTACTCGATGATCGCAATATGGTGTTTTTGGTGTCTGATCCCAAGCTCTCCGATTGGGTGCTTAAGACCTTTCCGGCGGAAAACTTGGAAAAGCTTCGCTTGGGGGAGGATCAGGAGATTTCCCGGGTGGGCGGGCCCGACGGTAAAAGTGAATATTTTGTCTACATTAAGCCCAAGATGAAGGATGGGGTCTATCAGCGGGCCGTGGTCATTATGACGCCTGAGGAAGCGGTACGCACCCAGATTCGGGTCATGTACCTCATTATTTGGACGGGCGCCATCGGCGCGCTGATTCTCTCGGCTTTCATCATTTACTTTTTTTCCCAGCGCATCATCATCCGTCCGCTGTATCAGCTCAATGAAGCCGCGGGGAAAATTGCCAAGGGCGATTTTGGACAGCGGGCTTTGATCACCACCGAGGATGAAATCGGTCAATTGGCCAATTCCTTCAACACCATGGCGGAATCCATGGAGCAAACGGATCAAAATCGCCGTGATTTCATCAGCAACATCTCCCATGAGCTACGCTCCCCCATCACGTCCATCCGGGGCTTCATCGCCGCGGTGCTGGACGGCATGGTGCCTAAGGACAAAGAAAATTACTACCTAAAATTGGTCTATGAGGAGATCAATCGCCTGGCCCGCCTGGTCAATGACCTATTGGATCTTTCGGCCATGGAGTCGGGGCAGTTCTCCATGAACATCTCCGAGGTGGAACTCAACGAGCTGATTCGCCTGTCCATCATCCGCTTTGAGACCAAAATCAACGACAAAGCGTTGAAGGTATTGGTGACTTTAGATTCTGAGTCCGTCTATGTGGCGGCGGACCGTGACCGGCTGACGCAGGTATTGACGAACCTTTTGGACAACGCCATCAAGCATTGTCCGCCGGAGGGAAACGTCAAGGTGACGACGAAGATCAAGGGCAAAAAGGTACAGGTGCAGATCTACAACGACGGCCTGCCCATTGCTGAGGAAGACATCAAGAACATTTGGCACCGGTTCTATAAGGGAGACCGTTCCCGGACCCATAAGGAGTCCACGGGACTTGGGCTGCCCATTGCCCGCAACATCCTCTCCCAGTGGGGAGAGAGCGTTTGGGTGGAAAACCGGGAAACCGGGGTCCTCTTTGCCTTTACGCTCAGTAAGACCTAAAGGAGGGGCGCATGGATTCCCATGAAGAGCATCACGTAGCGCAAGAGCGCATTCACTACAACAACCATAAACGCCGCGGGAAACTATTGCGCAGCGCTCAGCCGTGGATTTTGGCCCTCCTGTTTCTTCTGTCCTTGCTGACCGTGGTCCTCGTCATGAAAAATTACACGGACCACCGCATTCAAGAGGCCAATCAAATCATGAATTCCGAATCCAAGGAATATAAGGATCTGGAGCGAAGGATCTATGAGCGTCTGCCTTTTCGTCGGATTTACGATGCGGTGTCGCCCAAGCTTGCGGGGGTTGCCGTAAACCGCACGGCCTTTAGCCGGGGCTCCATGCTGGACCTTTCCAATGCGGTTCTTTGCGATGCCTCGGGGCACCTTTTGGTGCCCACCCGCCGTGTGGAGGGGCAAAGTGCCGCCTTCGTGCGCGTTGAGAGCGCTACGGGCCCCAAGGTCTATCTGGGCGATGTCGTGGGCCACGATGAGGTCACGGGGCTGTCCTTGCTTCAGGTCCCAGAACTTACGGGGCAAAAGGGCGTGCAGTGGTTGAAAAACGATGTGGCCCTCGCCCAGACTGTGGCGGTGATGGCCTCGCCCACAGGGGATCGGGATCAAGGCAATGTATCCCAAGCCATTGTGCATTCCCTGCCGCGCCTTTATGCGCTCTCCAAAGAGCAAGGGGGCTTTCAAGTCCATGCCTTTGTCCTTAATTTAGAACCGTACGACGGCAACGACGGAGGGCTCGTTTTGGGGATGGACGGCTCGGTTTTGGGCCTGGTCTCCCGAGCGCTCAGCCAGCGGCTGGGCCTTGGCAACCAAGGCGCTGTGGTGCCGAGCACCGAGGTGCTCACGGTGATTTCCCGCATATTGCGCACCGAGGGCTTCTCGCCCTTGGCGTTCGGGGTGAAGGGGGATCTTGCGGCCTATGGCCCCCGCAAAGAAAAAGGGTTTTATGTTCTCGAGGTAACGCCGGGATCTGCCGCCCAGAGGGCAGGCATCCGGCCCACAGACATTATTTTGCAGATCGACCAAACGCGCATCAAAGAAACCCAGAGCCTGGAGCGGGCCCTAGCCGGACATCGCTCCGGCGATGAGTTTCAATGCATCATCCTGCGCGGCAGAAAAGAGATCACCCTGCGCGTTCGGCTCTATTGAGCGAACCGGTGAAAAAGACATCTTTTGCAAGAAACAATACGGGCCCAAAACCAAGGAATCGCTTCCTTGGCTTTTGGCTCGTCAGGAGGATTTTATGTTCATTGTCATCGGCCTTGGCAACCCCGGGGCAGAATATCAAGGAACCCGGCACAACGCCGGGTTTGATTTCGTGGATCGTCTGGCCCGGAAAACCGGCATTGAGGTGAGCAAAAAAAAGTTCAAAGGCCTCTTTGGCGAGGGCTTTTATCGGGGGGAGAAGCTGATCTTGGTCAAACCCCAAACCTATATGAATCGCTCCGGAGAGAGCGCCGCGGAGCTTCTCCAGTTTTATAAGCCCGATCCAGAAGATTTTTTGGTGGTTTACGATGATGTGGCCCTAAGGCCGGGCGCCGTGCGCCTTCGAGAGCGAGGCTCCGCCGGAGGCCACAACGGAATGAAGAGCATCATCGCTTGTCTTGGCACCCAAGATTTTCCACGGTTGCGCATTGGGGTGGGCGGCGCCAGAGGGAGCCTCGTCTCCCACGTTTTGGGCAAGCTCAATCCAGAAGACGTCAAGGCTTATGATGAGGCCATGGCGCTGGCGCTCTTGGCCTTGGATACCCTCTTGAGCGAGGACATTTCCCTTGCCATGAGCCGCGTCAATGCCTCGGGGAAACCCCCGAAGCAAAAAGAGCCAACGGCAACGGAGGCGTCCGGCGCCTCAAAGGCCGCCAAAGGAGCCCAAGGGGAGCCGTGCGGGGAGGAGACTCCATGAGATTAGAAGAGCTTCGCCGGATCGTCGCAAAGGAGCAAGCGTTTGGGGATCTCTTAAAAGGCTTATCCGCGCAAAAAGTGCCGGTGAGCGCCTACGGGGTAGCCCCTTCCGCCCGCGCCCTATTGCTGTCCACCCTATCGTGGAAGACAAACCGTCCGCTGTTTGTCTTTTGTTCTTCGGCCCTGGAGGCCCGGTCCATTTACGAGGATCTATTGCTCTTTGAGGAGGAGGCCTTCTTCTTTCCCAGCCGGGATCTGGTCTTTTACGACGCGGATGCGGTCTCAGGGGATCTTCGCTGGGAGCGGCTGAAGGTGCTGCGGGAAATGACGTTGCCCGGGCGGCGCATCATCGTTGCGTCCATCGAGAATCTACTGTCGCGTTGGATGCCCCTGAAGCTTTATAAGACCTATCAGTTTTCCTTGGCCGTGGGCCAGCAGGTGCATTTGGAGGACCTCGCCCGGCGCCTGATCGAGGCGGGTTATGAGCGCAGTGAAGTCACCGAAGGCCCGGGTCAGTTCTCCTTGCGGGGGGGTATTTTGGATGCCTTTTCACCCGTGGCAAAGGACCCCATCCGCATCGAGCTCTTCGCAGATGAGATTGAAACCATCCGCACCTTTGATCCCGAAAGCCAACGCTCCCTGGAGCGCATCCAAGAATGCACGCTTTTTCCCAGCAAGGAGATCATCATCGACAAGGCCAGTCTTTTAAAAGGACGCGACCGGATGGAGTCGGAGCTGGAGGATTTGGTGCGTGACAAGAAGACTCGCAAGCTTTTGGGCGAAGAAGCCTTCGAAAAGATCAAGAGCATTGTGGCGAAAAACCTCACCTCGCTCCATGAAACCTGGAGCTTTGAAACCATCGATTCTTATCTTCCCTATTTCTACGATGAGCCTGAATCCATGCTGGATTATTTGGGCCAAGGGATTGTGGTTTTGGATGATTCGGTGCGCACCATGGGCAAGCTTGAATCCGCGGCGCTGGAATTTAATGAGCAGTATGAGACGTTTTTGGCCCGGGGCGAAATCCTCGCGGGACAAAAGGACCTACTGATTCCCCCCGCGGATCTTTTGCACCGCCTGCGGGGCTTGACCACCATCAACATGTCGGATCTATTGAAGACGGATTTTTACCTGCCGCCCAAAAGCCTCGCTCATTTTGAAAGCCACGCCGTGCCCCACGCCCATGGGCAGTTGACCCTTTTGACGGAGGACCTTTTGCATCGGCAAAAAAACGGTTATCGCACCGTGGTTTTGTCGGGCACCCGTCAGCGGGGCGAGCGTCTTGAGAAGGCGCTGCGCGAAGAGGGGCTTGAAGTGGCGTATCAGGAAGAAATCAAGGACCTGCCCCCTGGGCGCATCCTCATCACCAAAGGCAGTCAAAAAAGTGGCGTGGAGTTTCGGGACTCACGCCTTGCGATCATTTCGGATTCCGAAGTGTTTGGGGAAGGCAGCCAGAATAAAAAGCCGCGCCGAAGCTTTAAGGGAAAAGGAATTGAGAAGATCCGTTCCTTTGATGAGCTCAAATATGGGCAGTACGTCGTCCATGTAAATCACGGCATCGGCATCTACCGTGGCATGAAGCAGATGGAGAGCCAAGGCGCTCTGAAGGATTATCTGGAAATCAGCTACGACCAAAACGATCGGCTGTTCATCCCGGTGGACCAGCTGGATTTGATCCAAAAATACATCGGGAACGAAGGAGCCGCGCCCAAGGTTTCACGCCTGGGAACGCAGGAATGGACCAAGGCCAAGGCTCGAGTCCGACAAAATGTGGACCAGGTGGCGCAGGAAATCGTCGCCCTTTATGCTCAGCGCAGCCAAATGAAGGGGTATGAATTCAGTCCGGACACTCCCTGGCAGCGGGCTTTTGAAGAGGAGTTTCCTCACGAAGAGACGCCGGATCAGCTCTCCTCGGTGGCCGAGATTAAAAAAGACATGCAGGCGCCTCGGGCCATGGACCGTCTGTTGTGCGGGGATGTGGGCTTTGGAAAAACGGAGGTGGCCATGCGGGCCGCGTTTAAGGCGGTTATGGACGGAAAACAGGTGGCGGTGCTAGTGCCCACGACCATTCTCGCCGAGCAGCATTATAAGAATTTCCGCCGCCGGTTTGATGGATTCGCCGTCAATGTGGATATGATCTCGCGTTTTCGCACCGCCAAGCAGGTCAAAGAGAGCCTCCAGCGCTTAAAAGAAGACAATTTGGACATCCTGGTGGGCACGCATAAGCTGTTGGGCAGCGGCGTGAAGTTCAAGGACTTGGGCCTTTTGATCGTGGACGAAGAGCAGCGCTTTGGCGTGCGGCATAAAGAGCGATTGAAGGAACTTAAGAACAACGTCGACGTATTGACCCTTTCGGCCACGCCCATTCCCCGAACGCTCAATATGAGCATGACGGGCATCCGGGATATTTCCTTGATTGAGACGCCGCCGGAGGACCGCTTTCCCATTCAAACCTACGTGGTGGAGTACAATGAACAGCTGATCCGCGATGCCATCTTGCGGGAGAAGGCCCGCAGCGGGCAGTGCTATTACGTCTACAACCGCGTCAAAGAGATCGATGCCATGGCGGCCCGCCTGCAGCAGCTGGTCCCGGAGGTGACCTTTGGCGTGGCCCACGGACAGCTCAGTGAGCGGGAACTGGAATCGGTGATGGTGGACTTCATGGAAGGGCGCTTTGACGTGCTCGTTTCCTCCACCATTGTGGAGACCGGCCTGGACATTTCAAACGTCAACACCATTCTCATCCACGATGCCGATAAACTAGGACTCTCCCAGCTGTATCAGCTACGGGGGCGGGTGGGGCGCACCAACCGTATCGCCTACGCTTATCTGACCTATCGTCGCGACAAGGTGCTGACAGAGGTCGCTGAGAAGCGCCTGAGGGCCTTGAAGGACTTTACGGAACTGGGCTCGGGCTTTCGCATCGCCCTGCGGGATCTTGAGATTCGGGGCGCGGGCAACATGATGGGCAAAGCCCAACACGGCCACATGGCGGCGGTGGGCTATGACCTCTACATCCGTATGCTGGATGAGGCGGTGAAAAAACTCACGGGCAAAGCAACGCTTGATGCGCCCGACACGGTGGTGGACATCCGCATCGACGCATACATCCCAAGGGATTACATTGCCGATGAGGTACTGAAGATCCAAGTCTATAAAAAGATTGCCGCCATCGAAACCAAGGAAGATTACTTCAGCGTCAAGGAGGAACTGGAAGATCGGTTCTCGGATATTCCAGACCCAACCTATCATTTGATGGATGTGGCTTTGCTGCGCGCCAAGGCCAAGGCTCTGGGGGTCAGTGAGATTAGGGATCGGGGCACCGCGGCCGTCATTGCGTTTGATTCCCAGCGATCGATGCCCCAGTGCTTTGTGGAAACCGTGATCCAAGACTTCGCCCGCAGCGTACAAATCGGAACGGATTCCGATCGCCCACAATTTCTCTACCACCACAGCGGGGACCGGGAGCGGCTGATTCGCGATTTAAACCGCTTTATGGACGCCTTGACGGCAAGCCAAGAGAAAAACTCCTCGGATAAAGACGCCTAAAGGCACAAAGGGGGTTCCCCAAGGGACGGCCCGGCGCTGCCAGGACATGAGCTCGCGGTCCCATCGTTGCATGCGTCAACGAAACCCTTTATAATGAACCATGTTATGCTCCGTGAATGGTTGCGGAGTGATGAAACGGAGTGCGGCCCAGGATCCACATCATGAGTCCCCCGAAAAACAGGAGTGTTTGCATTGAAAAAATCAAAGAAACTCGTACAGGCATTGCTTTTAGGTCTTTCCCTCACCGTGCTCTCAGGCTGCGGACTGGTCGTGAAAACCGATGAAGCCAAGGCCAGAGACAAGGCTAAGGAGCGGGGCGTTGTGGTGGCCGAGGGCGATCGCGGCATCAAAGTCACCATGGGAGACGTTCTCGATGGCTATGAAAAGATGCTCATCACCTACAAAGCTCAATTTGGCGAAGAAGCCTTAAAATCCATGGCGGATTCCCTAGAGCAGCAGAAAATCCGCATCATGGATGAAAGCCTCAGAAAACAAATTCTCAATTTGAAGGCTCAGGACCTTAAAATCTCCAAGGATTCGGACGCCATCAAAAAGAAGGCCGATGAAGTGATTGCAAACTTCAAAAAAACTCGAGGTGAAGCGGGCTATAAAGAAGCCTTGATCGCGGCAGGCTACACGGAGGAATCCTACCGGGCGGAGGTTTTGGAGAACATGGTTCAAGATCAGCTGGTGGAAGAAGTTACCAAGGATTTAAAAGCCACGGAAACGGACATCAACGCCTACTATGCTAAAAATAAGCTCACCAGCTACCGGCATAAGCCCGGAGCGGACGTTTATCATATTTTCTTCGGCAAGAAGGAGGTGCCCGACGCCAAGAAAAAGGCAGAGGAAGCCAAGGCGAAGCTCGATAAGGGCGCAGCTTTTGCCGATATTGCCAAAGAATACGGCAAAGACACTTCCGCTCAAAAGGGCGGGTTCCTGGATTTCATTGAATGGGACAGCAAAAACTATGGGGCAGATTTCGTCAAGGAAGCTCAAAAGCTAAAGAACAAAGAGATTTCAGCCCCGGTGCTCACCTCCTTTGGCTGGCACATCATCATGGTGGATCATATCATCGATAAAGAAACCGTTCTTCCGCTCACGGCGGAGATCCGCAACCAAGACGGCAAAGCCATCACCGTGAAAGACGACATTCAGCAAAAGGTGCTCTCGGATCTTCGCACCAAGCGCATGGCCGAGAAGCTGGATGAGTGGGAGAGGGAATATCATGTGGTGCGCCATCCCGAACGAATCCCCATGAAGAACCCCCCGAAGAAAGAAGAAACGACCAAGCCTCAAAATACCAGCGTTCCCAATACCAGCGTTCCCAAACCCTAACATAAGTCAAGGAACCCCGAATTGTAACCTATTTCCCAGGCCGTTTCGGTATAATACCACTTGTCACGGTTCGACAGGTGGTATTTCTTTGAACCGGAATTGCCAAAAGAACGATCGCACTTCATGGTGTGAAACAAGGAGAAAATCGTACGATGAAAACTTATCAAAAAATTCTCGGGGCTTGTCTTGTGGCCGCGTCTCTTGCCGCTTGCGCTCCCCAAAAATCAACCCAAGACCCCTCAAAGCCGGGGAGTAATTCTTCCTCGGCGCCCGTGGCCACGGGCACCGATCAAGCCAATCATCCCACCACCTTGGATCGCAACGTGGTTTTGGCCCAAGGAAAGGACGGCATCAAGGTCCTGCAAGGGGACGTGGAGGATCAGTTCCAGCGCCTTTTGAAAGGCTATACCGCCCAATACGGCGAAGCGGCGATCCAACAAAACATGGCGGCCCTGCAAAAGGATAAGGCGAAGATTTTGGACCAAAAAGTCAACAGCCAAGTCCTGCTTCGTAAAGCCAAACAGATGAATATTCCAGAAAGCAGCCCGGAGATGGAGAAGGAATACCAAAAAGTCATCGCAGACTACGAAAAGCAGTACGGCTCCAAGGAGAAGTTTTTAGCGGGCCTTAAGCAGTCGGGCTACACAGAAGCAAGCTTCAAAGAAGAGGTGATAACCTCTCTGCGTTTTGATGCGCTGCTCAACAAAATCAGCGAAAAGCTCCCCGTCAGTGACGAAGAGATTCAAAAAAAATACAATGAAGTGAAGGAAAACCAGTTCCGAGTAGGCCCGGGGGCGGAAGTATTCCATATTTTCTTTGGGGGAGCCGAGGTTCCCGATGCTGAGAAAAAGGCCAAAGAAGCTAAGGAAAAGCTGGATCAGGGCGCTAAGTTCAGTGATATTGCCAAGGAATACGGTAAAGATGGAACGGTGAAGACCGGAGGCTTCCTCTCCGACGTCCCCTGGGAGACGACGAAATTTGCCCCAGACTTCATGAAGGCCGCCAGCCAATTAAAGGACAAGGAAATCTCGGCTCCTGTGAAAACCACGTTTGGGTGGCACCTGATCAAGGTGGAGCGGGTGCGTACGGCGCCCATCACCCGAGGCCTCGAGGATGAAATCCGTCAGGATGCCACGGGAGAGTATCGCAAAGTCAAGGACATCGTCAAAGAACAGCTGATGCTCGCCAAGAAGGATGAAGCGATCCGCACGAGCATTGCCGATTGGAATAAGGAATACGATGTGAAAAAGTATCCTGAAAAAATTTACATGGCCCCTGTGGAGAAGAAGCCTGCGCTCAGCGTTCCCAATCAGAAGGGAACGACGGGAACTTCTTCGGACACGAAAGCCCCTGAAAAAACGTCCAAGCCTTAAGCGCTCCCATAGAAGGCGCAGCATAAAAAGTCACCCGGAAGGAATTGCCCAGCAAGTGGGCGGTTCGTTCCGGTTTTTATTTTGCTCTTGGGGATCTTTGGTACAATGAAAGTATCCGCCGCAAAACGCCTTCCGGAGCCCAAGGGTAAGGAGTCAAAGGGCACCCTTGTGGCAGCATCAAGGAGCGATGAGCAAATGAATTATCTAGTGGAGCTAGGCCTTTCGGATTTTCGGTTTTTAAGCATTGAGGCCTTTAGCATTATGAGGGAAACCAAGGGGTTTCTCTTGAGCGAAGACACCAAAGCGCAGGCGTTTTTGCAAGAGTGGGGGCTGTTTTTTGACGTGCTCCCTAAAAACGCACAAGACGTTTTGGCAACGCTTCAAAAAGAAGCGGGTCCCTGGTGCCTAGCGGTGCCCTGCGGCAAGGAAGAAGAGGCTCGCTTCATGGCGCAGGACCTTTTAAAAGAAGGCATCCCCTTCACCTTAATCCCCGCACCCTCGGTGCAACACATGGCGCAGCGTCTGTCCGATGCGGCCGTATCAAGGAATTACACGGAGGTTCGCGCCGAGGATCTTCGCTTTTTGGAAGGAAGCACCCATGCGGATCTGTGGATCACACAGCTTCAATCCGAGGCGCGGATTCAGGAGGTGTTGGAGCGCCTGGGCACTCAGCTGCCGGCCTCAACCCTTTTGACGGGCTTTTTCCCACAGCAAGAGGAGCCCTTTGTGTCAAAACCCTTGGAGCAATGGTGCCTAGATGGAGCAAAGAGCGATCTTTTGCAGCCGGGGGCTTGCCTTTGGCTTAAGAAAGAGGATCTCTTGCCGGGCTTTATGGACTTTTATGAGACCGTTGCGACCTTGCGCCGCCCGGGCGGCTGTCCTTGGGATCGGGAGCAGACCCATGAGTCGTTGCGCCGCTATCTCATCGAAGAAGCCTATGAAGCCAGCGACGCCTTGGCGCTGGGGCAACAGGACGAGATGGTCGAGGAACTGGGGGATGTCCTGCTGCAAGTGTTCCTTCATTCGCGCATCGCCCAGGAAGCAGGGGCCTTCTCCATCTGGGATGTCCTGCGCACCGTGAACAGCAAAATGATCCAACGCCATCCCCATGTCTTTTCGTCCGCTCCCGCGAAAAATACTCAGGAGGTTTTGGACCGCTGGGAAGAGATCAAACGAGTGGAGAAGGGCTCAAAGAGCGCTCAAGAGACCTTGGAGGCCATTCCTCGCTCCATGCCTTCATTGATGCGGGCGGTGGAGCTACAAAAAAAGGCCAAACATTTCGGCATGCCCAAAGAATCGCCCGACGTTCATCGAGCACGCATCCTAACGCTTGTGCAAGAGTCCAAAGTCTCCCGGCGGGACCTTGGAGGCTTGGCGTTTGAATTGGCGCTGTATTTGGACGCCTTGGGGGAACAGCCGGAGCTTTTGCTTTCAGAGGCGATTGAGCAAAAAATACGAGATTTGGCGCAAGGGTCCAAAATTCCAACGGGCGCAAATGCAGAATAAACGCCAAACGGTGCACCGCCTTTATGAGGAGCGCCGCCTCGTAAGTGCAAAAAAAGCAAAAAAAAGCGCTCAATCGGCCTATAAAACCACTTAGAATGTAAATTTAGTGTTAAAAGTAAGGCGGCATCTAGTATTCATCCCATTTTTAATTCATTATGGAGATATGTAAAGGTCTAAGGCCTTTGTACATCTCATTTTAAGGAGGATTGTTCTATGAACAAAGCAGAATTGATCACAAAAATTGCTGAATCCGGGAACATGACCAAAAAGGAAGCCGAAGTGGCTCTCAACGCTTTTAAGGATGCCGTTATGGGTGCTCTCGAAGCTGGTGAGAAAGTTCAGCTGGTTGGATTCGGAACCTTTGAGGTTAGAGAACGTGCCGCAAGAGAAGGCAGAAACCCCAGAACCAAGGAAACCATCCGGATCCCCGCTTCCAAGGTCCCCGTGTTTAAGCCAGGAAAAGACTTCAAAGGAATGGTCAATAAGCCCGCTCCGAAGAAGAAGGCTCGCGCCAAGAAATAAATCCATTGCTCGTTGTACGACTTGAGGCTTCCTGTTTCTGGGAAGCCGCTTGTTTTTTGGGCACTTGCGAATATTTAATGTTATAATTCGGATAGAAGAGGGGGAGGTTAAAAAAAGCGGCTGCCGCTTTTTGCTCCACCAGTACATCCTATAGGAGAAAAAGGAATTATTCATGCGTCTTGATAAGTTTTTAAAAGTGTCTCGCCTCATCAAACGGCGTCCGGTGGCCAAAGAAGCCTGCGATGCCGGGCGCGTCTTTATCAACGGTAAAACCGCCAAAGCCGGATCCTTGGTCGCCGTGGACGACATCCTTGAAATCACTTATGCATCCAAAACGGTGAAGGCCCGGGTGCTGCGCATTCAGGAAACCGTGCGCAAAGACGAGGCCGCAGAGCTTTATGAGCTCTTGGCCGGAGAGGCCATCGAGTAACCCCCGACTGCCCAAAGGAGGCAATGACGTGCTATGAAGAACAAACCCTGGACGCTTCTGCTCGTGGCGGTGCTCCTCATTGCAGCCCTGGTACAGTTTGCCAACCAACGGGTTCGTATGGACCGCATTCTTCGGGAAACCAAGGAGCAAGAGGCGCGTTTGCAGGAACTAAAGAAAGAAAACACTCGACTGCAGCATAAGGTTCAGGAGCTCCACTCGCCCGAATACCTGGAAAAACAGGCCCGGGAACGCTTGAAAATGATCAAGCCCGGAGAGGTGCCCATCGAGGCACCCGGAAGCGCCTCGAAGCCCTCCAGCCAGCCCGCTCCGCCGCAAAAAACTAAGCCCTAGCCCTCCACTACAGCCGATCCTATGAGCCCTCACTCTCGACTGCCCTGCAGCCCTTTCCCGATCACCCAAAGATTCAAGGAGGAATCGTTCAACACCATGGCAATGGAACAAGGAGCCATTCTGGAAGGAACCATCGTAAACATCACCACATTCGGCGCATTCATTGAGGTGGATGGCGAAACCGGCTTGGTTCATATCTCTGAGATCGCAGACAGCTACGTCAAAGACATTAAGGATTTTCTCAAGGAAGGGGACAAGATCAAGGTCAAGGTCCTACGAATTGAACCCAACGGCAAGATCAGTTTGTCCATCAAGCAAGCCAATCCCGATCTCAAAGCCAGGGAAGGAACGCCTTCTCGGGAGGCTCGTCCCTCTCGAGAGATGCGGGGAATAGACCGTTCAGCAGACTCAAGAGGTTCTGAGAAGCGACCCTACGCTAGGCCCCGTGAAGAGGGCTCTTTTGAGCGGCGCCCTCGGCCTCAGGAAAAAGGCCCGCAGTCTTTTGAAGATATGATGAACCGCTTCTCTAAGGAATCTGAAGAGAAGATGGCCGAATACAAACGCCGCCAAGACACCGGCGGCAACGTCAAGCGCAGAAGAGGTTGATGCCTCCCTCAGGAGGGTCGCCCAATGTCAAAGGACTCAAAGGATGATCTTTGAGTCCTTTGACATTGGGCGAAAAAAAGCCGCCTTTTGATAAAGGCGGAAAAAAGGAGATAGAGTATTGTTTTAATGCTTCACAAGCTTGATTCTATCAAAGGCGGAAGGCAGGGGCTAGGGACAACTGAAGCAATGTGTCCGCATTTGATGGAAAGAGCTTAGGTGGGGTCCTCTTCGAGATCCGTAATGACCTCATGGGCCCATTTCAATAAAATAGAGCGCATGTTTGCTAAAAAATCAGGCAAGGGCAAATGGTCTTCGGCAATCCAGCGGATGACGGCAGCAACAAAGGCATCCGCCAAGAATGAGGAATAAAAGGCCTTATTTTCTTCTTCTTTTAACACCCCGGACAAAGAGACCACCAAACGGGGCTGAAGGTTTTGCGCGAGATATTCTCGCAGGGAATTTTGACCGGTCACCGTCAAGGCCTCCCGATAAAAGCTGCGCTCAGAATCCAAGTAAGTGCAAAGATCCACCATCAGATCCCAGCGATCCGCATATTCTTTGGGGGAAATGCGATCCAAAAACTCATTTTGGAAGATCCAGTTGACGCAGTCGTATTTATCCAAAAAGTGGTAATAAAAGCTTTTTCGATTCATGCCGCACGCCTCGCAAAGTTCACCCACCGTGATCTTCGCGAAGGATTTCCTTGCCATAAGTGACTTCATTTCATCAGCCAGAATCTGCTTTGTTGTATGGGCATCCGCCACGGGGTATCCCTCCTTGCCTGGTTGAGTTGTTTGTGTAGCTTATTATATCATTATTCGTATTCTATATAAACAAATGGCTTCATACTTTTGAAAAGTGGATTCATCACGATCCTAAAGGTCTTCCCCATTCTTTTTGTATTTTTTCAAAAAGCTCATTGACAAAGCTATTTGCCCTCCCCTATAATAATAAATGTCGCTATTGCGAACAGACACAATTTGGCGGAATAGCTCAGCTGGCTAGAGCATTCGGTTCATACCCGAAGGGTCGTAGGTTCAAGTCCTATTTCCGCTACCAAATCCGCTGGAGTGGCGAAACTGGCAGACGCACAGGACTTAAAATCCTGCGGTGCTAACACACCGTACCGGTTCGATCCCGGTCTTCAGCACCACTTCCACAGCAAAGGGAGCAGCACCCGATCGGAGGCTGCTCCCTTTGTCTGCCGCTCAACCAAGGTGCAAGTGCGGGGGCTTTCAGGCGCAAAAGCAGTGCTGAGCGCTCGGATGCTCCAGAAATCAAAAAAATGCGCTAATTTCCTTTGATTGCGCTCAATTGGGTTGACGTGGCAAGGATGGAGTGTTATCATAAATGAGTACCCCAAATACAGCAATGGTTTGGGACCATATCGCGGAGTGGAGCAGTTGGTAGCTCGTCGGGCTCATAACCCGAAGGTCGTAGGTTCAAGTCCTTCCTCCGCAACCATAAAAGTGGCTGAAATCAAAAGTTATTGGTTTCAGCTACTTTCTTTTTCAGTTGTTTATTTTAGGCCTTACCGAATAGGGTTCGGATCCGAGGTTCATTGCTTCACGGATATGTTCTTCGATCTTCTCTTTGTCGTATTCAATGTCGTGTTTTTTCTTTAATGACTGAATCCACAAAAGGGGAGGAATGGCGCCAAATCAGTACGAACGTCGGTTGCTTAGAGAAACCGCAACCTAATTGCGAGTCCACAAACGTGTTGGATGTCCATCCAGTGTTCTGATATGGCCAAGCCTAAAAAGGAATGTGGGGGCCAACGAATGGGCTTTATTACTTTAAACGATTGGTACAAAGAATGGGGGACGACTAGGATCGTCTCTATTCTTGAAACAACCTTGCTGGATCCCAATTCACTCAATGCCCATCGAAAGTCAATGCACTACTAAGGAAGTCTGCGGTGCACGAAGCGAAGCGCCAAATGAGATGAAGCCAGGGATGTCGGTTCCATTGAACCAAGCGATGGTTCGATGGGTCCCCCTACGCAGATTCTGGAGCCGATGATAAGAAGGATCCGTTGGGCTGAGGAAATGGAAAAAGCAGAAGAGGAAGGTTTAGATGGCGAGGCTTCACCAGAGCCTCAAGAATTAAGAGCATAGAAAAAGGAATGTCCAGTCAAAGTGGCGGGATATTCCTTTTTCTATGCGTTCTTTTGGTGTTTGGCTCTAAAGTTTTTCGTGAGCATCACGCCGACGATGAGGGCGCCTAAGAAGAATAAAAGCAGGCCGATGGGGATGAGGTAGAATTTTTCGTGGAGAATTCCTTGGTCGTCGATGGAGTCGCCGAGGACTTCCTTGGTGATGAAAAGAACGATGGCTAAGGCCATAAGGCCGCCGCCGATGGCGGTGGTGATGGTGTTGAAGCGGGCTTTTTTGGTTTCTTTGCCGTCTTGAATGAGTTTATCTTTCATTTCACTGCCTCCTAGAATGAGCACATCCAAGGAAAGGTCAAAGGTTTTAGCGATGAAGACCACCATTTCTAGGTCGGGGAGGTTTCGGTTGTTCTCCCAACTGGAGATGGTCTGACGCGAAACATTGAGTTTGGATGCGAGTTGCTCTTGGGTTAATTGATGGGTTTTTCGGATCTCACGGATTTGTTCTGCAAACTGCATGAGGGTACTCCTTCTAATAAATATTTTGCAGGCGGCCGGTTAAAGACTCAAGACGGAGTCTCTGGCAGAGGGCCATTTTTGGTAAAAATCAGCGCTTGTTGCTCTGGCAGAGGGTGAAATGAGGGTTCTTTTGCCGGAAAGAGGCTCAAAAACGCTCTTCTCCTTTCCTTTTTACAGGATCTTGATCAAAAGGGGAAGAGCGGATCATACAAAGGTTGTCGCTGAGGGATGTGGTGCAGGCAGCTCGCTTTTCGAATTTTTTATTATTATTTTTTTTAAGCAGCGCGCATTGCTTTGGGGGTCCCAGGAGTAAGGGAAAATATTGGGGTTGCTGCTTTTTTCACGATTAGTGGTCCCAATGGCGCCTTCTTGACGAAATTTTAAAAGCCATGATAGAATGTAGCAGTGTTATATAACAATGTTACGTAGGGCCTTTCTAAAGGGGTGAGGGGGTGAGATCATCGAAAAATCCACAAAAGAGCGAATTTTAGAAGCGGGGGAAGCGGAGTTTTTGCTCCATGGGTTCCGCCACGCTTCCCTTCGGATGATTGTGCGCAAGGCCGGGGTCACGACCGGTGCTTTTTACGGCTATTTTAAAACGAAGGAAGAACTCTTTGATGCCTTGGTTCGGGAAAGTGCCCAAACGTTTTTGGAGAACTACCTTGAAATAACCCGGGAATTTGAAAAAAAACCCGGCAAGCAGCAGTTGGAGGAAATGGGCACGATGTCCACGGAGTGGATGGAGCGGACCATCCATTACCTCTATCAGCATCAAAACGCCTTTCGGCTGATTTTACTGCACAGCGAGGGAACCCGCCATGAGGATTTTGTCCACCGCCTGGTTTCTCATGAAATGGCTGCGACGCGCACCTTTGAAGAAGCGCTGCGCCAGGTAGGGGTCACGGTTCATTCGGTCTCTCCCGAACTGATGCACATCTTAATTAGTGGAATGGTCACCGCATTCTTTGAGATCATCATCCACGACATGCCTCAAGAAAAAGCTCTGGGGTATGTGCAGGATCTTGTTGAGTTTCAAAAAGCGGGATGGCGTAAACTCTTTGGGATTTAATCCCTTTTTCTTTCCTCTTGGGTTAGCTTCGGCTAACACTGAGAGCAGTCACAGCAAGCAGCCCATCTATTGGCACGAAGGAGTGATTTTATTGAAACAACAATCCAATCGAGCCCGGCTCATGGCCTTTGCCGGCAAGCACCGTTACCTCACCTATGCCTCCTGGATCCTGGCAGCATCCAGCGCTTTGTTCGCTCTTGTTCCTTATCTTTATCTTTGGCGGATTCTTCGCGCGATCCTCGAGGCCGGGGACTCCGCCGAAGCTCTTGCCGTGATTCCCCAATACGGGTGGATGGCCTTTTTATTCGCCGTGTTGACCATTTTTGTCTACCTGGCAGCTCTTTTATGTTCCCATTTTTCTGCGTTTCGCATCGCGTCCAACATGCGTAGTGCCCTGATGCACCATATCGTGGCCCTGCCGTTGGGGACGGTGGATCGTTTCGGCTCGGGTCGCATGAGGAGCATTGTCAATGAATCCACGGCGGCTACGGAAAATTACTTGGCCCATCAGTTGCCCGACCGCTCGGTGGCCATTGCAACGCCTTTGGGGCTTTTGGTCCTGCTTTTGGCCTTCGATTGGCGCTTGGGGCTTCTATCGCTCGTGCCCGTTGTTTTGGGGATGATTTTCCTGTATCGCATGATGGGACCGGACAAGGCAGAACGAATGACCCTCTACACGAATACCTTGGAGGATATGTCCAACGAGGCCGTGGAATTTGTCCGGGGAGTTCCCGTGGTAAAGACCTTTGGGCAGACCGTTTTTTCCTTCCGGCGACTGAAGGGAGCCATTGATCGTTACGGCGATTATGTTATGAGCTACACCAAGATGAGCCGCTTGCCCATGGTGGGATTCATGACGGCCATCCATGGCATTTTCGCGCTGTTGATTTTTGCCGGCATCTATTTTTCGCGGCAAGGAACCACACTGGGATTTGTTTTGAATCTGTTCTTCTACATTCTCATCACGCCGGTGATTTCGTTGACCCTTGAAAAGGTCATCTTCCAAAGCCATGACGCCCTCATCGTGAAGGATGCTCTAGAGCGCATGGACAGCATCCTCCATTTGCCGCTCTTGGAAGAGGGGCAGACGCCTGAATCGTTCCAGGATTCAAGCCTCGAACTGGATCATGTTACCTTCAGCTACGATGGGACCAATGAGGCGCTAAAGGATGTCTCACTCTTTGTTAAGAGTGGAGAAACCGTTGCTCTTGTTGGCCCTTCGGGTGGTGGCAAAACGACCTTAGCGCATCTATTGTGCCGATTTTACGATCCGCAGTCGGGCTCGGTGCGTGTAGGGGGTATAGATGTTCGAAAAGTCTCAAGTCAAGATCTGATGAACCAAGTTTCCTTTGTTTTTCAAAACAGCCGACTTCTAAAAGGCACGCTGTTGGAGAACGTACGTCTGGGGCGCCCCGAGGCTACGCAAGAGGACGTGCTCGCGGCATTGGCTGAGGCTCAATGCATGGACATTGTCGAAAAGCTGCCCCAGGGGATTCACACGCTCTTGGGCACCAAAGGCGCCTTTTTATCGGGAGGCGAAGAGCAGCGGGTCGCCATTGCACGGACCCTTTTGAAAAATTCGCCCATTGTTCTCTTGGATGAGGCGACGGCCTTTGCCGATCCCGACAACGAACACAAGGTTCAAGAAGCTTTCAAAGTCTTGGCGGCGAACCGTACCGTCCTGATGATCGCTCATCGTTTGACCACTATTGCTCACGTGGATCGGGTTTTCGTAGTGCGCGAAGGGCGCATCGTGGAAGAAGGATCCGTCCCCACCCTCATGGAAAAGGGCGGCGTATTCGCAGCGATGTGGCAGCAGTACGAAGAGGCCGTGGAATGGAAAGTAGAACGGGAGGAAGTCCAATGATTGCTAAAATTCAAAAAAGATTTGCTTTATCCGAGCAAGGAGCCAAGGATCTGGTCAAAGCGGTGCTCAGTGTGAGCCTGCAGAGCATGGCGTTGATGCTCCCGGTCTCCCTTTTGTTTTTATTGAGCGAAGATCTATTAAATGGGGGAATCCCTGAAAATCACCGGATCCTGTTGATCGGTGGCAGCGTGCTTTGCCTTTTGCTGATTTTCCTCACCAGTTTTCTGCAGTATACCACGGCCTTTTTCGCCACCTACTTGGAATCCAAGGTGCGTAGAATTTCCTTGGCGGAACATATTAGAAAGCTGCCCCTTGCCTATTTTGGTCAGCGGGATTTGGCGGATTTAACGAGCACCATCATGGCGGACAGCGCTTTTTTAGAAACAGTGTTTTCTCATTTTGTCCCGCAGCTCTTTGGGTCCATGATTGCAACACTACTGATCGCCTTATCGCTCTTCTTCTTTGATGCAACCATGGCCCTGGCCGCCATTTGGGTGATTCCTGTCGCCTACCTCATCATCTTTTCGTCGGCCCGAGTGCAATATTCTTTGGGGCGAAAGGACGTAGCCGTTAAGATGGCCTGTGCCGATTCCATCCAAGAATGCATTGAAACGGTACGGGACATTAAGGCAAACAACGCTCAAGAGCGGGTCCTTCAATCGGTGGATGAATCCATTCGGTCGGTGGAGCGGCGCTTGATTCGCAATGAACTGGCGACCTCGAGCTTTATGACCTGCGCACAACTGGTGCTGAAGCTCGGAATGGTCACCGTGGCTTTGACGGGATCCTACCGCTTCGTCCAAGGCAAGCTCAGCATCCTCTCCTTTTTCCTCTTTCTTTTAGTGGTGTCGCGACTTTACGATCCCGTATCCCTTGGGCTGCAAAACTTTACGGCCATATTAATCAGTCGCTCACACATTGACCGGATGAAGGAACTGATGGACTATCCCATTCAAAGCGGACGAGACGTCATGAATCCTCAGGGCTTTGATGTGGTGTTTGAGGGGGTGGGCTTCTCCTACAATGAAGGGGAAGAGGTCCTAAAGGACGTATCCTTTTGCGCACGTCAAGGGGAGGTTACTGCCTTGGTCGGTCCCTCCGGGGGCGGCAAAACGACGGTGTCTCGCCTGGCGGCAAGATTTTGGGATCCCGACGGTGGGACCATTCTGGTGGGGGGGGTGGACATTAAAACCATCGATCCTGAAACTCTTTTATCCTACTACGCCATCGTCTTTCAGGATGTGACGCTCTTTAACAACACCGTTATGGAAAACATC
Organism: Clostridiaceae bacterium JG1575; assembly: GCA_002838815.1. Taxonomy (GTDB): domain Bacteria; phylum Bacillota; class Clostridia; order Clostridiales; family Clostridiaceae; genus JG1575. The sequence goes on along the minus strand of LQGW01000031.1, from coordinate 100,503 downwards.
CGCATCGGGAAAAAAGATGCCACGGATGAAGAGGTGTTGGCGGCGGCACGCCGAGCCAACTGCGATGAATTCGCTCAAAAGCTCCCCAAGGGCTATGATTCAGAAATCGGTGAAAACGGCGCCCGACTCTCCGGGGGCGAACGCCAACGAATCTCCATTGCTCGGGCTTTCTTAAAAGATGCGCCCATCCTCCTTTTGGATGAAGCTACGGCTTCTTTGGATGTGGACAATGAGACCATCATCCAAGAGGCGCTCTCAAGACTCATTCAGGATAAAACCGTCCTCGTCATCGCCCATCGTCTGCGGACGGTCTCTGGGGCGGACCACGTGGTGGTGCTTGCCCAAGGTCGGGTGGCCCAAGAGGGCTCCCCGAAGGAATTGGCGCAGCGAAAGGGCCTTTATCAGCATATGTGTCAAGTACAAAATGAGAGCCAAAACTGGAGCCTTGTTTAGTGATTTGAGAGGTCTTGCGCAACAGAAAAAACCTTTAACGACCCAGCCGAACCCTTTGGAGTTCGGCTGGGTCGTTTTAGATGGGAGGCAGAAAAATCGATTATTTTCTCAAAAGGGGTCGTGTCGTCCCAAATCATTCATGGAAAAAAACAAAGGTGCAGAGAATTACTTTTACCCCGACTTAAAAAAATCAAGCATATGGGGGGTAAATCATTCAAACAAAAGGGAGAAATGCGGAGAAAAAATCAAATTCCTTAAAATGATTCTTTTTAGGAGACGATTCAGAATATTGCAATAAAAAGAAAGATTGTTGTTTCTTGCGCAAAGCTTGTTATAATGAAGACGTTGTATTGATGGGGATTTCGAAAGGAAGGGGACATTATGATAGGAATCGGGGTGGACCTTGGGTCTACGGCGGCAAAGGTGGCGGTCTTGGGCGACGATGGAGCCCTTTTGGATCGCATGCTTTTGCCCACAGGGTGGAACGCCAGGGATACGGCCCAGCGCATCGAAACTGAATTACGGGCGCGTTCTTTTTTGGATCAGGGGGCCATTGTCAGTACGGGCTACGGTCGGGTGTCCGTGCCCTTCGCCCAGCAGCGGATCACAGAAATCTCCTGTCATGCCAAGGGGGTGGATTATTTGTTCCCCGGCGTGGAGGCTACGGTTTTGGACATCGGCGGTCAGGACACTAAGGTGATCCATCTTCGGGAGGGAACGGTCTCGCACTTTGCCATGAATGATAAATGTTCGGCGGGGACGGGGCGATTCTTGGAGGTCATGGCCGATTCCATGGGGTTGTCCTTGGAGGAGCTGTTTGATTTGGCCCAAAAGGGCCGAGGGATTCCCATTTCTTCCTTATGCACCGTGTTTGCGCAGTCCGAGATCATCGGCCTCATCGGCAAAGGTGCGGACCTTTCGGATATTGCCGCAGGAGTCTTGGGCTCCATCGTTCAAAAAGTCGCAACCCTTGCGAAAAAACAGGGTCAGGCCAGGGGCCAATACCTCTTAACGGGCGGCTTCTCGGATAATGCTTACATGTGCGAGCTTTTGGCCAAGGAGCTGCGCGCTCCCGTGGGCTCCCATCCCTTGGGGCGTTATGCTGGCGCTTTGGGCGCAGCTGTTTTTGCAAAGGAGCTGAACTAATGTGGGATGAATTCCTGGAAGAGGCGAAAGAAGCGCGACGGAAAGCCTACGTCACGTCCGTCGTTGCGCTGATGCAGGGGCAGCCCATTGCTGGGGTCATGGGCAAACGAATCCCACGGGAGCTTTTCTATGCCATGGGGATCATTCCCCTCACCGTGGCGGCTACGGACGGCTACGCCATGGCGCATGCCCTGAAAAAAAGCGCCGCTCAGTGTGATTTGATGCGGGCTACGGAAGGGTACCTGCGATCGGATCAGTGCCCACTGTTGCACAGCAGCGCAAGCCTCATCACCGATGATCTTTGTCCCGGGCGCAGCCGCTGGCTCAAGGAGCTCTCGCATCTTCGGCCGATTTTTGAAGTCAAGAAACAAAGCGCATCCGCCCAAGAGAGGCCTTACGAAGACTTGATCGAGTTTTTGCAAGAAGGCTATGGCGTGCACTATGACGATCAAAAACTCCGCGCTTTTTTAACGGAATACAACGAGGCCTGCGAAGACCATCAAGCCCTCCTTCAGCAGATGCATCTTCGAGCGTGCACTTATCAGCAGATGCATCTGGTGCAGTTTGGGCTGGAATATCAGCTGACCTTCGCCGCAAAAAAGCAATGGATCCAGCGGGCCTTGGAAGAAATTCAGCTTCTTCCCCTGCGGCCTGTAAAAAAGAGCCATCAAGCGGTGAACGCCACCTTTGACTTTGGCTGCCCGCAGGCTTCAGAAGCCTTTTATCGCAAGATCATACCAAACCAAGAAGCCATGTTCTTGCCGCCGGATCCAGCCTGCGACGGAGAAACCTGGCAAAAAGTAGGCTCCCTGGATCTTGGGGGACTGCAACAAAAATATCGAGGAAACCGCGGAAGCTTCAGCGCATGGGAGATGCCCATTTTCGATGGGTGCCCGATTTATTCGGGAGAAGGAGTGCTCTGCTATTCGCACAAATCCTAAGACGGGTCGCACTTTGAGATCCTCAAAATAAAAAAAACGGGGAAAGGGGAAACAAACAATGGCAGATTATCAAAAAATGTGGCAAGACCTCAACATGGACGTGGAGGCACACGATCAACTGTGTGAGGTCTTACCCATGGCGTTCGGGGATATTTATCTCTCCCAGGAAAATCGGCCCCAAGGGATGGACTATTTCAACCTGGTGGTATCGGAAATTCACGGACTTCGCCCCTCAGAGCTCATTGAGCATCAAAAAAAGGGGGGAAAGGTGGTGGGGTCCTTTTGCATCCACGTCCCTGATGAGGTGCCCATGAGCGCAGGGGCGATCGCCACAGGCCTTTGCTCAGGGTCCCAGTTTTGGGTTCCCGGCGGGGAGAAAGTGCTTCCCACGGCCACCTGCCCACTCATCAAAGCGTCCATTGGGGCTCGGTTAGACCGCACCTGTCCTTTCTTTCGGATTGCCGATCTGTTCGTAGGAGAAACCACCTGCGATGGGAAGAAGAAGGCTTGGGAAATCCTCAAAGACGACGCGCCCATGCACATCATGGACATTCCCCAAATGAAACGCGAGCGGGATTATGCCCACTGGAAAGAAGAAATTTTGGATTACATGAAGCTCATGGAAGAGCTGACGAGCCATAAAATCACCAAAGAATCCATGGAAAAGGCCATTGCCATCGCCAACGAGAAGCGCAAGGCCTTAGCGCGACTGCATGGAATGCGTCGCCATGAACGGTTGCCCATTTCCGGCAAGGATGTTCTTTTGGCCACGCAGATTGCCTTTTATGATGATCCGCAGCGCTTTGCTCAAATGACCCATGCGCTGTGCGATGAGTTGGATCAGCGGGTTCAAGAGGGCGTCAGCGTCTTCCCGGCGGGAACCAAACGCATCCTCTTGAGTGGAACGCCCTTATCCATTCCGAACTGGAAAATCCATCACCTCATTGAGACCTCCGGCGGCGCCGTGGTGGGGGAGGAGATGTGCACAGGCTCCCGCTATTTTGAAGGCCTCGTAGAAGAAGGGGCGAACACCTTGGACGAGCAAGTGGATCATTTGGTCGAGCGTTATTTGGGCGGCATCCACTGCGCCTGCTTTACGCCCAATACCGAACGCATTGACGACATCGTCCGCTTGGCCCGGGACTATCAGGCCGATGGCGTCATCGATTTAAGTCTTAAATTCTGCACCATTTATGATTCCGAAGGGTATAGCGTAGAAAAAGCGCTGCGCGAGCAGGGGATTCCAGTCCTGGGCCTTGAGACCGACTATACCGATGAGGATGCCGGCCAATTAAGAACCCGCATTGAGGCCTTCTTGGAGATGATTTAATGGAGTTCTACCTCCTCTTCAGCGACAGCAAAGAGGGGCTGAAACTGTATCAGCGCCTCAAGGAAGAAGGGCTGGTCATGACCATCGCCCCCACCCCTCGGCTTGCGGACCCCTGTTGCGGCATCAGCCTGCGATTTCAAAAAAAGCAGGCCTTAGATCGGGCGGTGGCCATTGCGCAATCCGAAGGTTTTTCCTACGAGCGAATCTATGAGCAACCGGTGGATCGAAATCCGCAAAGGGATCGGTTTTTATAGCTTCAGGGGCTCCTGAGCTCTTTTCTCTTGGGCGCGTTGGGCGCCCAAGGAGCTCCGTAAAAAGAATCTCAGAGCCTCCTTGTTTAAAAAGTCTGCAAAGAAAAAACGCCAGGGTTATGGGTCCATTTCTCCAAGAGAAGGGCCCATAGCGCTGGCGTTTTGAGGGGGGGCTTTTTATTTTTTCAATCGTTTGGGGAAGGAATCCCGCCAGACGATGTCGTATTGGATGAAGACTCGTTTGGAAATGCTGCGGCCGGCGAGACGCTCTAGCAACAGTTGAACGGCGGTTTTGCCAAGAAAGTGGCGCGGAATTTCCACAGAGGTGAGGCGGGGCTTGGAGTATTGAGTAAACTCCAAGTTGTCCACGCTGACCAGGCGCACATCCCGGGGGCAGTCCAAACCGGCTTCTGCGATGGCGCGTAGAGCGCCCATGGCCAGATAATCCGAGGCGACAAAGAAGGCATCGGGACGCTCGGGCTCCTCAAGCGCTTTTTTCATGAGCTCGTAGCCGGATTTCATGCCGTAGGTGCCCACCTCAATGGGTAAAGGGGCTGCTGAATCCTTAAAATAGTCGCGAAAGGCCGTTTCCCTGGGGTCGATGAATTCCTGGTGATCAAGACCTATGGTTTCCCGGCCACACAAAAGGCCGATGCGCCGGGCGCCTTCCTTTTCCATATGGGCGAGCACCTCCTGGGTCATCTCATAGAGATCGACGCTCACCGAATCCATACCTTTTAAGGAGGTGGTGGAGTCGGCCAGCACCACATGGTCGGCGGCTTCCTGAAATTGACGCAGTTCCTCGTGGGAAAATTTGCCAATGGCGATGAGGCCGTCCAAGTGCTTGTTGGCCACATCCGCCATGAATCCTGCGGTTTTATAGAAAAGCTTGGGATCGATGCCCTCCTTATTCAAGGCATTTTCAACCCCTTTGCGGATGCCTTGATAATAATTGTCTTCAGATTCTTCCAAATGATTGTGCCAGGTAATGATGCCGATATCGAGGCGACGTTTGCGTCGGGGGGTGGTTTTTTGATAGTTCATCTCCTGAGCGATGTCCTGGATGCGGGCACGTGTTTCCGGGGAAACCTTTAAGGTTTCGTCCTGGTTGAGAACCCGGGAAACGGTGGCAGAGGAAACGCCCGCTTTCTCTGCGATGTCTTTAATTCGGATGGCCATGTCATCACTCCTTGTAGGGGGATTCTTTTGATTGCGGGCTTGGGTTCCGCGGGGCGATTTTTGAGAAGCGGCAAGAAGGGTTAAGTCAGTGGGGCCTCAGGGATGGATTGAAGATGGTAACGAATCCATCGCCGGTGGGTGGTCCGACCGAGCTCGGGGTCCAGCCACTGCCCTTGAATCTGTGGCGCATCTTGGAGCTCCAGAGCCAAGGCTTTTCTCTTGTTTTTGGGATCAAAAGGAAAGTCATAGGTATAAATCACGGCGCCGGTGGCGTCGCTGGAGACGTGTAGTTCAATGCCGCGAGCCGAAAGGGTGCATCCGGCCTCGGAGAGGGAAAACCAATCGTCAAGGAGGGCATCCCCCAACGGATTGCATCCCTCAAAGAGCGCGACCCACTCAGGGGGGCAGGGGGCCAGTGTCGTTCCAAGAACCCCGTCATCATCCAACGGGTGACCGCCCTTTTTTAGGATCTTTTCTGGGGAAAAGGTTAGGCGGTGTTCTCGGCAAGGGGCTCCATCCAAACTAAAATAGAGATGGCTTGTGGGATTTACGAGCATTGAACGTTTGGCGAAAAGGGCGATTTCCAGCAGTAAGCTTTGCCCCTGGAGGCGGTAGAGCACGTCCACGGTTTCATCGGGGCCTTCCCACAGCGCACGCAGTCCTTCCGAGCTCAGCGTCAGGGAAAAGAGCGCATGGGCGGAGCTTTTGGGCCCCGAGTGCAACTGGATTTCGCTGCCGCCCCGTGCGGTACCCATTAGGTACCGGCCGGCTCGGGGGGCGATGATGACCCCTTGGTAATCTGCATTGTTCGAAGGGTCTAAGGATTCCTCTTGGGACAAAAGTTCGACCCAGCTCGCTCCGTTGAACCATTGAAAAGAGAGCAATCGGGCGCCTAGGGGGTGCACGAGGATTCGCAGGGGCCCCTTTTCATAAGCGAGGACTTCGGGCATGTTCGAAAATGAGGGACTCATGAGCGCGTCCTTTCCTTTTGGGCCTCAAGAAGAATCGGAGTGAGAAAGGTTAAAAGGGCCGCCCGTCCCGACTCGTCTAGGGCAAAGACGCCCACATCCTGGAGGATTTCAAGGAATGTTTCGCCGATGAGCCATTGAGGGTCGTCGAGGCGCTGCTTGGGAAAGCTTGTGTGCCAGGCGGCAAACTGAGGATCCTCGGCAAAGTGCTCCATTTGCTGCATCAAGCGGCCTGGAAAGATGGCCAGACCCAAGGCTTCAATGATGCCGATGTTTTCTTTTTTGATGACTTGATGCCGTGCCCGAGTGTGGAAAATTCCACTGGGGTGTTCGGCATCGGTGCGATTGTTGCGCAGCAGGATCAGGACTTGATAGGACTCGCCTTTTTTTCGGACGTGAAAATTTACGGTGTTGTGGGGCGTGTCCATGGTTTGGGCAAGCACGCCTTGGGAGGGATCGGAATAGCCGCGCCAGCACCCTAAGATCTTTGAGGCATAGTGCTCGATGAAGGAGCGGCTGCCTTCGAGGCAAAGGGTGGTTACGGGCCAGTTCACGAGGCTGATCCGCCCGTCCGGTTCCTGGAAGAGCGCTTCTTTTTGGGCATGTTCCACGGGGAAGACCGTGCGTCCGCCCTGAAAATGGTCGTGGGATAATATGGAGCCGCCCACAATGGGCAGATCGGCATTGCTTGCGATGAAGTAGTCGGGCATGGCATCGGTGAACGCCAAAAGGACCGCCAAGGTATGGGCCGTGATTTTCATGGGGCGATGCGTTTTGGAAAAGACGATGCAGTGCTCCGGGAAATAGGCATAAGGGGAATACTGAAAAAACCACGGTTCACCAGCAAGGGATTGCCGGAGGATGCGATGGTGGCGGCGGGGCGCATGTCCCTCGCCGCAAAGACCGACGTTCTCTTCGCAGAGCATGCAGGCGGGGTAGTCTGAAGAAGCTTTGGCCGCCGCCTTGATTTCCTCTGGAGTTTTTTCCGGTTTGGATCGGTTCAAGGTCACTTGCAAATCGCCAAAGGCTGTGGGATGCGTCCAGGTTTTGTTTTGGGCGATCCGCTGCGTCTTGATGTATTGATCGGTGACGTTCATGCCGTAAAACCACTGGAGGGCAGCGGCGATGCCTTCGGTTTCTTGCAGGTGGGTGAAGCGTTCTTGCACGGTGCGGGGGTCGGGAATCAGCAAATCCGTGATGCGAGCCGTCCAATCATCCTCATGGGCGAGCCCCTGGGGAAGCTTATTGGTGTCCCGGGCAAAGGCCAAAAGAATGGAGAGGGCCTCCTGCGTCGTTTGTTCTTCGTTTGCTGCCTGCGGATCCTGGGGAGGGACATAGGGCCATCCCTCGACGCCCAAAAGATCAAAGAGGCCGTTTCTTGCATAATGTAGGTTTTCTTCGGCTAAATACCCTTTTCGAAGAAATACCGACACCAAATGATCCAAGGCGCGGCGCATCAATCGGAATACCCCTCAGGATGAGCGCGGTGCCAGCGCACGGCGGACTCAATGATGGCTCTCAAGGATTCATATTGGGGGGTCCAGCCCAGCTCTTGGCGAATCTTTTGAGATACGGCAACCAGGCGCGCCGGGTCGCCGGGACGTCTCGGGCCGTAGGTGACGGGGAAGGGCACCCCGGTGACTTCTTCCACGGCACGAACGATGGCTCCATTGGAGTAGCCCGATCCAGAGCCTAGGTTGTAGATGGAGCTGGCCGCCCCTTTTTGCAGGGCGGACAAGGCTAAAAGATGCGCCGCAACCAAATCCATCACATGCACGTAATCGCGCACGCACGTGCCGTCGGGGGTGGGGTAGTCGCTGCCGAAAATGGTGAAGGGTCGGCTTTTGAGGGAGGCGTTGACCGCGATGGGAATGATGTGGGTCTCCGGACGGTGATCCTCGCCCAAGGTTCCATCGGGCCAAGCGCCGGCGACATTGAAGTAGCGCATGGACATGTAGGTCATTCCGGTGGCCTCGGCCATCCAGTGGATCATGCGCTCCATGGCGAGTTTCGATTCGCCGTAGGGGTTCATCGGGCGAGGGGGCGTCTTTTCCGTGAGGTCTTCGTTGCCCGGATCGCCATATACCGCAGCGGTGGAAGAGAAAACCAAGTGGGGGATTTGAAAGTCCCGCATGACTTGTAACAGCGTCAGCGTAGCCGCCACGTTGTTTTCAAAATAGTCCAGGGGCTTTTTCATGGATTCCCCCACCTGAGAATAGGCGGCAAAATGCACGACGGCTTGGAGGTCGTGCGCCTCGAAGAGTTCCCTTAGGGCCACTTCATCGGCAATGTTGATGGGGTAGAAGGTGGCGCGGGGATCCACAGCCTCGCGATGCCCCGTAAATAGGGCATCGGCGACGACGACGTCATCCCCTTGGTCGCAGAGCATTCGAACAAAGTGGGAGCCGATGTAGCCGGCTCCGCCGCAAACTAATATAGACATGTTAAAGTTCTCCCGTCCCCTTTGAGGGAACCACGAGGTAGTGGTCGGCCTGAAGACCGGTTGCAGCCTGGTAGCGCGCTGCGGCACGTTCGAGCCGCCCCGAGAGATCCTCTTTGGGAACGAGGGCGACCGTACAGCCGCCGAAGCCGGCGCCCGTCATGCGGGCCCCGGGAGCTCCTTCTTGGCGCAAGGCCCAAGAAAGCGCATCCAGCTCGGGTCCGGTGACTTGGAACAAATCACGCAGACCGGCGTGGCTCGCATTCATCAATGAAGCAAAGGCCGACAGATCCTGCGCTTTCAGGGCTTTGGCGGCGGCGAGGCTGCGTTCCTCTTCTTGCGCCACATAAAGGGCTTTCTGACGGACGTCCTCGGGCAAAGCCAGGGCGAGGATTTCTTCAGGGCGAACCCCTGCGATGGGGCGGCCCAGAGCCTTTGCGGCCAGCTCACAAGCTCTGCGGCGATCGTTGTAGGCGGATCCAGCCAGGGTGCGTTTTTTATTGGTGTTGCTGATGACTAAAGCCAAATCCTTCAAGACAAAGGGCACGGTTTCGTGCGAGAGCTTTTGGGTGTTAAGGTAGATGGCGGCATCGGCTTCCCCCATCAAAATGGCGTATTGGTCCATGATGCCACACTGTACGCCGATGTAGCGGTTCTCCACCTGCTGTGCTAAAAGCGCAAGCTCCACCCGGCTGTGGCCTAGATGAAACACTTGGTTTAAAGCATAGAGAATTCCAGTGGACACGGAGGCGGAGGAGGAAAGGCCGGCGCCGTTGGGCAGATTTCCCGTGAGGAAAAGATCAAAGCCCATGGGCAGGGAGTGGGGCAGAACACGCAGGGCGCCATATAAAAACTGAAACCAGCCGTTGGCGCACTGCTCTTGATCCAAATCCCCCGCCCAAACACCGCTTTGCGGGAAGTTTTCCGAAAAGGCCCGGATGGTGCGGTCGGCGCGGGGACGAAGGGCAAGGTAGTTGCCCCGATTGATGGCGCAGGGCAAAACGTGCCCGCCGTTGTAGTCCAAGTGCTCTCCGATGAGGTTGACCCGGCCCGGAGAAAAAAAGAAGGAGAAGGGGGATGCGCTAGGACCAAACAAGCCTTGCGCTTTGGCATCAAGCGAGGCGGGGGTTTCCAAGGGTTGCATTGCGGGTGTATTCATAGAAGACCTACTTTCGAACGGCGTTTTTCCGGGAATCCAAAGCCACGGCGCCGATGATGATGAGGCCCTTGATGATGTTTTGGACGTAGGGAGTGATGGAGATGAAGTTCAAGCCGTAGGCGATGACCTGGAAGATCAATACGCCGATGATGATGCCTGAAATGGAGCCGATGCCTCCGTCAAAGGAGAGGCCGCCCACGATACACGCAGCGATGGCGTCGAGCTCATACATGTTGCCGGTGTTGCTGGTGGCGGAGGAGACCCGCGCCGCTTCCAATGCGCCGCCTAAGCCATACAAAAGACCCGCCACGGCAAAAGCTGCGATGATGATGAAGGTGGTGTTAATGCCCGAAACTTTGGCGGCTTCGATGTTTCCGCCTACGGCAAAAATGTTTTTGCCAAAGGTGGTTTTATTCCAAAGCACCCACATTACTAGGATGCAAGCCAAGGCAAACAAGATCAGATAGGGAACCCTAATGATTCCAAGATTCAAGCTGCCCGTGGCCAGGTTTGTGAAGCGGGTATCCAACGAACCGATGGGCGTTGCTCCCATGGGCTGGGATTCGAAGTAAATGGAATTGATGCCATAGACGATGATCATGGCGCCAAGGGTTGCAATAAAGGGATCCACCTTGAGCTTTGCGACGACAAAGCCGTTGAGGGAGGAAATGACCATAGTGATGATCATGACCAAAAGGATGGGCACAATGACCGGCAGCACCGGCAGGTTTGGATACATCCGGTTGGCGTAGGAAGGATCTTGCAAAAGCGAGGCGGATACGACCGCGGCCAGCCCGATCTGACGGCCCAAAGAAAGGTCCGTGCCCTTGGTGACCAAGATGGTGCCGATGCCCAGCGCCATGATGATTCGGGTGGAGGACTGCTGCAGGATGTTGGAAAAGTTTTGAACGGATAAGAAGGAAGGATCCGCCGCAATGATGGCGATGAAAAGGACCAAGAGCACCATATAAATGATGTTGTCCATGAGCAGTTCTTTTAGGCGATTCTTCTTAGTGGGCGTGTCCTCCACCACGGGGGCGACGGTGCTCTCCACGATCTCTCCTTTGGCCACAGCAGCCTTTTCGGTGGGGTCGGGGGCATGCCCCAGGAGCTCCCCTTTGTCCTTGGGCGAATGGTCGAGCCCGGGTTCTTGGGTGTTTTTGCTATGATTGTCTTTCATCGTTTTCTCCTAACTCACTACAGATATTTCGCAGACAGTTCCATGATCTGTTCCTGCGTTGCGTCTTTTTTATTCAAAATGCCGGCCAAACGACCGTTGCTCATGACGAGGATGCGGTCGGAAACCCCAAGGATTTCGGGCATCTCCGAGGAGACCATCACGACGGATTTGCCTTCTCGGGCCATTTCTTGCATGATCTGATAAATTTCATATTTCGCCCCCACATCGATGCCCCGGGTGGGTTCATCCATGAGGAGAATATCAGGGTCCGTGAGCAGCCAGCGGCCGATGATGACCTTTTGCTGATTGCCCCCCGAGAGGGAACGAATCTTGGTATTTTTGGAGGGGGTTTTCACTTTCATGGAGGTGATGACGCGCTTGGTATCTTCATCCATGGGACCGTCAAACACGAAGGGTCCTTTTTTGTACTTACGGATGTTGGCGATCACGGAGTTGAAGCCAACGCTCATTTCTCCGAAAATGCCGGTGGCCCTGCGTTCCTCGGTGACCATGGCAAAACCATGCCCCTTGGCCTGGCGGGGGTTTTTGTTCGTAATGATGGTTCCATCTTTTTTCAATGTGCCCGATGCGATGCGCCGATCGCCGAAGAGGCACTCCAAAAGGTCGGTGCGCTTGCTGCCCACAAGACCTGCGACCCCGAGAATTTCGCCGCGATAAAGATCGAAGGTAACATCCTTGATGGAATCGGGCGCTACAGCGGTCAAATGCTCGACTTCAAGGATTTTTTCGCCCCGTTCATAAGCCACTTCCGGAAAGCGGTTATCCAAGGAGCGTCCCACCATGAGGCGGACGATGTCGTTGGTGGAGAGTTTTTCAATGGGTTGCGTGCAGATCCAGTGGCCGTCACGCATGATGGTCACTTCATCGGAGATTTCACGGATTTCATCCATTTTGTGGGAAATATAGATGATGGCGACGTTTTGTTTTTTGAGTTCCCGGATGATGCGAAAGAGCTGGTCTACTTCCCGCTGGGTCAAGGAAGAAGTGGGTTCGTCCATGACGATCAGCTTGGAATGATAGGAGACAGCTTTGGCGATTTCCACCATTTGCGCTTGGGAGACCGGCAACGTTTTGGTTTTTTGCCGGGGATCTAGGGAAATGCCAAGGTTCGAGAAGATTTCTTGAGTGTCTTTGAGCATTTTTTGCTCATCCACGAACAGTCCCTTTTTCGGAAATCGTCCCAGCCAAATATTGTCTAAAATCCGGGTGCTGCGAACCTGGTTTAATTCCTGATGCACCATGGAGATGCCTTGATTGAGGGCGTCGAGGGAATTTTTGATGGTGACATCCTTCCCATCAAAGCGGATGCTGCCTTGATCCATCTTGTAGATTCCAAATAGGCACTTCATCAGGGTCGATTTTCCGGCGCCATTTTCACCCATGAGGGCATGGACGGTGCCTGGGCGGATCCGCAGATTAACCCCATCCAAGGCGCGTACGCCCGGGAAGGTCTTCTCAACGCCCAGCATTTCCAGAATGTAGTTTTCTGCCATAGTGATTCCTTTCTTTTGAAAAGAGTGCATAGAAACTATGCACTCTTTGCTGCGTTCGAATGGTTGTAATCGTCCCAGAAGGGCTATTTGATTCCGTAGGAATCCTTAGCTTCTTTCAAGTTGTCCTTGGTAATGGCTTTGTAGGGAACACGAACCGCCTTGCCTTCGAGCTTCCAGTTGGTGCCATCCGTGGGGGCTTTTCCGTTAATGAGGTTGAGGGTCAGATCAATGACGGCTTGCGCTTGGTTTCCGGCATCATTAAGGACGGTTCCGACCATTTCGCCGTTTTCAATCTTCGTTAACGCATCGGGGATGGCGTCCACGCCGACGATGGGGATGGCTTTTTCGCCTTTGAAGCCGGCAGCTTCCAAAGCGGCCAAAGCGCCAAGAGCCATGGCGTCGTTGTTGGCGATGACGAATTCAATCTTGTTGCCGTGCTTGGAGATCCAGGCATCTACGATATCCTTTGCCTTTGCGGTATCCCAGTTGGCGGCTTGAAGTTCCATCTGCTGGACCTTGATGCCGTCCTTGGTGATGCTCTCTACGGAGAACTTGGTGCGGGCTTCGGCATCGGGATGTCCGGGCTCACCTTTAAGCATGACGTATTGCATGATGCCATCCTTGTTGCGGTCCCACTCAGGGTGCTTCTTCCACTGTTCCGCTACGAGTTTTCCTTGCAGTTCTCCCGACTCTGAAGAGCGCGTTCCTACATAATATGCTTTGTCGTAGGAATTTAATGCTGCTTCATCGGGTTCCTTATTGAAGAAAATGACGGGAAGGTTCTTGGGCTTGGCTTTGTCGATGATGGCGGAAGCAGCCTGGGGGGTTACGAGGTTGATGTCCAAAGCCTTTACGCCTTTGGAGATGTAGCCGTCCACCAATTCGTTGAGCTTGGCTTGGTCGTTTTGCGCATCACTGATGGTCAAAGCGAGTTTCTTTTCTGCTTTTTTAGCCATCTGTGTGCGGACAAAGGACATGAAGTTGTCGTCATACTTGTAGATGGTTGCGCCTACGGCGGGGAGCTTTGCATCCCCGCTGCCGGGTTTGTTCTGCTGGCAGCCCACCATGGTGACAGCCATGGCCGCAACGAGTACACTGGAAATGATTTTCTTGTTCATGGAATCCCTCCAAGGGTTTATTTTACTAAAAGTTTACCCCTTGAATTTGGAAAACGCAACGGTTTCAGTGGAAAAAGGAGATTTTTGTACTTTTATCAATTTATGGAATCGATTCGTTAAAATCCATAATGCAGGAAGAATTTTCAATGGAATCCGTTGCCTATTTGCTATATTTCAACAAGAGGGGGGGTTCGGCTTCGCACAAGGAGCGCGATGAGCGTAAAATGAAGAAAACAGCCGGGAAATTGCCGGGAAAATGCCATCCAATTTACTAAACGCCCCCCATGCCGGAAAGGAGATGCCGATGCTTACCCCAAAGCTTTGGGAAGATCCCAACATTCAGCACTGCGGCCGTATGGCCCCCAGAGCTTACTACGTTCCTTATGAGTGTCTTGACAAAGCCATCCACGCCCCTAGAGAAGCATCTGCTTATTTTAAGGATCTCAACGGCCCTTGGGATTTTGCATTTTTTGAATCCCCGGAGGATCTAGTGACGCTTCAGCCTTCGCAACTGATTTTTGATCAAGTTATTTCCGTTCCCGGGGCGTGGCAGATCGAGGCGAAAGATACGGATCCTCCGGTCTATCTCAATCAACGCTATCCCATTCCGTTTGTCCCGCCGCGCGTTCCCATTAAGAATCCCACAGGAGTCTATCAACGGCGGGTGGCCCTCACCACCGAGGATCTTCTTCGGCGCGTTGTTTTGGTGCTCGAAGGAGCGGATTCCTGTGCTTACGTCTACGTCAATGATCGATGGATGGGGATGACCAAGGGCAGCCACATGACGGCCGAATTTGACGTCACGGACGTTCTGCATCCGGGCGAGAATACGATTTGCCTCGCCGTATTAAAATGGTGCGATGGCACGTATTTGGAGGACCAGGATAAGTGGCGCATGTCGGGTCTTTTCCGATCCGTCTATCTTCTCACCCGCCACCCCTTGGCCCCCCATGACGTCGCCCTAAAGACCGTTTGCCCCGCGGAGGGCAAAAACGCCGAGCTTCATATTAAGGCTTCAAACCTTTCGGAGTTCAAAGAGGTCGCTCTTTATCGTGAAGGGACGCAAGAGGTGCCTTTGATGGCATCGGCGGCGCAAGGGGTTTTTACGCTGGCTCAAGCAAACCTTTGGTCGGCGGAGGACCCTGTTTGGTATCGCCTGGTCCTTCGCGTTCAGGATGAATACATTGGGTTTACCTTGGGATTTCGTAGCGTAGCGATTCGGGATCGAACCCTTTGCCTCAATGGGCGGCCGATCAAGCTCAAAGGCGTCAATCGTCATGAATTTTGGCCCACGCGGGGACCTTGTGTCTCTTTGGCCCAAACCCAAAAGGACTTTGCCCTTTTGAAAAAAGCCCACGTGAATGCCCTACGCACCGCGCATTATCCAAACGATCCCAGAATGTACGATCTGGCCACTCAAATGGGCTTTTACGTGATGAATGAAGCCGACATCGAGACCCACGGAACGATTTGGGAAGGGACAGGGGATGGACACGTTCTCGCAACGGACGACCGCTTTGCTCTTGCGTTTATGGACCGCATCCAGCGGCTCTATGAGCGAGATAAAAACGCCAGCTGCGTCATCATCTGGTCGCTGGGCAATGAGGCAGGGCACGGTCAAAATTTCGACCGGGCGGGCCGATGGCTTCGCGAGAGGACGAAGGAATTGATCCACTACGAGCGGATCTTTTTTCCCAATGCCCAAGAAGGCCGAATGGATCATAAGGAGCTGGATTTATCCTACATCGATTTTTACTCTAGGATGTACCCGTCGCCGGAGTGGATTGAGAAGGTCTATCTTACGGATGAGACCAATACACGCCCATTGATTTTGTGTGAGTACAGCCACGCCATGGGCAATGGTCCCGGAGATCTGCGCGCCTACATGGATCTTTGCTGGGCCAACGATTCCTTTTGCGGTGGGTTTATTTGGGAGTTTGCCGATCACGGGATCCCAAGATCGAAAACTCACGGGCGCGATTACGTCTATGGTGGAGGCTTTGGCGGGGGCCTCCACGATGGCAATTTCTGCATTGATGGGCTGGTGGATCCCGATCGTGTGCCTCACCCGGCCTATTATGAAATGCAAAAAGTATATGAACCCGTGACCCTGACGTTTGAGGAGGGCGGGCTTCGAGCAACCAGCCGGTTGGACTTTAAAACCCTAAATAATCTGACGCTGCGTCTCGCGGCCCGCCTTCGAGGCACCCTTCTTTGGGAAAAGCAACAGATCCTTTTGCCGCTCAAGGCAAGGGACGATCAGTGGATCCCCTTGCCCAAGATCCAGGGCATGGACGTTTTGGCAGAGGTTTATGACGGGGAGGAGCGCCTGACGTTTGAAGAATCCTTGGGCGGCGGGGCGGCATTTCGCGAGGCTTACAGCGCTCCGGCTTTTGAAGCCCCTCAACCCACGCTGGGATTCTTTGAGGCCAAAAACCTCCCCTTGGATTGGGGGCGGCTCTCTGAAAAGTCCCTGGGCTTTTTCCAAGAGGGAAGGCCCCTTTGGCCGGAGTTTTGTGTCTATCGCGCTCCCACAGACAATGACCTTCACCGAAAGGGCCATTGGGAGCGCTTGGGTCTTGATAAGGCTCGCTGTAAACTCAAGAACGTCCAAGTGGCCCAAGGGGAATCGACGGATTTCTTGCAAGCGTGCTTTGATTTGGAAGGAGTCGTTCACTTACTCTCGGGCGAGCTAAAGGCAACGATGAGCCCCGGGGTTTGGGCGGTGTCCGTTTCGATTGGGCCCGAGGAGTCCAGCTTGGATTTTCCGCGGGTAGGGCTTTTGGTGCCCATCCCAAAGAGCTTTACAAAGATTCGCTGGCTGGGCCAAGGGCCCTATGAGAATTACCCCGATAAAAAAGAAGCCGCTTGGTTCGACTGGCACGAGCGAGCCATCCGTGAGATTCCCCATCCCTACATTCGGCCTCAGGAAAGCGGCAGTCGGGGAGGCTGCTATGAACTCCTCCTCAAGAGCCCGGAGGAAGAACTGTTGGTGCACTCACCCACCCCGTTTTCCTTTTGCGTGCAACCTCTGCGGCCCGAAGCCCTGGCGGCGCTTTCCTACGACTTTCAGCGACAAGAGGCCTTGAAAGCGCAGGACCTGTGGTTCCTTCACCTGGATCTTTGGATGAGCGCAGTAGGGTCTGCGGCCTGCGGCCCACCCATTCCTCAAAAGCTTTGCTACAATGGGGAAGCCTTGCAAGGACAATTTCGTCTGGAGCGACGACCGGTTGCTTTAAATCAGCCCGCGCATGCTTTCTCAAAGGAGGGAGTGTCTTGAAAACGAATCGGCTCACTACGCTGCTGGATCTCTTGGAGCGTAAAAAAGACAGTTATGTTCCAGTGCGCCTACTTGCTTTTCACTGCGACGTCTCGGAGAAGACGCTACGCAACGATCTAAAGGCTCTGGAGGGTGCTCTTCAAGAGGCTGGTCTTTGCTTGGAGAAAAAAACAGGGCAGGGCGTACGCCTCATTGGAAGTTCTGTGAATTTGCAAACACTTTTGGATCACTTGAGGCATGAGGCTCTGGGTGATCCAGGTTCTTCGCTATGGGATACAAGCCCCCAGGGGCGGGAACGGGCGCTGGCCCTAAGGCTCCTATCGAGTTCTGAAGAGGTTCGACTGTATACCCTAGCCCAAGAACTCTATGTCAGCACGGCCACCATTCAAAAGGATTTGGAGGGGGTGCAAACACTTCTGAGCCGTTACCGGATTTCCGTGCATCGGGCCAAAAATCATGGCATCCGCGTTGAGGGCCGGGAGCGGCGCATTCGTCATTGTTTGACGGATCTCATCGTTAACAGCCAGCGTATGCAGGAGCTAACGCAAATGGTATTGGGCAATAAAACCCTTCCCTTGAAAGAGCCATTAGTGCCAGGCCTGTCTCTTCGGGCGGAAGATGTCGTTCGCTTTGGCAAGACTTGGCGCAGCGCCTCTAAGCCTTTTTTAAAGGATTTGTCCGTGCAATCCTTTATGAGCCTTCTTATTTTGAGTTACGTAAGCTTTTCAAGGTTCCGGGAAGGGCACGAAGTAACCCTTTCAGAAGAATTTATTCATTGGGTGCAGCAGGAGCCCTATTATGAGGAAGTAACTCATTTAGCCAAAGCCATCGAGCACGATTACGGGGTACGGCTGCCTGCAGTGGAACTGCGCTTCATTCAGGTGTATTGCATCAGCCAAAGAAAGGGCTCCGAGCAAAAAAAAGAAGAGGAAAAAGAGGCACAAGACTTAGCGGATGCTTTGATTGGCGCCTGGTCCTTAGCCTTGGGCGAGGATCTTTCACCGAGCACTGCCGCCCGAACCGCTCTATTGGACCACTTGTTACCCTCACTCACTCGCTTTCGTCACGGCATTTATTTGGAAAATCCACTTCTTGGAGAAATCCGCGCGAAATACCGAAGGGCGTACCGCATCGTTTACGAGGGACGTCACTTTATCGAAGCGCGCTACCATACACTGCCCAGTGAAGAAGAGATCGGCTATCTGACCCTTCATTTGGTCCGAATGCTGGCTGACCGTCAGGTGCCGCTACAAGCCCTTTTGATCTGCGATATGGGGCCGGGTGGTTGCAATCTTTTAAAAGAGCAGCTTTTGGAGACATTCCCTCGCATGGAGGTGCTAGCCATTCAAAATCCGCTGACCTTTCAAGAGGAAATGGCGGCGCGGGCCGATGTCATCTTAACAACGCTTTCTTGGACCCTTTGTCGAGGCGGCAAGGTGGTGCCCATCGGGCGCATTTTGACACCCGCCGCTCTTGAGGAAATTAAAAAACGGCTCTCGCAGGTTCTGGTTCAAAAAAATCAAAGGATTCAGCCGTAAGCAGCGCATTAGGAAATAGTTGCCACATCGATTTGGCAGGGATTCTAAGGTTCTTTTGGTTGATGGGAGGAGGATCCTCCCCTAGAATAAAAGAGACGAGGCATCCTGTGCGATCCCAATCCAAGGATCCTCCGACCCAAAGACAAACACCAAGGAATCTTTTTGCAGCTCTTAGGAGCCAAAAGGCATCGTGGGGAGGAGCAAAATCAATGAAGCACATTAAAATTGCCGCGGGCTTAGCCCATGTAAATTATGGACACATTGCGGATCTAGTAGCGGAAGTCTCTAAGGCCGGGGCCGACATCATCCATTCGGATGCGGCGGACATGCATGACCTTCAAAATATGAAGCTCATGGGCGGCCACCAGATCATATCAGCGATCCGCCCCTATACGGATCTCCCCATTGAAAACCACATATATACTGTCAGCATGGATCTTTTATACATCGAGCAAATTGCAGCGGCCGGTGCCAATCTTTTGATTTTGCCGGCGGAGCATTTTCTTGGGGCGCAGCTTGCTTACATCATCAATTGGTGCCGGGAGCGCCAGATGAAGGTGGGGCTTGCGCTGGGCTGCTATACACCTCTTTCATTTGTGGAGGAGTCCATCTACGACATCGACCGACTTCATATCGTCACGCATGGAGTGGATGAAACCGACGGAAAGGATAATTGGGGCTGGCGCAAGAGCGTACCTGATTTGTTGCGACGTGCTCGCAATCTCATTGATAAGAAGAACCCCTCCTGTGAACTGGCAATTGACGGCGGGTTGCGTTCGGACAACATGGAGCCTCTCATCGCCTGTAATCCCGACGTCATCGTGCTTTCTTCTGCTTTGTTCAAGGATCCTAGCGGCATCACAGCAAGCGTGGCCAAGTGTCGCAAGGCTATCGACCAGGCGGCGGCCCGCTGCGGGTTGGATTAAACGAGCTAACAAAGGATCTCTAGCGTGCTAGGGATCCTTTTGGCATTCAATGAAAAAAGACGATATATGATTTAGGAGGCAGAAAGTCATGGCAAAGCAAAAAATCGCTGGCGAATCCTTCGCAGCGGAACAGGTCCGAAACATCTGGGCGTTTCTTCAGCGGGAGGCTCCGGATGTAGGTGTGGATCTTTTTTTGAACGGGCGCTGTGCCCTAAGGTATCTCCCGGATGAATTGGGACAGGACAAAGAAGACTGGCTCCTTCGAAAACGTCGGACCGTTTTATATTTCGGACTCAGCACCCAAGCGCTTGGCGAGAAGCTTCAACAGGATGGGTCTCTTTTAGAAACTCGCTATGGGTGTTCTCAGCGGGAGATGACCTTAGTGGCGGGGGGAGTGCCTATATTTCAACCAAAAGGTGGTCTTTTGGGAGCTATTTCCATTACGGGGCGAAGTCCACAGGAAGATCATGAACTGGCCCTTGCCTGTCTGCAAGCGGCAAAAACGGCTCGCGATATCAACCAAGGATCGTCGATGGAAGAGCGCATCGAAGAAATGATTCCGCTTCTTTTGGAGGTGGCTGAGGATCTACAGGTGCTGATCGCCATTCCATCTCATCGGGATGAATCCAGCAAAACTTCAGAGGCGCCCTTTGGGCAGGGCATCGCCCAAGCGTTCGCCTATTTGTCGCAGCGGTCCCAAGCCCTAGGTTTTTCAACTCGAAGTGTCGCCCATCAGGTTTTAGAAATCTCCACGGGGCCTGGGGAGGACTATGTAGGGGTGCTTTGCCACATTGATACGGTGGAAGAAATCGAGCGTGCCCTTTGGATGAGCGATCCTTATCTCCTAGATCGGCGAGATGGCTTTTTTTACGGACGAGGCGTCAATGACAATAAGGGGCCACTGTTGGCCATTCTCCATACCCTCGCGTACTTAAAGCGGGAAAAGCGTTTAGGCGCATTGCCTGTGCGCTTGATCGTGGGTGGTGCAGAGGAAACGAGCTGGGAGGGCATCACGGCGTACTTTAAGGAGAATCCTCAGCCACGCTGGGGATTCTCGCCAGATGGGGATTTTCCCATTGTTCAAGAGGAAAAGGGAATGATCGAGGGGCAGGCGGATTTTTTCTTTCCCTGGTTCTCAGAAGACATCCGGCTAGAGGGTGCGGGACGGGAAGGTTTCATTTTGGAAGAATTAACGCTGCGAAGCTTCGACGCGACAACAGGCGAGAGCCAAGAAGAGATCTTTAAGGGAACGCGGGCGCTCTCTCGTCATCCCGAGCGGGGGGAGAGCGCGTGGCAGGTTTTGGACCAAAGAAGGCGGGATGGAGCCCTTGGGACTACCTTAAAAGCAGAAGGTCAACGGATTCTTCAAGAGGTGGGGGAGTGCATCGTAACCCTTGAGAGGCTCTTTGGCGCGACAAAGGATTCCGTGGCCTCCCAGCACACGGCAGCGCTGACTAAGATTTGGTATGAGAAGGGACATCTCACAGTGGGCTTGGACGTTCGATTCGGACATCCATTGGACCAAGTGAAGGTGTGCTCCATCATTGAAAAAGCGCTGGCTCCTTGGCGAGGGATTTGGACGACTCATAAAGAGCGAGCGCTTTTGTATGTCCCGGAAAATGACCCATTGATTCGCTGTCTCAAAGAAGCGTATGAAGCCGTAACCCATGAGCCGGCAAAGCTTCTTTGCAAGGGGGGCGCTTCGTACGCCCGAGCGTTGACCCACGGGGTAGCGTTTGGACCGACCTTTCCAAAAGAAGTGCCCCGATCCCATTTAGCAAACGAGTGCCAAAGCATTTCTTCCCTTGCTCGAGCAATGGCCATTTGGTCTTTGGCGTTGGAGAAACTCACCGATCCCATAAACCTATAAATTGCCAGATCGATGTGCCATAATCCCTGCGGAATGGAGTGAATGACAAGTGTAACCGTTGTGATAGAATGGGGAAAATAACTCGGGAGGGACCCCTTATGAAAAAGTATCAGGAACGACTTCAGACCTTTGCCGGCGCCATGATGGTGCCCATCATTCTCTTTGTTTTGGTGGGATTTTATGTCGGGATCGGCAGTGCTTTTACCAATTATATCTTGCCCAGGGGAACCCTTTTTCACACGTTTTTTCGCTTGATTTCCAGCTTAGGCTTCATGTTTATGAATAACCTCCCCGTTTGGTTTGCCGGGGGTCTTTCCTTTGCCTTGGCCAAAAAAGAAAAAGGGTGGGGGGCATTCTCAGGCCTTGTCTTCTATTTTTGCGTATTGACGGTGATTCAAACCTATGCAGGCGTTCAGGGCTGGACGGAGAAAACCACGGCGGTGGACGTGTTGACTGCCAATGGTTGGGATGCGGCCCGCGCGGCAAACTTCAATGCCCTTTGGGGACATGCCCAAGGTATTTTTGGCTATAACATGGGTATTTTTTCGGGGATCATTTCGGGGCTCATCGCATCCATTATCCACAATAAGTGGGTGGATCAAGAGCTGCCTGCTATGTTTGCCTTCTTTGGCGGTACGCGTTTTGTGGTCATCTTAATCACGCTATTCTCCTTACCCGTTGGCGTCGCCCTTTACTATATCTGGCCTCTCATAGGTCAAGGTATTCAAGGCATTGCCCATTTCATTGGGCGCTCGGGCCTTTTGGGTACTTTTGTTTTTGGGACCTTGGATAAGTTGCTGCTGCCTTTTGGCATCCATCACTTGATTGCTTTCCCCATAGAATATTCCAATGTGGGGGGATCCATGTGGATTGATGGAACGCTTTATGAAGGCGTGCGCAACATTATGAATGGCCAGGCAGCGTCTGCAGGCGCTACAGGATACTTGGTGCGAAACTTTACCTCAGGCCGACTGCTCTTTCAGTTGGCGGGGCTTCCGGGCGCTGCCTTGGCAATTTGGCATACTGCAAAACCCGAAAACCGTAAAAAAGTGGCCTCAATCTTAATTCCTGCGGTGCTCACCTTAGCGTTGGTTGGAATCTCAGAGCCCATCGAATATACCTTTTTATTTGTGGCCCCAGCCCTGTACTTTCTATTGTATGCTCCTTTAGCTGGCCTTTGCTATGTGGCTACGGAGATGGCCCAGATCTCCATCAATGGTCATGCGCTCTTTTTCATGATTCCCAATCTTTTCCAGATGCATAAGGTCCATGCCCTACATTTATTGTGGTTGTTGCCCTTAACTTTTGCGATTTACTATTTCCTCTTCAAGATTGCCATATTGAAGTTCAACCTGAAAACTCCGGGTCGCGGGGAACTTGAGGATCCTGTGAAGCTAACAAGTAAAAAAGAGTATCACGAACAAAAGGCGCAAAAAGAGACCGGGGGCGTTTTGCTGGCTCAGAACACGGGAGACTCTTTGGAAGAGCGCATCATCGAAGCCTTAGGAGGCAAAGATAATATAGAATCCATCACCTCTTGCGCCACTCGCCTGCGGGTGGGGGTGAAGGAGGAAGCTAAAGTCGCTTCCGATGAGCTTTGGATGAAGCATTTGGAAGCGTTAGGTGTAGTTCGTCATCATTCGGCCATACAGATCATTTATGGCGTTCGAGTGGGTGGAATCCTCAGCCGCATCAACGACCTATTGGAGAGATAATGCATGGCATCGGCCAGCAAAAAAACAGTTCCGAAGGAGGCATCTAGCTTCTATCCGGGGCTGTTTTTTGGTCGAGATACCTTTTGAAACACAGGAGTGTTTAATAAAAAAACTTGTTGGCACTGTCACGCCGAAAATTTAGGGGCTGGAAAAGGCTTGGGACAGCAAACTAGGAGCAGGGGGTTTGGTATGATGAGAGGGACCCATGCCAAGGGCAGCGGGAATACTACGGATTCGGTTCGGTCGAGGAGGGTTTCGATGAGAATATGGTGTTTTGGATCCATCAATCATGATTACGTCTATGCGGTGGACCACATGGTGCTGCCGGGGGAAACGATCTTGTCGTCGCGCCGGCAAGTCTTTTTGGGGGGAAAGGGACTCAATCAGGCCATTGCTTTGGCCCGAGCCGGCGCTAAAGTCTCCTTGGCCGGCGCTCTGGGAGAGGAGGAGGACGAGAGCGTGTTGGCGTTTTTGGCTTCCGAGGGAATTGAGACAAAGGGCGTGGAGAAGATCCCGGGCACGCTTACGGGACACGCCATCATCCAACTCGATGCCAGCGGTCAAAACAGCATCCTTTTATATCCGGGGGCCAATCACGCCATTTCCAAAGCGCATCGGCAACGGGCGTTGGCCCAAGGGAGGCCGGGAGATTTTCTTGTGCTGCAAAATGAACTCAACGATCTGGAGGAGCTTTTAGAAGAAGGCTTTCGCCGCGGCTTAAGGGTTTGCCTCAATCCCTCGCCCGTGACCTCTTCCCTTGAAGCCCTTCCCTTGGAGCGATTGGCCTATTTGATCCTCAATGAAGCAGAGGGAGCGCATCTGACAAAAAAACAAGAGCCTCAGGAGATCCTGGAAGCCTTGGCGGGGCGCTGTCCCAACGGACACATCGTTTTGACCTTAGGTGAGCGGGGCGCCTTGTACGCTCATCAAAAGGAGCGCTTATCCCAAGGGGCGGTTTCGGTGCAAGCGGTGGATACGACGGGGGCTGGCGATACCTTCACCGGGTATTTTCTGGCGGCGGTGTCTCGAGGGGATTGCGTGCCTGAGGCGCTAAAGCAAAGCGCTCACGCCGCTGCGTTGGCGGTGATGCGGCCAGGCGCCGCAAGATCCATTCCAAGAGCGGCAGAAGTGGACGCATTTTTTACAGAACAAAGGAGGCGGTAGAGGGCTTGGCAAAAATACTGCGCCGGCCCTCGCACATCGGTGCCCTTAGGGAAAAGGAGAGGCAAAAACGAGGCATGGCGTGCGGTTGCGTCAGGGGACTCCCAAGGGAGAGTCCCGTCCAAAGATCCAATAGGAGTGACCTTTGCTCCAGGGCGCCGCAACTGTTTTTTTGGATTTGACCCAACGGGAATGTCGACGTGCTTTGGGGGATGGGTGCAAAAAGGAGCGTCTCCCAGTATGATGGAAGAAGAAAATGGTAGACCGTCAATGGGGCGGGGAAAGGGAGGAGATGGCGCGTTGGAACGCAAGGAGAAACTTCAGGTGGGGGCCACGTTATTCATTGGCCTGGGCTTTTTTGCAAGCTCCTTATTGTGGAGCATCTACAACAGCTTTGTACCGCTGATTTTGCAGGATTTTATTAAATCCACCACGGCAGTGGGACTGATTATGACCATCGACAACGTCTTCGGCGTCATTTTTCAGCCGCTCTTTGGCGCCATCAGCGACCGCACGAGAACGCCCATAGGAAAGCGCATGCCCTACATTATCCTGGGGGCCCCGATTTGCGGCATTCTCTTCGTATTCATCCCACGCATGGGTCATCTTTGGAGCTTGATGCTCCTGATCATTACCTTTAACCTGATCATGTCAATCTGGCGCTCGCCCATGATCGCTTTGATGCCCGACTTAACGCCGGATCCTTTACGCAGTAAGGCCAACGGCATCATCAATTTAATGGGGGGCATTGCGTCCATCGTCGCATTTTTAGTGGGCGGGAAGATCGCCCATGCTTATGGCCGAGGGGCCACTTTTCTCATGGGCGCAGCGGTAATGATTCTCGCTGTGGGGGTGTTGTTTTTGCGAGTCCGGGAACCTGCCTTGGGGCCTTGGCGCATTGAACTTCTCGAAGGCGAGCAGTCAATGGCCGGTGGCCGCTTCGGGTTGGAGTCCTTTCAAAAGCTGCCCAAAAATGAACGCAAAAGCCTCTTGTTTTTGCTCTTGGCAATTTTCTTTTGGTTTTGCGCCTACAACGCTGTGGAAACCTTCTTTACCAGCTATGCCACAAATCGGTTGGGCATGAGCGATGGTCAAGCGGCCATGCTTTTGGCATTCTTCTCAGTTTCCTTTGTGCTCTTTGCCGTGCCTTCCGGATTTTTGGCGCAGAGGATCGGTCGGCGTAAGACCATCATCCTGGGGCTGTTGGGGCTGGTTTTGGTGTTTTTACCCATTCTATTTATTGAAAACCTCCTGGCCATACGCATCCTGCTGCTTTTGGGGGGGCTTTTCTGGGCCCTCATCAACATCAACTCCCTTCCTATGGTACTGGAGCTTGCGGGGCCTTCGGAACTTGGAACCTTCACCGGCTACTATTATTTCTTTTCCTTTTCCGCCTCCATTGCAAGCCCCATTCTCTTTGGCTTGATTCGAGACCTCTCGGGAACCTTTGGTTCTTTGTTTTTATATGCCCCCATCGCCTTTGCCCTTGCGCTGGGGTGCTTTATTCAGGTGACCCATGGATTGGGCAATCCTCAAAGCGAATCAATCGCCCCCCCAAAATAACCCCCCAAGGGGGGAGGACCTTTGACCCGGGGGATTCCAAAAAGTCAAAAAGAGCCCTTGGACTGGTTTAAAGACCCTCACGAAGACATTTATCGCGCCTATGGACCCTTTGGGCCCTCATTCATGAGACCGGCGGACCGCTGGAGGATCAAATTGCTGGCTCATTATGCGGCCCCCCGAGGGACAAAAAACCCTGGGCCTCAATACCCCCATTCGTAAGGCGTTGAAAAGCGGTTGCTCGGCCAAGGCGGTTATGCATGCAAGGGTGCTCGTAGCGCCCTTTGCCGGATTTCAAAGATGTGGAGGGTCTTTTGGGGCTTCGTGAGGGGCTTAGGTCAAATGTAAAAATGTAAAAAAGACTCAGGGAGAATCTGCGCCTTTGCGTCAGATTCTCCCTGAGTCTTTATAAGGTTAGAGCGCGCTTAGGCCCTAAGGCGTCGATGTTGGGAAGGCAGGGGAGCTGGCCAGGTTTTCCAAGGCTTGGGCGAGGTTTCCCCGCACGACTCGCTCCAGTCGGTCCACGATGTCCTTGGGGTCTTCCTTCATGTCCTTACGAATCCAGTCCAGCACCAGACCCACCAGGGCAAACTTATAAAAATCCACCAAAAATTGCTTGTCGTTGGGGGAAACGTTCAGGCCCCACGCTCGCTCGTCCACGACGTTTTCCACGAGCTGGCCCGTGAGTTTATAAAGATAGATCTCCACCTGCTCTCGGCTCACGGAATGGTAGACGTTCATGATGAAAGGTTTGTTGGTGCGCACTGCGTCGAAAATCAACAAAAACCCCTGTTGCCAGGTATCGTAGGTGATTTCTTGCTCCAAAGCCGCCCGGGCATCCTCTACGGCACACCATTCCACCAGATCATAGATGTCTTTGAAATGGTAATAAAAGGTCATGCGGTTGATGCCGCAGGCTTCGGTGAGCTCTTGAATGGTTATTTTATCGATGGGCTTATGATAAAGAAGCTTTTTTAACGCCTCTTCCAGGGCGTGTTTGGTATTGAGGGACATTGAATCCTCCTTGAAGGGCATTGGTGCCCTAGGATATCACGAAATGTTTAGCGAAAAAGGACAAAGGGAAGTCAATGTTCGAAGGGCGTAGGGGGCCTGGAGAACGCTTCAGCGCCTTTTCTAAGGGTAGAGGAGGCCCATTAAAATTGGATAAAAAACGGAGCCCATGGCTCCGTGGAAGAATGTAAAGAAACACAGTAAAAAATGAGGATTACGTGCGGGGAATTTCGGTGATGGTTTCTGCAATGTTTAAGGAATGATCCCCGATTCGTTCCAGGTTGGACAAAAGGTCTAGGTACATGATGCCAGCCAAAGGGGTGCACTTTCCAGCGTTCAGGCGCTGAATATGGGTATCGCGGTATTCTCGCTGCAGATCGTCGATGTTTCGTTCAATCTCAGGGATGGCCAGGGCTTTTTCGGGGTTGTTTTCCCGGTAGGCGGCAATGGCCGTTTCCATTGCGGCCATCACTTGAGTGTACATCAGGCCCAGTTCGCCCTTAGCGTCGGGGGAGATCAGCACCCCCTTGGTGTTGCGCTCTTCCGCGAGTTCAATGATGTTTTCCGCATGATCCCCCATGCGCTCGATATCGTTGATCACGTGGTAGGTGTGGCCGATCTGATTGAATTCCTTAATATCGATGTCCGAGCCGGACAGATCCACCAGGAAGCGGGTGATGATCTCTGCTAATTCATTGATGCGAGCTTCATTTTCGTAAATCAACTCCATGTTGGTCAAATCGTTGTTGACGAAGGCTTCCACCGCCATGGCCACATTTTTCTTAGCCAGTTCGGCCATGTTGCTGGTCTCCAAAATGACCTGGCCTTCAGCAATGGATGGGGTTTGCAAAAGGCGGCGATCCAAGACCACAGTTTTGGGATGAAGGTCCTGACCGACGATCACTCCCGACAAGC
The DNA here is from genome assembly GCA_002838815.1 of Clostridiaceae bacterium JG1575. GTDB lineage: Bacteria > Bacillota > Clostridia > Clostridiales > Clostridiaceae > JG1575. The sequence continues at coordinate 72,848 of LQGW01000031.1, read as the reverse complement.
GGATCAAGATGTTGGAGAAGGGCAGCAACACCATGGTGTTGATGATGTTGAAGATCAGATGCACAAATGCAATTTGCAGGGCCATGTTGTTTGGCGCCAAATTGGGCACGAAGCCCAGGATCAGTCCTGAGAAGGGCAAAATAATCAATACGCCCAAAAGGTTGAACAGTAAGTGAATCACCGCAGCCCGTCTTGCCGTCTTATTGGCGGTGATGGACGATAAAAGGGCCGTGATGCAGGTCCCGACGTTGGCGCCCAAAATAAACGGAAAGGCGATGGACAGCGTAATGGTGCCCGTTGCGGTGAGGGCGATTAAAATTCCGGTGGTGGCCGAGCTGGACTGAAGGATTAAGGTCATGCCCATTCCGATGAGGACGTCCAAATACCAATGGCTGTGCATGGTGGCGATAAATTCTCGGAAGGAATTAGAGGAGGCCAAAGGATCCATGGCTGTTTTCATGGTCTCCATCCCGTACATCAAAAGGCCAAAGCCCAGAAGGATCATCGCTACGTCACGGCGGCGGCGAGACTTTGAGAAAAGCAAAAGGGCCGAGCCGAAGATGAGAAACAGTGGGATGATGGTATCGATTTTAAGAGACACTAAAAACGCCGTGGCGGTGGTTCCGATGTTGGCGCCCATAATGATGCCGGTGGCTTGAGTGAGGTTCATAATGCCGGAGTTGACAAAGCCCACCACCATGACGGTGGTTGCCGAACTCGACTGGATGACCGCGGTCACCGTGGCCCCTACTAAAACAGCGGTCAATGGATTGGCCGTCACCTTCTCGACGATAAATTTCAGCCGAGATCCAGCCGCAGACTCCAAGCCATCGCCCATGAGCTTCATCCCATAAAGGAAGAGGCCCATTCCCCCTAAAAGCCACAACAACATGTTGAAATTCACCATCATCACCCTTTGTAACGCATCGTATTGGGTTGAAGCTTTTTTACATTATTGGACGCCCCAATAATCCCCGATTCAATCCCATTCAATCATAGTGAAGTTACCTTCAAATAACAAGGGGAACGAATGTTTTTCTCATCGGGAGCTTTAGGCTCTAAGATTATTCCCTTGAAAAGATTGAAACCCACCCTCGGAATAGCTATGATAGAAGGTGAATTTATTGACGGCGATCCCTCATTTGGGATGCGATCATTCATTTTAAGGGGGGACACATGAAAAAAGGCTTTGATTCAGAAGAGTATCTCAAGGAGCAGTCCAAATATATTTTGGAGCGGGTCCATCACTACGACAAGCTGTATTTGGAATTTGGAGGCAAACTATTCAATGATTTGCATGCCCATCGCGTGCTGCCCGGTTTTGATCCCAACGCAAAGGTAGCACTCTTAAAGAAGCTTCGGGACCAAATTGAGGTCATCATCTGCATTTACGCCGGCGATATTGAACGCAATAAGGTCAATGAAAATTTGGGCATTACCTACGATCAGGAAGTTTTGAAGCTTATTGACGATCTGAGAGCTCAAGGCATTCCTGTCAACAGCGTGGTCTTGACGCGTTATGCCGAACAGCCCTCGGCAAAGATCTTTATGAATCGTTTGGAGCGAAGAGGCTTTCGGGTTTTTGTGCATCGCAGCATTGAAGGATACCCCACAGACATCGATAAAGTCGTATCCGATGCGGGATATGGAAGCAACCCGTACATCCCCACCGAAAAACCCATTGTGGTCGTGACCGCTCCAGGTCCAGGAAACGGAAAACTCGCCACGTGCCTCTCCCAGCTTTATCATGAAGCCAAGCGCGGAGTTTCTGCGGGGTATTCCAAATTTGAGACGTTCCCAGTTTGGGATCTGCCCCTAAAGCATCCCGTCAACGTTGCCTACGAAGCGGCTACCGTGGATTTGAAGGACATCAACATGATCGATGACTACCACGTAGAGGCGTATGATAAGGTCGCGGTTAACTACAATCGGGACATCGAGACGTTCCCGGTTTTAAAACGCATCTTAGAGAAAATTTCCGGGAAAGAATCGGAATTTAAATCCCCCACGGATATGGGCGTCAATTGCGTCAGCTCTGGAATTTTTGATGATGCTGCGGTTCAAGAAGCGGCAAAGCAGGAAATCATCCGCCGCTTTTTCAAAGCGTCGGTGGATTATAAAAAAGGACTCATCGATGCCGAAGCCTTTGAGCGCAGCCGAATGCTCATGGAGAAAATGAATCTCTCGGAGCGCAACCGCAAGGTTGTTTTGGCGGCTCGCGAGACCGCAGCCACCATGAGCTCCAGTGATTTGGAACCAGCCTGCGTGGTGGCTCTTGAGCTCAATTGCGGCACCTTGATCACGGGCAAAAGAAAAAATATGATGCAGGCCACGGCTGCCGCAGTGCTCAACGCGTTGAAGTATTTGGCCAACATCAACGATGGCATTTATTTGCTCTCTCCGGTGGTGCTTCAGCCCATCTTGAAGCTCAAGCAGCACACCTCTCATCTGCAGGAGAGTTTGTTGAATCTCAATGAAATCCTCATTGCCTTATCCATGTCGGCGGCGACAAACCCCATGGCTCAGGCGGCCTTCGACTGCATTGGGGCGCTGGACGGTGTGAATCTTCATTCCACCACCATCCTCACCACCAACGATGAGAAAACCCTGCGGGCTTTGGGCATTGACTATACTTCAGATGATGCCTTTGCAACAGACAAACTCTTTTACGGAATGTAGGGCGTTGGGCAGTCGATGAAGATCCTTAGCGGCAGCGCCTCTTAACTCAAAACAACCACAGCCCCCTCTTTGCCCTTTGGAGCGCTAGGCTCTTGAGGTGAAGAAGGGGCTGTGGTTGTTTTACGCTAGGATCGGCGGGCGTCGGCGGCTCTTTTAAGGGACTGACGTTTGGGGATCGTCCTTATTTGAGGTTGACGTCCCAGGCGGACCACAGGATCAGGCGTTCGCAAGTTCAAGGGTAAAAGGAGACCTGTAAGGGGATCCCCTTCTTGGTTTCGTGTTGTTGTCATCACTTAACGGCACAAGAGGGGTCTTTTGATGCACGTCAAAGGGACTTTTAGGGGCGCAAGAGAGGGTCCTCAATGGTGAATTCTTTCATCAGGCGCTGATAAAGTAAAAAAGCCTGGTGGACTTCTTCAAGGTCTACGGATTCATTTTCTCGGTGCACACAAGAGAGGTCCCCGGGGCCTATGATGATGCAGGGAGCCCCTTGGGCGCGCAGCTTCGTGCCGTCGGTGGTTCCAGGGAAGACGTCGTTTGGGGCTGTGAGATGGAGTTCATGGCGGAGCCTTTGGGCCAAGCGCACCAAGGGATCCTCTTTCGGCGTGCGAAAAGGAGCTCGCTCATCCAAAACCACCACTCGAGGGGGCGGGGATTGCTGGCTCAAGAGTCGGTCCATGCGCAGCCAAATATCTTTCGGGTCGTGATCCAAAGCCAAACGGGCATCGATGCCCAGAACGCATTCATCCGGCACGACATCGGGATCGACACCGGCGTGAATGGAGAGCGCTCGCCAAAAGGTTTCGCCTGCGCTGGGATCCCCACAACGGGAAAAATCCTCCGCCTTCATCCTCTGAATCAAATCCACGGCCGCATCGATGGCATTACAGCCTCCCGGGGAACTGCCGTGCCCGGTGCTCCCATAGAAGGTGATGCGGCCGAAGGTACGGCCCTTGCCCTTGGTACATAACGCCAAAGAGGTTGGCTCGCAGACCACGATGCCTAAGGCATCTTTTAAAAGAGGATCCGACATCAAGGCTTGTGAGCCCCGCATGGTGAATTCCTCATCCACCGTGGCGCAAAAAAGAAGGTCATGGGGCAACGTTAGGCCCTCGTACTTCACCTGTGCCATGGCGCAGGCAGCGGCGGCGAGACCGGACTTCATATCGGCCGCGCCCCGCCCATACAAACGATTGTTTTGCACCGTGGGGACAAAGGGATCGCTAAGCCAGCGCAGGCGTTCCTTTGAACTGACGGGAACCACATCCATGTGACCGGTAAACACCAAAGGGTGCGGATTTTTTCCGGGAAGATGCGCAATGAGATTTTTTCGGCCCGGCGCGATGCTTTGGCTTTGAACGGGAATTTTAAAGCGAGTAAAAAACGTGGTCAAGACCTCATGGACGCCCTCCTCGAGGCCCGGGGGATTGATGCTTTTGATGGCGATGAGTTCCTTTAATAAGGAAACGACGCAAGGAGCTGAATCATTCATGGAATCACCTGATTTCTTTAGGGGAATAGGGGGGGCGGTTCGGTGGATGAGGCCTGCCCGAACCTAGGAGCATCTTTAGTGTAGCACGATCCGAGGGCGCTCCCCGAGCTTTTGGGCGAGGTTTTTCCCCTAAAAAGGAGTCGTTTCTCTTCGCTTAGGGGTTCTTTTCATAGTCTCTTCATGATTCCCGTCTACAATAAACCCGTACGGCTTTTAGGATTCAATTTTGGCTTTTTCAGCCTGAAGAGCAAAGCGCAAAGGAGAACTTCATGAAAGATGACCCTCACGCCAAAAAAAAGATGGAGTCGCGTCCCATCACATTTTATGAAACCTTTGATGATGAAATCGTCCAGATCGATGAGCGGGAGCATGAGCAGGAGGTGTTGCGCGGGCCAAGAATTTCCCACCCGCCCATTCCCATCATTCCCGGCTTTTTCACCCTCACCGATGCCTTTGAAAAACAGCGCATGCGTCTGGAAGAAGAACTTCGAGAGCGCATGGCCCGGGAAGACGAGGCGGCCCTTGCCGCCAAGGAAAAAATAGCTGAATCCGATCCCCTGATTCAGCCCATTTGGGAGGGGGAAGGGAGGAGCGCCGCACCGCCGGAAGGGTCCTTAGGCGATTACATGCAGTTAAAGGTGGGGCAAGTGATGAAGAATCTGGCCGAATGCGTGCTGGAGGAAGGCGTCCTAGCATCCTTTGCCCGGGAACATCCGGAACATCAAACCAGCGAAAAAACCAGTCCGAAAAAAGCCCCAAAGAAAAAGCCTCAAGACGCTACCCCCAAGCGCCCGAGCACCGCCCATGCCCCCAAGCGTTCTTTGGCTCGGGATGAAAAAGGGCGATTCATTTCCACGAAAAAAAAGAAAGAAAAGGAAGCTTAGGAGGCATCCGCTTCCTCAGGAGGTATAGGATGGAACAAGCATTTTTAACCGCCCCCAATCGTCGAGGAACCGGCGCCTACAAATGGGATCAAATGGATGAATGGAATCCGCAGGTGGCGCAAGGCGTCATCCCCTATTCCGTTGCGGATATGGAGCTTATGAACCCGCCCGTCATCGGCGAGGCCGTGGCGGCGTACGTGAAAGAAAACGTCTTAGGGTATACAGGACCCACCCAGGCCTACCGAGAAGCCGTGGCGTCCTGGATGGCTCGGCGCCACCAGTGGACGGTGCCCTTAGACGCCATCGTCCCTTTCCCGGGAGTCGTCCCGGCGCTCTACAACGCCGTGCGCGCCTTTTCTTCTCCTGGGGATGGTGTGATCATCCAACCGCCGGTGTATTACCCCTTTCGAACCGCCATTGAAGGCAGCGGACGTTGCGTTGTGGCCAATCCCCTCCTTGAGGAAGACGCCAGCTATCGGATGAATTTGTCGCAGCTGGAAGAATTGGCCAAGGATCCGGCCAACACCTTAATGATTCTTTGTTCCCCCCATAACCCCGTGGGACGAGTCTGGAGTGAGGAGGAACTGTTGGCGGTGTATCGCATTTGCCGGGAAAATGGGGTGTTTTTGGTCTGCGATGAAATCCACCACGACCTCGTTTTGAAAGGGCACCGCCACCGGCCCCTCGCGTCCCTCATCGGACCCGAAGCCAAGGGACTGATGACCGCTACAGCCCCCTCAAAAACCTTCAATCTCGCCGGATACGTTGCGTCCAACATCATTATTATGGATCCTCAGGAGCGTCAGGCGTTTCAGGAGGAAGCGAGGCTAAGCGGGGTGGGGATGGTCAATGCCCTAGGTTATGTGGCGGCAAAAGCCGCATACAATGAGGCAGAGGACTGGCTTGAAGGATTTCTTGAGCTGTTGCAAGAAAATGAACGGACCGCCCGGGCGTATGTAAAGGAGCATCTGCCCATGATCCGCGTCGCCCCCTTGGAAGGAACCTATCTTCTTTGGATGGATTGTTCCGCGCTGGGGTTCAACGCTCAAGAGTTGGAAGCGTGGCTTCACAAAAAAGCTGAGGTTTTTTTTGACGAAGGAATTCTCTTTGGAGAAGAAGGCGCGCTTTGGGAACGCATGAACCTCGCCTGCCCCACCGCGAAGATCCTGGAAGCCTTGGCGCGCATCCAAGAGGCGTTGCTCGCTCAATAGCCCACTAAAATTAGCGATTTCGCGGCGTTCCATTGACAAATCCATAAATCCTTTGAGCAACCTTGACATGAAAAAAGGGGCAAGGGTAGAATAATACGAAAGCTTTAATTCAGTCCCGTGAGGCTGAGAAGAGAAACCGATGGGCCGCCCATGCTGCGGCTTATTCAGTGGGTGCAAACCATCCAACCTCTTATCCTGCGGGATAAGAGGTTTTTTTAATCCCGGGGATCATCCCCTTCAAGAATTTAAATTTCACAGGGAGGAAATAATCTTGAAAAATCTAACCACCTTAAAAGAACTGGACCTTGAGGAAATTACGCACCTTCTGGACCGCGCCGAAGCCTTTAAGCAGGGCGAGAAAAAAAGCTACGCCAATTGCGTCTTTGCCAACCTCTTCTTTGAACCCTCCACAAGAACCCAGAACTCCTTCATCATGGCGCAGAAGAAGCTGGGGATTCAAGATATCAATTTGAACCCTGAAGCCTCCTCCATCAAAAAAGGAGAAACCCTCTACGATACGGTCAAAACTTTTGAAGCCATCGGCGTTAGCGGGGTGGTGATCCGTGCCTCAGAAGTCCGCTACTATGAAGAACTGGTGGGTAAGCTCAACATCCCCGTGCTCAACGGCGGCGATGGCGCCGGCGATCACCCCACCCAGTCACTGTTGGACCTGATGACAATTCGGGAAGAGTTTGGACGCCTGGAAGGGTTGAAGGTCCTCATTTTAGGGGACATCCGCTTCTCGCGAGTGGCCAAAACCAACATTGAAGTCATGCGTCGCCTGGGCATGGAGGTCTTCATCTGCGCCCCCGAGCCCTTAAAGGATCCGGCCTATGATTACATCGACTGCAACGAGGCTTTTGCCAAGGTGGATGTCGCCATGCTCCTTCGGGTGCAACACGAGCGGCACGAACATCGGATGAACATGACTCAGGAAGAATACCTGACTTCGTATGGATTGAATAAAACCCGCTACGCCGAAATGCAAGAACACGCCATCATCATGCATCCCGCCCCCTTCAACCGTGGCTGGGAAATCGATGGGGATTTGGTGGAAAGCCCCAAGTCCCGCATCTTCAAGCAGATGGAAAACGGAGTTTACGTGCGCATGGCCGTCATTGAGCGGGCGTTGGATCACGCATGAAGATCCTTTTGAAACATGCGGCGCTTTTGGTGGCGGGCAACGAAACTCAAAAAATGGACGTTCTTTTGGACGAGGGCGTGATTCAGCGCATAAAACCGGAGCTTTCCCAGGAGGATGCCCAATGCATTGATCTTGCGGGCCGCCTTCTGGTCCCGGGGTTCATTGATCCTCATGTGCATCTTCGCGAGCCGGGCTTCACGCATAAGGAAACCATTCGCACGGGAGCTCGCGCAGCTATTGCTGGGGGATACACGACGATTTTTGCCATGCCCAATGTATCGCCATGCCCGGATACGGCGCAGCGCATGCTCAAGATGAGGGAGCGCTCTTTAAAAGAAGCCGGCATCGCCGTGGGCTTTTATGCCCCCATCACTAAGGGCGAATGCGGCGAAGAGCTGACGGATTTTGACGAACTAAAAGAAGCCGGAGCCGTGGGGTTTTCCGATGATGGGAAAGGCGTGCAAGACAGCGCCATGATGTATGAGGCCATGAAAGAAGTCGCTCGCCTCGATGGAGTCCTCGCCGCCCACTGTGAGGAGGAACGCTTGCTGTTTGGCGGCTGCATCCACGCCGGGGACTACGCCCAGGCCAAGGGGTATCGCGGCATTCTTCGCGCCGTGGAGGATCAGCAGATTGCAAGAGACCTTCTACTGGCCCATGAAACCGGGGCCCGCTACCACATCTGCCACATGTCCACGCACCGAGGCGTGGATCTTTTGAAGCTTGCCAAAGAATGGGGCGCTAAGGTGTCGGGGGAGGTAACCCCCCATCATCTGCTGCTGTGCGACGAAGATTTAAGAGAAGACGGGCGGTGGAAGATGAATCCGCCCTTGCGGAGTAAGAAGGATCAAAAACGTCTCTTGGAGGGCCTTCAAGAAGGCATCATCGAAGCGATCGCCACGGATCATGCACCGCACACCGAAGAAGAAAAGAGCCGGGGTCTTGAAGATTCTCCCTTTGGCATCACTGGGCTGGAGACATCCTTCCCCCTGCTTTATACCCACCTGGTGCTGCCGGGGCACCTTACCCTCAGCCGTTTGGTGGACGCCATGAGCACCGCCCCCGCCCGAATTTTCTCTCTTGAGGGGGGGCGCCTTAGCCTGGGGGCCAAGGCCGATCTTGCCGTAATCGATCTTAACGCCCGCTACACCATCGATCCGAAGAACCATCAAAGCATGGGGAAAAACACGCCCTTTGCCGGATGGGAGGTTCAGGGGCGAGTGGACTGGGTCTTTAAAGACGGCATCCCTTTGATGCAAGAAGGTTCCATTCAACCCTGGAATGAATAAAGATCCGGTCCAAAAGCGTTGAAGGAACGAAGAGAAGAGCTGACGGGGATTGGGGGATGCGCCAGGGGGCGTCCCCCCTTAAAAAGGGCACGATGGGAGGAGCTTTTGATGAAGAAACGATTGGAACATAAAATGCGGGTCAAGGGACAAGAGCGGATTGCCAAGGAGACGTTTCGCATGACGCTGGACGCTGCGCAAGCGCCCTTTGATTTTTTGGCGGGAACATTTTTGAACATTGCCTTGCCCGACGGCCGGTTTTTGCTGCGCCGCCCCCTCTCCATTTTTTCAGCGTCCAAAGAACGCAACGAACTTTCCGTGATTTATAAGATCCTGGGGGAGGGGACGCGATCCCTCGCACAAGTGGCTCCCGGCCAAATCCTCAGTGTGGTGGGGCCGTTGGGAACGGGCTTTCCCATCCAAAGCGACGCCAAAAGGGTGCTGCTCATTGGCGGCGGCGTGGGGGTGCCCCCGCTGTATGAATTAGGGTGCCGCCTCAAAAAAGAAGGCACACAAGTCACTAGCGTATTGGGGTTTCGGGATCGAGAGTCGGTCTTTTGCGAGGCTGAATTTCAGACGCTGGGGAACACCATCATCTGTACGGATGACGGAAGCTATGGCGATCATGGGTTGGTCACGGAGGCCATCGCCACCCACGGCCTGGATTTTGACGTGCTCTACGCTTGCGGGCCCTCGCCGATGTTACGGGCCGTGGATGAGACGTTTCAAGGCAAAAAAAAGGGGTATTTGTCCTTTGAAGAGCGGATGGCTTGTGGGATCGGGGCCTGCTATGGCTGCATGACGCCCACCAAGGCAGGACTGCGCAGAGTCTGCACCGATGGACCGGTCTTTTCTTTGGGGGAGGTGGTATATCATGACTAATTCTGTGGATCTTTCCGTAAAATTGCCGGGGTTGAATTTGAAGAATCCCATTATGCCTGCTTCCGGGTGCTTTGGCTTTGGCCGCGAATTTTCAGAGCTTTGGGATCTGAATCTTTTGGGGTCTTTGATGATCAAGGCGGTGACGCGGGAACCCAGAGCGGGCAATGCCATGCCTCGCCTTGCCGAAACACCTCAGGGCATGCTCAACGCCATCGGCTTGATGAATCCAGGAATTGAGGCGGTACAGGAGGAACTCAAGTGGCTTGAGAGGTTTGAACTACCCATCATCAGCAACGTGGCGGGCTATACCGAAGAGGATTACCTTTACGTAGCCGAGCGCATCTCAAAGGTAGAAAATGTGGGCGCCCTGGAAATCAACATTTCCTGCCCCAACGTCAAGGAAGGCGGCATCGCGTTCGGCCAGGATCCTGAAGTGGCCTACCATTTGACCAAGCGCATCGTTGAGGTGAGTGAAAAGAGCGTCTACATGAAGCTTTCCCCCAACGTCGCCGACATCAAGGGCATGGCGCGGGCTGTGGAAGAAGCGGGGGCGCACGGCATCACCATGATCAACACGCTCACCGGCATGCGCCTGGATTTAAAGACCGGCCGCCCAGTGCTGGCCAACAAAACCGGCGGACTTTCCGGCCCGGCGATTCGTCCTGTGGCCATCCGCATGATCCATGAGGTTTATTCGGTGGTTCAAATTCCCATCATCGGCATGGGGGGCATCACCTGCGCCCAGGATGTGCTGGAATTTCTATACGCCGGGGCCAGTGCCGTGGCCATTGGGACACAGAATTTCGTCAATCCGTATGTTTGCCCGGAAATCATTGAGCAGCTGCCCAAGGTCCTTCAGGCGCACGGGTTCCAATCGGTGTCGCAAGCCGTGGGCTACGCCCATCGCCCCTAAAGACGCGCCCTCAAAAGGGATTGGGCTTTTTCGGGTGGACGCTCCGAAAAAGGCTCCCTATAATGAAAGGAAGAAGGGTTTCATAGCCCCCTCTTCCTTTTTCCTTTTTAAGACATCCTCAAAGCTAAGTCATAAGGAGAACCCCATGAAACGAGCGAATGACGCCCCATCAGCCCCCCGTTTGCTTCAAGGAGGGCCCCAAGAGGGACCCCCTCGAAAGGATAAGCCCAAAAGAGGCCGGATCTTGCCTTTTTTAGCCGTTTTGTTGACGGTGCTTTCGGTTTTGGCGCTGCTGCATCTTTTCGCCCCACAGCTTCCCTTCCATCAGCGTTTGTCGACGCAACCCTTCATCGCTCAGGTTTTGGCCTTTCCCATGGCGCTGGGACTGTTTTTTTTCGCGGGAGGTCTTGGATCCGTCCTGTGGAGCGTCCGCCAAAAAAAGAAAGGGAGGGCGCAAAAAAAATTGAAGTTCTACTGCCACGCCCTATGCTTTTTGTTGAGTGCCCTCTTTTTATTCAGCCTGACAAGCCTTGGGGTTTCCGGCGGCGTGAAAGAACCCCTTCAAAAGGAGGGAGCGAAGGTTCGTCTCTTAACGTGGAATGCGCTCCATACCTTTGATGAAGAGATTGCCCGGCGGATTTTCACGCAGTTGAACGTCCAGGTCGCGGTGTTCCCAGAGCTTAGTTTAGGGGAATCGGAGGAGGGCCCTCGGGCGGGGGACAACCCCCTAAAGGCGGTGATGGAACGAGCGGGGCTTGCCGTGGACGAATATGATTTTTTCGAATCCCCCAAGCCCTACAACGTGAAGCCTGTAGTGGCGATCGTTCACCGCTCTTTAGGGCGCTACGAATCCAAACCAGTCTTCCAAACCAGCCTGGGCACCTTGCATCTGGTGCCCAAAGAGGGAACGCGGGGGCCGGAAATTTTGGGCCTCCATACCTATCCCCCCCTGCCTTTCTTTGAATTCCTCTGGAATGAGGATTTGCAGCGCATCCGTGATTGGGTTCAAAGCGAGGGCAAAAACGCTTGGATCTTGGGCGATTTCAATGCCACCCTTCGCCATGGAGCCCTAAGCTCCCTGACCGAACACCAAGACGCGCTTCATAAGGTTCCTTTTTGGCGGCGGGGAACCTGGAACACCGCCCATCCCTTTTTTTTGCGCGCTGGTATTGACCATCTCTTGGTTCCCAAGGACGCGCAGATCCTAAAAAGTGAGACGATCGTATTGAAGGGCTCCGACCATTTGGCGATTTATCTGGAAGCGCAACTGCCTCAATAACGCGCCAGCCGGGATTTTTGAGGCCAGGGTCGCTTTGGCGGATCCTTTCTTGCAATCTTCGCTCGCCCAACCCTCGAACAAGGACCTCTTGCCGGCGCCCACTGAGGGCTCAGATAAAAAAGACACAGTATTTTTTCCAATTTAAAACAATGCTAAGGGATGCGATATCCCGCAAGCATCCGAAAGAGGAGGTCTTCGTCCTGAAGGGGCCCCTTGGAGAATATATTCAGTGAAAGAGCAGGCAATATCCAGGGGATGAGCCGATATTCAAACCAAAGAAAATCCCTGCGTTAAAAGAGAACGGGCGGGATCTTGAAACAATCCGCAGATCCTTCGCGGGTCTTTTGCTAATTTTCAGTTCGGAACTTCATTTTTTTTGCGACATGAAACCCTCAAAAAGAGTTACAATATCAAGCGGGTGAGGTCCGAATCAACCACAAGGAGGAATCCTCAATGAAACTCACCATCCTTGGAACCATGGGGGCGTATCCCACGAAGGATTCGTCCACCTTTGCCTGCTTATTGCAGACGCCGCACGAAACGATACTGCTCGACTGCGGATCGGGGGTGCTGATGACCTTGGACCGCTATGTGCCGACCTATGCTTTGGACCGGGTGATTATCTCCCATCGCCACCACGACCATATGGCGGATCTTGGCTGCCTTAGCTACGCCGCCCTCATCGACGGCGAACTGGGACGGCGCAAAACCGTCCTACCGCTGCATGTGCCTGAACGCCTAGCCTTAGGGGGGGACGCTGGTCCTTGGACGGCGCAAATCCTCTATGACGAGCAGACCATCTTGGACCTGGCACAAGGGTACACCATACACTTCCAGCGAGGTCGCCACGACGCTAAGGTTTTTGCCATGTCGCTGCATCAGGGGCGGGAAAATCTTCTGACCATCACCTGGGATACGGGATGGTATGAGGAGCTCCCTTTGTTTTGCCAAGGGGCTCGGCTGCTTCTTGCGGAATGCTCCCTCTATGCGCACCAAACGGGCCTTCTAAAAGGGCATTTATCCTCCACACAGGTGGCCAATTTGGCGACGCGGTCCCGACCCAAGAAACTGATCTTGACCCATCTGCCCCATTTTGGCGATCCCGCCGATCTCGTGCGCGAGGTCCAGGAAAGCTACTGTGGGGAGGTGCTCTTGGCCACTCCGGGAATGACTTTTCAAAAAAACGCTTAAGCAGTAGTGGTCCCTACGGCCCAGGAAGCCTTCGGGCTTCGAACCAAACAAAGAGGCGGCCGGAAGCATCCGGTCCCCCAAAAGGAGAAGAACATGAACAAACGATCCTTCAAATCTCGCCTGGCTGCGGCTCTTTGCCCGTTCCTGCTCATGGGGGCATTGGCCAGTTGCGCCCCCAAAAACCAAGCATCCGTGCCCGGGGGAACGCCGGCACCAACGCAAGCCGTGGTGCGCACCGCCATCAACGCAGAGCCGGATTCTTTGGACCCCTTCATTTATGCAGCAGCCGATACCGAAGCCATTATGCTCAACGTCTATGAAGGACTTTTAGGGTTTAACGCCAAAGGCGAACTGGTTCCCGGGCTGGCCCAAAAATGGACGGTGTCCCCGGATGGATTGACCTATACGTTTCAATTGCGCGAGGGTGTGTTGTTTCATGACGGCGCTCCTTTGCGGCCCGAAGATGTGGTGTGGACGTATCAAAAATACGCCGGCATCGGCTTTGAAAAACCCATACGCTCCAAGATGGCGAACATCGCCAGCATTAAGGCCGATCCGTCGGGGATCACCATCGTGCTCAAAAAAAGCGACACGTCCTTTTTGACGGCCATGCTCTCTCCGGTGGTGCGCAAGCAGGCCGTGGATCTAGCCCAAAAGCCCAATGGAACCGGGCCCTTCCAATTCGTCAGCTACAATCCCTCCCAAAAGGTGGTCTTGAAAAAGCACTCTGGATACTGGAACAAAGAACGCATGCCCCGCATCGATTCTTGTGAATTCCGCATCATGACGGACCCATCCTCCATCCTCCTGGCGTTGAAGTCCGGGGAATTGGACTTTGCCGGCGTGGACGCGATCAACGCCGCAGGCATCAAATCCGAGTTTGACGTCGTGTCGGTACCGCAGAATATGGTGCAGCTTTTGGCCCTCAACAACTCCCGAGCCCCCTTTGACAGCGTGAAGGTGCGCCAGGCCATGAATTATGCCATCAATAAGGATGAAATCATCCAAAGCGTCGCCCTCCAGTACGGCACGAAGCTCGAGTCCAACTTCAGTCCGGCCATGGCCCACTACTTCGCCCAAGGATTGGATCGCTACAAGCCCGATCTCCCAAAAGCCAAGGAGTTGTTGAAGGAAGCCGGCTACCCCGAGGGGTTCACCACCACCGTCACGGTTCCCTCCAACTATAAATTCCATGTGGATACGGCACAGGTCCTCCAAAACCAATTGGCCAAAGCAGGCATCCGTTTGGAAATCAAGCAGGTGGAATGGGGGCAATGGCTCGACAAAGTGTATTCTAAGGCGGAGTACGATTCGACCATCATCGGCTTCACCGGCAAGCTCGATCCCAATGAAGTGCTCGGCCGCTACGCCAGCACCTGGCCCAAAAATTTCATCAAATTCAACAACCCCGCCTTTGATGCGGGCGTCAAAAAGGGCATTGAATTACCCGATGGCCCCGAGCGGGTTGCCATCTATAAGCAGTTGCAAAAGATACTAGTAGAGGAGGCCGCCTCCGTCTACATCATGGACCCCAATTTGGTGTTGGCCTTTAAAAAGAACTTAAAGGGCTTTACGAACTACCCGGTGCGCTTTTTGGATATGAGCGCCCTCTACTTCGAACCATAAGATCCAGCGGCAGGCCCCATGGACGGAATTCTTGTCTTTTGCAGGATCCGGCCATGGGGCGCTATTGCAAAAAAAAGGCAGCCCCACTGGGGAGGCCTCGAAATGATTCTTTGCAAGGGAGGAGCCCTCATGACCTATCTCAAAAAAATCGTATCCTTTATGGTCACCATTCTTTTGGTGTCTGTGATCACCTTTTTTGTGTTTCAGGTCCTGCCGGGCAATCCCGCACAAATCATCCTCGGAGCCGATGCGGATCCGCTCCAGGTGGAGGCTTTGACCCACCAGATGGGGTTGGATCGGCCGCTGATCACCCGATATTTCGAGTGGATTCAAGGCGTGTTTCATGGGAATCTTGGGAATTCGTTGCGCTTTGATGACTCCGTGGCAACCCTCATCCGACACGGCTTGGAGGTTACGGGAAGCCTCGTGGCCTTCACCATGCTGTTGACGCTTTTATGCGGGATCCCCCTTTCCATCTTTTTGGCGCGGCGAAGCAAGGGACCCGCTGGTGCGCTGTATTCCATGCTGTCGCAATTGGGGCTGGCCATTCCTCATTTTTGGTTGGGCATGCTTTTAATGCTGCTGTTTTCGGTGACGCTGCGATGGCTTCCGGCCGGTCAGTACGTGCGATTTTCCGAAAGTCCCTGGGGCGCGGTGAAATCCCTCGTTCTGCCCTCCGTATGCCTTGCCGTGGGCAATACGGCCATGATGGTGCGCTACCTTCGCAATGCCCTAGTGGATGAACTGTCGGCGCCCTATGTCCGGGGGGCGCTCTTGAAGGGATTGACCTTTCCTCAAGTGATGCGGCGCCATGTGCTGCGCAATGCCCTGCTGCCGGCGGTGACGGTTTTTGGGATGATCCTGGTGGATACCCTGGGCGGGAGCATCATCGTGGAGACGGTCTTTTCGTTGCCGGGCATCGGATCCCTCATTGCCACCTCCATCAATTCCCGGGATTTTCCGTTGATTCAGGGGCTGGTGCTGTATTTATCCATTATGGTGGTCGCTGTTAATTTTTTGGTGGATTTGACGTATTCGCTGCTGGATCCACGAATTCGCAGGAGGTAATCTATGAGCGGAGTCTTTCGTTCCACCAATTTTTGCATCGGTGCCGTTTTGACGGGCAGTCTGTTCCTACTGATGCTTTTGAGCTTTTTTTATCTGCCTTATGATCCCGGCGCCATGGATCTCCAATTGATCCTGGCGCCCCCAAGCGGCGCCCATCTTTTGGGAACGGATCATTTTGGACGGGATCTTTTATCTCGCCTGATGGTGGGGGGCCAGGTCGCCTTTGCAGTGGGGTTTTTCACTGTGCTCTTCGGGCTCCTGGTGGGGCTTCTCTTGGGGTCCTTTTCCGGGTACTTCGGCGGCTGGGTGGATGTCGTCTTAATGAAGGTCATCGATGCCCAGATGGCCTTTCCCGGGGTGCTCTTGGCCCTGATGCTCATTGCCGTTTTTGGTACAGGCATGCGCAACACTATTTTGGCCCTGGGCATCATGAGCGTCCCAAGATTCACGAGAATCATTCGAGCAGGCTACATCAAGCATCGGGACGACGCCTTTATCCAGGCAGCAAGACTTCGTGGGGCAGGCCCTTTGCGCATCATGTATCGCCATATTCTGCCCAATTTAGTCAATCCCATTGCGGTGACCATCGCCACAAGCTTTGCCGGCGCCGTGCTCTCAGAGGCCGGCCTTTCCTACCTGGGCCTGGGCGTTCAAGCCCCCAACCCCTCCTGGGGCAGAATGCTTAACGAAGCCCAAGGCTATATTTTCACTCAGCCCCTTTATGCAGTGATTCCCGGGGTGGTGTTAACCCTTTTGGTGTTGGGCTTCCACCTCATGGCGGATGGCGTGCGCATTCGCGCAGAAAGTGAACCGTAATATGGATTTATTGACCACTCAGAAGCTTTGCATTGGCCGGTCCAGACAACAAACACCCATCGTGCGAAGCTTGGATCTTCGCATTGCCCCTGGAGAGTTTGTAAGCCTCATCGGGGAGTCGGGTTCCGGGAAAACCCTGACGAGCCTTGCTCTGGCAGGGATTTTGCCCCCCAAGATCCAGGTGCTCTCTGGAGAGATTTTATGGAAGGGGCGCCCCCTTTCGGCCAAAGGATCCGCCCCCACAGCGGGCATCGCCATGGTGTTTCAAGACGCCATGACGGCGCTCAACCCCTTGATGAAGGTCGGGCACCAAATCAGTGAGGCGATCACCAAAGACGCACGACCTTGCTATCGGGACCATCGAAAGGACGTTTTGGAGACCTTAGAGCAAGTAGGCCTAGCGCCCCCAGAGCAAATCTATGAATCCTATCCTCATGAGCTCTCCGGCGGCATGCGTCAGCGTATTGCCCTAGCCATGGCCGTCGTGGCGCGGCCCGAGCTTTTAATTTTGGACGAGCCCACGACCGCCTTGGACGTGACGATTCAAGCCCAGGTGTTGGAGCTTGTGGAGCGGCTGCGTCGGGAGTTGAATTTAGCGGTGCTGCTGATTTCCCATGATTTGGGCGTGGTGCATCAATACGCCGACCGCGTCTATCTTTTGTATCAGGGAACCTTGATGGAGGAAGCGCCCAAGCAGCGGCTTTTTGCCCAACCGCACCATCCCTATACGAAGGGACTTTTGGCCGCCATCCGCTCTGTGGCGCAAAAAAAGCGACCCTTTGCCAAGCTTTTGGGGCATCCGGGGGCCATTCTGGAAGGATGCCGCTTTCAAGGGCGTTGCCCCTACGTGATGGACCGCTGCCTCACCGAGGAGCCCGCCTATCATGAGGTGGGGCCGAGTCTGGTTCGCTGTCACCTGATGGAAGGGAGGGACGCTTGATGGATTTACTGGAGACTAAGGGGCTGACGCGGGCCTTTCGAAGCCGCAAGAGTCCCTTCGCCAAGCCCATTGAGGTGCAGGCGCTGCGTGGCGTGGATCTTTCCATCCGCCAAGGAGAAATCCTGGGGCTTGTGGGGGAATCGGGATCCGGGAAATCCACCTTAGGAAACCTGATTGCCGGATTAAAAAAGCCCACCCAAGGGCAGATATGCTACCGAGGGCAGGATATTACTCGTAGCAAGGATCGCAGAGCCCACGGCATCGATACCGAAATCCAGATGATTTTTCAGGACTCCGTGGCCTCCTTTAATCCCAAAAAGACGTTGGGCTGGCTTTTGGAAGAGCCTCTGCGCCTTCATCACCGAACCAAAAGCCGGACGCAGCGCCAGGAGATTTTACAGGAGCTTTTGCATCGCGTGGGGCTAAGTCGCGAGCTTTTGACGCGCTATCCCAAGGAGCTGTCGGGGGGACAGGCCCAGCGCTTCAATATTGCCCTTGCTTTGATTTTAAACCCGGAGCTGCTTGTGGCCGACGAGGCGGTTTCGTCTTTGGATGTGTCCTTGCAGGCTCAGGTCCTGAATTTGATGAACGACCTCAAGGAAGAACTCGGGCTGACCTATCTTTTCATTTCCCACAATCTCGATGTGGTGCGGGCCATGTCCGATCGCATCGCCGTCATGTATCTTGGGCAGATCGTGGAGCTCGGCCCCACCGAGGACGTCTATCAAAACCGTGCCCACCCCTATACGCAGGCCCTCATTGCCGCGGTGCCCAAGCTGGATGTGTCGCCGGCGAAATCGCTGCTTTTAAAAGGAGAACTGCCCGATCCCAGCAGCATCCCAACGGGCTGTCCCTTCCATCCGCGCTGCCCCAAAGCGTTACCCCAATGCGCACTCGAAGACCCAGCGCCACGACTTGTGGGGCAAAGCCGGGTCCGTTGCCACTTGTGGCCAACGAATCCGGCCTGATGCCGGGTCAACCTGTCAAATAAAATCAGCGCTTCGTCTCCTCTTTGGGCATCAAGGGGGAGCGAATCGTTTTTTTTTTGCAAGAAAACCGGAGCCGTCGATCCTTTCTTTGCCGGGATCTAACATGGAGGCAAAGGGGAGTTAACAATGATTGAGGACAATGGGGTTGTCCAAAACATATCCCATGAGGAGGAATTCGTTGATGTTCAAAATGCTCCAATCCCTGCTGCTCAGTGCAGCGCTTGGTGCGCAACTTTTGGTGCCGGGTGCAACGCCTGCGCCAAATCTTGCCCCAGCCAAGGAACCC
This sequence comes from Clostridiaceae bacterium JG1575, assembly GCA_002838815.1. GTDB lineage: Bacteria > Bacillota > Clostridia > Clostridiales > Clostridiaceae > JG1575. The sequence goes on along the minus strand of LQGW01000031.1, from coordinate 54,162 downwards.
GCGGTGCTTAAACTGGATGAAAAAACAGCGCAGGAGGATGCGGCGCTGCATCGTCTGGACGGCATCGGGAAATTAAAGGCTCAGGCCGCAGGGGTTCAAAAGCCCAAAACACGCCCCCATCCCAAAAACAATACCCCCAATCGGCTCATTGCGACCTTCAATGGGGATCCCGAGACCACCCGAGGCTTCAACTGGTTCACCAGTGATCTTGCGCCCGCCAAGCTCTGGGTGTCGGAATCCAAAGATATGAAAAACGCCCGCAGTTTTGAAGCCATAGCTCAACCCGTCGTGTCCCACTACGTGGAGCGGGATGAGAAGGGATTTTTCCTCTTCCAGCTGGTGGATAAGAAAACCAATCAGGTCCTGCGGTATTTCACCGATGAAGGCAAGGAGCCCGGCGTATGGGATCAATCTCAGGAAATTGAGGATCGCAAAACGCAAAGCGTCTCCATCGATGTTGAAAAGGTCCAGGAAATATCCTATAAAGCCACGGCCCGCGGACTCAAACCAGGGACGACCTACTACTACCAGGTGAGGAGTGACAAAGGGGAAAAAAGCAGCGTCGGTCGGTTTAAGACGGCCAAGGGAGCCGGGGCCCCGTTTTCCTTCCTTCACTACACCGATACGCAGAACGCTTTTTGGAACCAGCACCTCATGGATGAAGCGGCCTACGGCGCCGATACCCTGGCGCGGGCGCTGAAGATGCATCCCGATGCCGATTTCGTGGTGCATACGGGGGATGTCGTGGAGATTGCTGAAGTGGAAGATGAGTGGGTGGACTTATTTGAAAAGTCCAAAGCGTCCTTCCAACAGACGACCCTGGCCATGACCGCCGGAAACCACGACGAATACGGCATCAATTACGCCGATCGCTTCCCTCATAAATACACCGACCACGTCAATGTGCCGGCCATGGGGCCTGACGATGGGGGAACCTACTATTCCTATGACTACAATGGCGTGCACTTCGTCGTGCTCAATACCAACGACAATAAAAACAACGAAGGCAAGGCGCTGGGAAAAGCTCAGCTGGAGTGGCTTAAAAAAGATGTGCAAGCCGCCCGCAAAAACGGAGCCCAGTGGGTGATTTTAAACTATCACAAGCCGTTGTTCTCCAAGAGTTATCACTCCCTCCAAGATAAAGACGTTCAAAAAGTACGCGATGAATTCATGAAACTCATCGATGAACTGGACATCGACCTTGCATTGCAAGGCCACGATCATGTCCTCTCCCGCACCAAATCTCTGGCCTATGTGCCCCAAAGCGTCAGTCCGTTCAACGCAAAAGTAGCCGATGAATATGTGATGCGCGGGGGCCGCGAGACCCTCGTAAACCCTGAGGGCACGACCTTTGTGTTGCCCAACACCGGAGGCACGAAGGCCTACGACGACATCTACCGCAAAGGGCTTGATCATGTGAAGAAGGTTCGACCGGCGTTGTCTTGGCTGACAAAAGATCTTTTGGGCGAGTATGAAAACCTCTTTGCCTTTGGCGAGCAGCCCCAAAAGAGCCCTCGTTTTGAAACCTCACACGCCAACTTGCGAGATTCCAAAGTGCAAAACTTTGCCAAATACACCGTAAAGAATGGAACGCTTTTGACCGAGCTCTACCAGGTGGAAGGGGATCTCAAGGGCGAACGCAGCGTGCGATTGGTGGATTCCTTCTCCATCGTGAAAGAGCCCAAACCGGAAGTTTTGCAGATCCAAGGCACCGATCGCTACGAAACCTCTGTGGAAGTCAGCAAGCGCTTTTACCCAACGGCCGACACGGTTCTTTTGGCCACAGGAGAGGTCAGCGCCGATTCCCTTGCCGCCGCCTCCCTCTCAGCCCTATTGAAGGCGCCCATTCTCCTTTCGAAGAACGATCAGATGCCAACCAAGGTTTTGGCGGAAATTCAGCGCTTGGGCGCAAAGAAACTCTTGGTTTTGGGCGGTGAGAGACGCATCGCCCAAGCGGCCTTGGACCAACTGCCCAAAAACCTAGTGGTGGAGCGTATCGCAGGGGAAACTCGGTATGAAACCGCCGCAAAGATTGCCCACCGAGTCCTACAAGAGAACGGCTCCAAAACCATCCTCGTCGTCAACGGCAGCGGGGCTCATGATGCCGATGCCCTTTCGGCAGCCCTTTTGGTACATCAAGAAGCAGCCCCCATCCTCTACGCCCAGGGAGCGACCCTGGGACGATCCACCGAAGCGTTCCTCAAAGCCCACGCCCTAGAAAAAGCAGTGCTTTTGGGGGGCGAGAGGGCCCTGTCCTTAAAGACGCAACAGCAGTTGGAGGCGCTGAAGCTCAACACCCAACGCCTGGGCGCAGACAACCGATACCTGACGGCGCTTGCCGTGGCCAAAGCCTATGCGCCTTTGCCCAAAGAAGTGATTGTCGTAGCGGCCGATGCCCTCACCGACGGTACCGTGGCCTCAGGGATCTTAAATCATCACCCAATGCCCATCATTCTCTCAGACAAACACCACACCATCCCTGAGGTGAATGAATTCCTGAAGGCCAAGACCTTGGAGCGCATTTACCTTTTGGGGGGTGAGCGCACCATCCAGCGCATCCGCTAAATAGGGGCTCCTTTAGTCAAGGGATCGCCCCCATGAATAAGGCTCCCCTTGCTGCAAAAAGATGCAGTACGGGGAGCCTTATGGGGTTCGGGGTTTTTGAAGGGGTCTTGGGCAAGCCTCAAGTCTTGGCCCAGCGGTTTCTATTTTTGGGGACGGTTTTGAACAAAGGGCAACCAGGCGCCATAGCCCTTGGCCTCCATTTCCTCCAACGCAATAAAGGTGAGAGCCGCTCCGTTGATGCAGTAGCGCTTGCCCCCGCGATCCTTGGGGCCATCGTCAAAAACGTGGCCCAAATGGGCGTTGCTTTGACTGGAGCGAACCTCCGTGCGGTTCATGGACAAGGAGAGGTCTTGGAAGCGGTTCAGCGTTTTGGGCAAAATGGGGCGAGTGAAAGAAGGCCAGCCACAGCCAGCATCGTATTTGTCATCGGAGGAGAATAAGGGCTCGCCCGTCACCACATCCACGTAAATCCCCGGCCGAAACTCTTGATCCAGAGGGCTCGTACCCGGTCGCTCCGTGGCACCCTCTTGGGTGACGGCGAAGGCCTGCGGCGAAAGACGCTCGCGCAGGTTTTGCGGTTTGGTGTAGGGGCCTCCCACACGAACGGGCTCCTTGGCGAGATTCAAATTGATGTGGCAGTAGCCGTTGGGGTGACGGGCCAAGTACTCTTGATGATCCTCTTCCGCGCGGACAAAATGCTTTAAGGGCAGGACCTCCACGGCCAGGGGTTGGCTGTATTTTTTTTGCGTCTCGCGCAAAAGATCTTGGGCAATGAGCCGCAGGGACTCTTCTTCATAATAGATGCCGGTGCGGTATTGCCGACCCGTATCGTTGCCTTGGCGGTTGACGCTGACGGGATCGATGATGCGCAAAAAGTGAATTAAAAGCTCTGCGGCAGAGACTTTTTGCGGATCGTAGGTGATTCGCACGGCTTCGGCGTGATCGGTTTTTTTAAGGGTCTCATAGCTTGCAACGTCGCTTTGGCCGTTGGCGTAGCCGGAGACGGCGTCCAACACCCCGGGAATTCGTTCAAAATAGGCTTCCACGCCCCAAAAACAGCCACCCGCGAGGGTCAGGGTTTTAGCCCCGGGCGGTAAGGGAAGGCTTTTGGCCGATCCCGTTGAAGAGGCCGGGGGCGCAGAGCAGGCGAAAAGAAACAAGGCACTGAGAAAAAGAACCAAAAGGGGTCGATGCTTCATGGGGTGTTGCGCCCTCCTTTCGAAGCGGGAGTGGATGAAGACGGGGCCTCTTGCCCCAAGGACTGACAGCGGGGACAAAAATGAGTGCCCCGTCCCGAGACTTTGCTTTTTTCAATGGGGGTGTTGCAGCGGCGGCAAGGGGCTCCAGTACGACCATAGACGAAGGCTTCCTCTAAGTAGCGGCCCTCTTTGCCGTCCACCAGTCGGTAATCCCTTCGGGTGGAGCCCCCTTTTGAGAGGCTCAGCGTCAGCACCTCGCGGATGCTTTCAAAGAGGCGGTGAAGCTCTGCCGAACTTAAGGAACCCACCCGCCGTTCTGGGTGGATTCCAGCCAGAAAAAGTGCTTCATCGCAGTAGATGTTGCCAAGACCTGCCAGATTGTGCTGGTCTAAGAGAGCGGGTTTGATGCGGTGGGTGGGCCGACGCTGCAAGATGGTCTCAAGGGTCTTTGCGGAAACTTCGGGATCCAAGGGATCGGGGCCCAAGGTGGATAAATAAGGATGCAGGGTTCGCTCAAGAGGCGTCAACAGCGTCACTTGGCCGAAGCGGCGGGTGTCGTTAAACCAAAGAGTACACTCTTTTGAGAGGGAAAACTCCATGCGGGTGGAGGAATTGGGCAGGGTTTCTTTCAAGGATTCAGGGCTTTGTGGGGTGGTGACGAGAAGCTGACCGGTCATTCGAAGATGGATCAGTAGCGTCTCCTGGCAAGAGAGCTCCAGCAAAATGGCTTTGCCTTCCCGGTGCACGGTATCGATGCGTTGGCCGATGAGTCGGCGCACGCCTTCTTCTCCTTGAGGGAAGGAGCGAGGCACATCGAAGCGCACAGCTTCTATAATTTTCCCGCACAGTGCTGCATGAAGCGCTGTAGCGATGGTTTGGACTTCAGGGAGTTCCGGCATGGCGTCCCCTCCTTTTCTTTATTGTGACACAGCATCCTCACAGAAGGGTTTCATTTTTATTACATCCAATTCAATAGGGACCAATTGATTGGGCGGCGTCCCCTTAAACGTTGCCCAGCACGACCCGTCGCAGCGAACGCTGGGCGATCTCTTGCAAGGCGTATAGCGTGGGCAAAGGGGTGGGGGGTAAATGGCTCAGGTGGTGAGATGGGAAAAAACGAGTCAGGTGCAGCGGCAGATCCGGATCCACCGTTGCCAACCATTGGCTCATGGCGTCCATATCTTGCCACGAATCGTTCCATCCGGGCACAATGAGGCAGGTCACTTCCAAGTGGGTGTGGGGGGCCCACTCTTGGATGAAAGACTGAACGCTCGCCAAATGACCGCCCAGTTCTTGATAGAGCGATTCCCGAAAGGCTTTGAGATCCACGTTGCAGGCGTCGATGAGGGGCAAAAGACGCGAAGAATTCTCGGGGGAGGTGTAGCCGTTGGTGACTAAGACGTTCTTCAAGCCGCTGGCGTGGATTAGGGATCCCAGGGCGTCCACCCATTCGGGGCAGATGGTAGGCTCATTATAGGTGAAGGCTGCACCGAGATTGCCTTGGACGCGCGCTTCAAGGCAGAGGCGGTGGATCTTTTCAGGCGAAAAACGACGCCCCATGGGGACCTGGGAAGCGGCGATGGCGTGGTTTTGACAAAAAGGGCAACGAAGATTGCAGCCCCAGCTGCCTAGGGAGAGAATTTTGGCGCCGGGATGGTAAAAGGCCAGGGGTTTTTTCTCGATGGGATCGAAGGCCAAGCTGGTGATCTGCCCGAAGGAGCGGGAGACATTTTTTTGGTGAACTTCTTTTCGAGTGCCGCAGCGCCCGTAGGATTGCGCGTCCAAAAGACAAAAGTTCGGACAAAGGGTGCAGCGGATCATTGATACCTCACCACCTCAAATCGCGATAAGGCAAGGGGGGTATCCGCTGAAAGTCCGGCTTTTTGACGGGCAATATCCACTTGCTGGGCCGCGGTTTCGATGCCGGGAAGATTGGGCAAGAGCACTCCTTTGCGTCCCTTGGCACAGACCACCACGCCGTACCGGCGGGGGTCGAGGTGGGCGGCATCCGCCACATCCTCCAAGGGGCCAAGGACCTCCACGCTACAGCGGATGGACGGCCACTCATCGAGCGAAACGGGGGGAAAACGAGGGTCTTCAAAAGCCGCCAAGCCGGCGTTTTGCACAATTTCTTCTCGGGTGCTTTGGGTGGTGGGCTCGAGGGTACCCATGCAGCCTCTTAGGGTGTCGCCTCGGTGCAAACAGACAAAGACCCCCCGCGGTTGGGTTAAAAAGTCTCGGGGCCAGGCGGTTTCGTGGCAAAAGGCCTCTAAGGAGAAGCTGCGGTGATTGAGTTGATGCCAAAGCACGGAACGGGCGAGAAGGACCGGCAGCGAACAAAGGGCTTGAGCGGGGGGAGCTAGGGCCGAAGATTCCCTGGGGGCCTCACAGCGCCTTTGGGGATCCAAGTCCCCCGGTGTAAAGCGGCAGACGCCGTAGCCCACGCCAAAGGGTCCTTCATAGCTCAAGACCTCACTGATCACCTGGCGGCCATCGAGGAACCCAAAGAGCAGGGCCAAGGGACCGGGCGCGCAGGCCATGGCCTTTTCGACCAAGGCAGGATCCAAATTTAAAATGGACAGAAAGTCGCTTTGGGCGAGGTGCTCCATGACTTGCGCATCATAGCGAGCGCCCTCTTCATAGTAGCCGCAAGGGGCGTCTGGGGTGAGGGCGTGCGAGAGATCACCTGAGGCGATCAAGCTGACGTTTCGGTGCAAGGCGTCGGCGGTTTGTTGAAGCAGTAGGCCCATACGATAGTGGTCGGCCAAGGAGCGGCCGCAGGGCGCAAGCCGGATCCAACGGGCGCGGGGTACGGCGCTTTGCAGCTCACTTAAGGGCACCAAGGCTCCGTGATCTAAGGGGAGGGGGCTCAAGGAGCGCAAGGGAAGGCCGGCTTTTTCGGCACACTCTTCCAATGATGCTTGAAACTCTCGGTCATAGACGACTCGGGAAGCAACCTGCGGGGCTCCGAAGGCAGCGAGGGATCCAAAGTCCTCAGAACCTTGCGCCAAAGCAAAGGCTTCTTCAAACGAAGGCATGTGGGGGGAGATGAGGAGCACGGTCTCAGGAGCGGTTGCTTGAAGGTCTTGTCGGATTTCAGCGAAGGCCTTGCGCGTTTTTTGCACGGCCCGCTCTTCACCCCGCCCCACCTGAGGAACGAGAATGGGGGGATGAGCAACCAAATAAGCGCGGATCAACGACATGAAAACACCTCCTTAAAGCAAAGAAAGGGGGGCGGGGCGATGGATCACTCCCGCCTCTTTTGTTCTGCTTTCATTATACCGCGGTCCACTCTTTCTTTTGAAAAACCCACCAAAAAGCAAAAAGGACCCGCAAAGGGTCCTGAGGGCTCGGATTATTCTTCAACACCGTCGCGCTCTTCGGCGTGCACGATACGGCGAGCATTGGCGGCGATGCGGTGCAAGGAATCGGCAAAGGTGTCGATGGTTTCTTCATCGAGGCCCTGCAAAAGATCCCGGATCACTTCATCATAAAGGGCATAAAGCCGGTCAAAATACGCTTGCCACTCGGGCGCCAAGGTGATGTAGAAGAGCCGGCGATCCGTTTCCGATTGGGTCTTCACAAGATAGCCCTTTTCCAAAAAGCGGCGCACGATCTTCGTGACGCCGGGCTTGGTCACACCGATGGCGCTGGCGAAATCGCCCAGGTTGGCTTTTTTCATATTATAAAGCGTATCCAGATAATAATCGTCATCGATGGACAAGGTGCAAAATTCTGGATGAATGCTCAGGCAGCGCCTGCGATGCAGCGCGTTGACCTTGTCGTATAATTCTAAAAAATCCCGGGTGATGGAATTCATGGGCACCATGGGCTGCTCCTTATGACGTCCCCTTGACAGGGGGGAGACGATTGGCTAAAGTATTAGTTAACTTAGTTAATTTCCTGAATTAATTATCCTAGAACGTTAAGTAGGGTTCTAAGGAATCCTGTCGTGCATTAAAGTGTAGCACGGCGAAATCATCTCTACAAGGAGAGGCCCTCATGGAAACCACTCAAAGGGTGGAACAACAAACCCTTCGCATCTCTTCTCTTAGCAATCTTTTTTTGGCGCTCATCGGTCTTTTCGTTTATTGGCAAACGGGGATGAAAGCCTTGCTTTTGGACGCCTCCTACACCTTTTTAGCGGTACTTTCCAATCTAATCGCCATATCTATTGCCAAAAACAGCATGCGTAAGGATTTGCGCTATCCCGCGGGCCGGTTCTTTTTGGAGCCTCTTTATGGCATCCTTCGCTCCTTGGTGCTCCTGGCTTTGCTGCTGGGCTCTTCATGGACGGCGCTTTTACAAACCATACGCACCTTGAAAGGCGAAGTCCCCCAACGGCTTTTGTTTGGGCCCATACTCCTTTATGAATTGGCCATGGTGGTCGCTTGCTATTTGCTGTACCGGTTTTTAAAGCGCGCCAACGAATCCATTCAACAAACCAGTGTTCTGTTGCACACCGAAGCCCAGTCCAACCGCATCGACGGCCTGATTTCTTTGGGAATTTTCGCCACGGTTCTTACCTTGTCGCTGGTACCCCAAAAGGGGGTGCTTGCGCCCTTGGGGACCATGGGCGATGCGGCCATCACCCTCCTATTGGTTGTTTTTTTAGTCAAAGAGCCGCTTCGCCTCTTACGCGAGTGCTTCTATGAACTCTCCGGCAGCAATCATTTGAAGCGGGAAACCCTGGAGAAAACGCAGCGCATCGTCAAGGCCTACTTGCCGGGTGCGAATACCATGACGAATCTCGGCGTGAAAAAAGTTGGAAAAAAGTATTTTATCAACGTTCATTTGGATGAGCGCCAAAACGAAGTGGTTCATCCAAAAGAGCTCAAAGAGAGTGCCCGAGCCATTGAAAGGACTTGGGGCCGTAGCGGTCAGGTGGAGGTCCGCTTTCTGATTTAAACGAAAAAATAAAAATTTCAAAAAAACACCCCCATTTTCTTGAGAAAATAAGAGGAGGCTTTGCGCATTGGGCGTCGGTTCTTCTAGACATTGTTACTTTGATCACATACAATGGTCATTGGACTAAAGACAACCATGGAGGTACCCCAATGAAAAACAAACGCATTCTTTCGATCCTCACGGGCATGGTGCTTGCCGTAAGCCTCAGCGCTTGCAGCAAAACCCCTACGGATTCGAAAGCAACGGCCGCAGGCCAAGCGACTGTTGCCACCCAAGCCGACACGAAACCTCAAACGGCGCCCCAGGGCACAGCCCCCGCCGGAACGAGCAAGCAAAAGATGAAGCCGGGAACCTATGAAGGCAGCGCCAAAGGGATGAATGGAGAGGTCACGGCCAAGGTCGAGGTCTCCGAGGATAAAATCATCAGCATCACTGCGGATGCAACCAAAGAAACCGAAGGCCTGGGCGATAAAGCCGTGGAAGAAGTGGTTTCCGAGATTCTTCGAAGCCAAAGCATCGGCGTCGATACCATCACCGGAGCCACCTTATCGAGCCATGCCGTACTCAGCGCCGTCACCCAAGCCTTGACCAAAGCAGGGGCCGATATTGAGGCGATGAAGAAATATGTCGGGGCTCCGGCGCAAAAGATTGAAGCCCAAACTACCGATGCCGTGGTCATCGGCGCCGGCGGCGCCGGGATGAGCGCGGCGGTGGAGCTGGCAAAGGCGGGCAAGAAGGTCATTGTCGTGGAACAGATGCCCTTGGCGGGTGGGAACACCATGCGGGCCACCGCGGGGATGAACGCAGCCGAGACTAAGGTTCAGGCTGGCCTCAAGATGAAAGATACCCGGGAGGCGTTTTACAACGACACCTTCAAGGGGGGCAAAAAGCTCAACGATCCGGCGTTGCTTCGGGTGTTGGTGGACCATTCCTCAGAAGCGGTGGATTGGGTCAACCAATTAGGCGCGGGCTTAGAGCGCGTGACCTTGACGGGAGGCGCCACCAACCCTCGCACGCATTCCCCCAAGGATGGAGCAGCCATCGGACCGGTGATTGTGCGCGTGCTCTCCAATAAGCTCAACGACCTGAAGGTGGAAGTGCTTTTAAAAACCCAAGCCACCAAGATTCTCCAAAACGAGGGAAAAATCACTGGAATCGAGGCGAAGAGTGCCAAGGGACAGACGTTCCGCATTCACGCGAAGGCCGTTATCGTCGCCACAGGGGGCTTTGGGGCAAACCACGAGATGGTCGAGGGGTATAACCCGAACTTGAAAGGGTTCTCCACCACCAACCACGAGGGCGCCAAGGGAACGGGGATTTTGATGGCCCAGGCGGTTGGAGCCGCCCTAACTCAGATGGATCAGATCCAGATCCACCCCACGACGGATCCGGAAACCGGCTATATGTTTACCGAAGCCCTGCGGGGAGACGGTGCCATCCTTTTGAATCAGGACGGAAAGCGCTTCATCGATGAATTGCAGACTCGGGATGTCGTCAGTAAGAACATCATGGAGCAAAAAGGCGGCGTCGCTTGGCTCATCATGAACCAGGAAATGCGCTCGAAAAACAAATCCTTAGATGGATACATCAAAAAAGGCTATGCCGTGGAGGCAAAGGATTTGGCTTCGTTGGCCAAAGCCGTCCAGATGCCGGAGGCTCAGGTGGCCTCGACCATGACGGCCTATGCAGACGCCGTCGCGGCCCAAAAGGACGCATCCTTTGGACGCACCCACTTGACCGAGCCCCTTAGCGTCGGTTCTTACTATGCCATTAAAGTTAAGCCTTCGATTCACCACACCATGGGGGGGTTGAAGATTAATGCTTCGGCCCAAGTATTGGATCAAGAAGGCAACGTGCTGCCCGGCCTTTACGCCGCCGGGGAATGCACAGGAGGCATCCATGGCGGCAACCGCATCGGTGGGAACGCCATGACGGATATCATCGTGTTCGGCCGCATCGCGGGGCAAAGCGCAGCCAAAGAGCTCAAATAAGCGCCGCTTTGATTGTTGAACCCATGAAAAAAAGGTCCTCTGGGAGGGCCTTTTTTTCATGGGCGAAGGAGACGATCCGCCGCCAAAAAAAGGCGATGCCTAATGAAATTATTGTTTGGTATCAGTGGTTATTTTGAGGGAGGGTGGAGCGTAAGGCAAAACGGTCAGGGATTGTAACCAAGCTATAAACCAATTGAACAAAATGCGATCGTTTGATGAAATTAAAGGATAAGTTCGCCCAAACCAATGGGGCTCTAATAAAATAAATATAGATCACCCCCCCCTGAATCTTAGGAAGCGGCGTCGGTGGCACAACCCCTTTTGGGAAAAGGAGGCGTTTGTTTTGAAAAAAGATCCAAAAGATCCTCGGGAAGATTATAACTTGGAGAAAGATCGGAAAATGGAGCCCACTTGGCCCATGGACGACCGCCCCGTGAATCAGGCCAAGCGCTATGAAATTGGCTCCAAAGGCATTGCGCCTCAGAGCGAGGATGGGGGCGAGAAGAAAGAAGCTCCGGAACAGGGGAAAGACGCTTAAGGGCGTGCTCCCTTGGCAGGGACTTCGACGCATTTTTATCGATTGTCTTTCTCTTCCTGACGAAGAGTGGATGATACGTCACAACAAGACACCTTAAGGAGGTACACTATGGGAATTGTTCTTTGGATTTTGTTTGGTGCTGTCGTCGGTTGGTTGGCCGGATTGGTCATGGGGGATAAAAAATCTCTTCTCATGAACATCGTGGTCGGTATTATTGGTTCCTTTATCGGTTCTTGGATTTCCACCGCGATTTTCCACACGCAATTGGTTGAATTTACTTGGCAGGGACTGCTCTTCTCCGTCATCGGTGCGTGCATCCTCATCGCCATCAAACGGGCCATCACAGGAAAAGGATTCTAGAGAATCCCTTTTCGCTGAGCGAGGGCGAACAGTCCCTTGCAGGCCCTCAGCGACCTTAAATGAAGATCAACCCCGGCCCCTCCCTGAGGACTCTTGGAGGGGCCGGGGTTGATTGCTTTTCGGGACGCGCCAGTCGTTCGTGCGCCCGCGCAGGGTTCGCCCCTTTTCTTTTTGGATCCGAGAGGGGATAATGAGGAAAAGATCTAAAAAGCATCGCCCCGCCCTTTTTCGGGGCCTTTGAACCGTTGGGCACCCCTGGAGTTCGCAACGAATGGTAAACGTTCTCTTTGCCTTAAAAATCCAACTCTTGTTGGAACCGGCGAAGTTTCGGCGAAAATTAGGGGCCTTTAATGGAACGTTAATATTATTCCGGCAAAATAGAAGAGGTATGACCTCCCTCATCCCCCAATGAGGCGGATTCATGACGAGCTTGGAGGATGGACGGGAAAAACATGGAAAAGCAAAAGAAAATCCTCAATATCATATCCCTTGTGACCCTTACCTTGGCGGTGGTTTTTTTTGTCTACGGCATCCGGGCAGGGATTTTCCAATCCAAGGACGCCATGGCGTCGTTCATCCGCCCTTTCGGCATTGCAGCTCCCATCATTTATACGATCTTCATCACCTTGCAATCCATCTTTATGGTGGTTCCTGGCGCGGTGGGGAATCTCGGCGGTATTTTGCTTTTTGGTCCTATAGGGGGCATCATCTGCAACTACATCGGCAACTGCTGCGGCTCATCGGTGAATTTTTACCTGGCTCGACGCTATGGAATGAATGTCGTGCGTCTTTTCAGCTCGGAGAAGACCTTTGACAAATACAAAAAATGGCTGGATGCGGATGAAAAAAAGTTTCATAAATGGTTTGCGGTCTGCATCTTTCTGCCCTTGGCCCCCGATGACTTATTATGCTATCTTGCGGGTATGACGCGGATGCCCTTTCGAAAATTCATCATCATCATTTTATTGGGCAAGCCCTTGGGCGTCATTTTCTATACCTTGCTGCTGAACTTTGGCTTTCAGCGGTTGCTCCACCATCTGCACTAACCCACGGAGACGATTCTATGAGAGTACTCATTACAAGCGACTGGTTTGCCCCGACAGTGAACGGGGTGGTCACTTCGATTTTGAATCTTCAAGAACAGCTGGAAGCCCACGGCCATGAAGTGAAAATCTTGACCTTGAAGCAAAAAGAAGCGGCGGAAAGCGAAGCCTGCGTCTATGAGGTGCCGTCTTTTTCCGCAGGGGTTCTCTATCCCGGCGCCCGCATCATGAGGACCCTTGGCACCCAAGAACTTAAAGAAATCCGGGAATGGGGCCCGGATTTGATTCATACTCAGTGTGAGTTTTCCACCTTTGTTCTGGCTCAGATGATCGCATCCAAGCTGGATATTCCCATCGTGCATACCTATCACACGGTGTATGAGGATTACGTACATTATTTTTCCGCCAATGCCGCCTTGGGGCGCAGCCTCGTTCGCAAATTTTCACAGAACGTGTTGCACCGGGTGGATCGCGTCGTCGTGCCCACGCGTAAGGTCGAGACCCTTTTGGAGGGCTACGGCGTGGAGACCCCCATCTCTATTGTGCCGACGGGAATTGATCTTTCTCGCTTTACTCTTGTGGATCCTGACGAGCGTGAAGCGCTCCGCAGTTCTTTCAAAGTAGCGCCCGAGGAGCTTTTGTTGGTCTTTTTGGGCCGTTTGGCCAAAGAGAAGAACATTGAGGAAATTATGGCCTTCTTGCACGAGCTGCCCGCTGGAATCCGTCTGGCTGTGGTGGGCGGGGGGCCCTATAAAAAGGTTTTGGAGAGCTTCGTTGCCCAGGAGAACTTGGGCGATCGCGTGATCTTTACGGGCATGGTTCAACCCGAAGAGGTGGCTCGCTATTACCAGATGGCGGATGTTTTCGTCTCCGCCTCCACCTCGGAAACCCAAGGACTTACCTATGTGGAAGCCCTGGCTGCAGGTCTTCCCAGCATCTGCCGCAAGGATGCCTGTCTGGAGGAGGTCCTCTATGATGGAGTCAACGGATGGCAGTATGAAACCAAGGAAGAGTTCCTGACGGCAGTGATGCGCTTGAAACAGGATCCGCTTCTTCGACAAAGCATGGCGCTCCAGGCCGTGGATATCGCTCAACGCTACTCCAAAGAAGCCTTCTACGAGGGGATCATCAAGGTGTATGAGCTGACCTTGGAGAGCCCGCCTCGAAGAAAAGAACCGTTATCCGAACGGCTGCTGCAAAAGATCATGCCAGGAGGCGCCCCCTTCGAGGGCCTCTAAAGCGCTTGCATCAATTCTTAAAAAAAACGCCCCCCGCAAGACCGGGTTCTCTTAATGAAGCGGCCTTGCGGGGGGATTTCGATGGCTTTTATGAAGAGTCCCGGCAGGAGTCTAGGAGCGACTCGTAGAAATCAATGAGTCGGTTCGCGGCGTTTTTGCTGTCAAAGCGTTCCTTAATGAGTTTGGAGCGATCCGCCCATTCGTGCCGGTAAGCAGCATCTTGGGCTAGGCGGTCCAATAAAGGCGCAAAGCCAGCATCGTCTTGGGCCATGAGGGCGCCGCCGACAAAGGTGTCTTTGTAGTTGGGAATGTCCCGCAATACGATGGGCAGGCCGGCTCCCGCAGCCTCCAATACGCACATGGGGTGGTTTTCCTGCAGGGCCGGAAGCCAAAAAGCATCGGCGCAATGGTAGTAGGGACGGACCGCTTCCAAATCAATGACGCCCGTCACCGTGAGGTTTTTGGGCGCATCGTCGGCCAGACGCTTCATCTTTTGGGCTTCGTCGCCCAATAAGCCAAAGGGGATGCCGCCCACCCAGATGAATCGGTATTCGGGCCGCTCATTGGCCAGCTGAACAAAGAGATCAAAGCGCTTGCGGGGCTGAAGCTGCCCATTGCCAAGGATCACGAAGGCGTCTTCGGGAATCCCTTGGGCTTTGCGCTGGGCTTTGCGATCGGCCTCAGTACATTCGTACTTGGACATGTCGATGGAGTTGTAGAGGATGTCGCAGTTGGTCAGGTGCATGTTTTCTCGCAGCTCCTTCGCCACGGAGCCTGAACAGGCCAAGACTAGGTCTGCCTTGCCGTAGAAGAATTTAAGGTAGCGTCGAGCGGCCCATGCCCAGTGCTTTGCCCCACGAATGGACCCGAGAAAGGACTCGGGCACCAGATGACCCGAGACGACTTTTTTTCCTCCTCGGCGCAGGAGGCAACGTAGGCTGTAAAAGCCCATGGTTTGGATGTGGACGATGTCAAAGTCGCCGGTGGCGTTGACGGCGACGCAGACTCTGGGATTATTCTCCAGGGCCCTTGTGATTTCCACATAGGCGGTGTGCACGCCATGACCTTTGACGGTAAACTCTGTTTCTGAAATCATATTGACGCGAATTGTTTTCATAGTACCATTATAGACAGTTCCCATGAAAAAGCCATTAAGGACAGGCTTTTAGGGGTTGATTGACAGGAAAAAACAGCAGTGATACGATGAATTCAATGAACCGGGGGTGCGCTTGGAAGAAGAAATTCTTTGAGTCGCTGAGACAGACGCAGTCTGAACCCTTCACCTGATCTGGAGGAGTCCAGCCAAGGGAAGGTCCAAGCTAAAAGTGGATCACAACACGGTGCCTGACCAATGTCCGGGCGCGGTGTTTTTTTAGTGGTTCCATCACGGCATGGCGCTCCGCCGGTCCAATGAAAAAAGGAGTGTTTTACTGTATGAACGCGAGCATTGCCATACAAATTTTACCCGCCGTCCACGAGCAAAAAGAGCTTTTGCGCATCGTCGACGCCGTCATCGACTACATTCGCTCCACGGGGATTCCCTATGTGGTGGGGCCTTTTGAGACCACCTTGGAAGGGGATTTTGACGATCTCATGGCTGTGGCCAAACGGTGCCAGGAAATTGCCATAGAGGAAGGGGCGCCCAGCGTCTCCATGTATTTGAAATCCGTCTACGCGCCGCAAGGAGGCGTTCTGACCATTGATGAAAAAACGAGCAAGCATCAAGGATAAGCTGATCTCCTGGTCCGCCCTGTTGACGCTGCTGATTCTTTGGCAAATCCTCTCCTTGAGCGGTATGCTTCCCGGCTACCTCGTGCCTTCTCCGATCCAGGTGTTGAAAGCTCTGGTTTCGGATGCACCGCTGCTTTTGCGCCACAGCGGCATCACCCTTTTGGAAGCGCTATTGGGCCTGGGGTTGGGGGTGGTTTTGGGGTTTTTTCTGGCCGTCTTGATGGATGGTTTCGCACCGGTCAAAAGCGCCATGTATCCCTTGGTGGTCATCAGCCAGACCGTACCCACGGTGGCCATTGCCCCCCTTTTGGTGCTTTGGTTTGGCTATGGCATTTTGCCCAAGGTTCTCTTAATCATCCTGACGACCTTTTTTCCCATCGCCATCGGTCTCTTATCGGGGTTTGCCGATCACGATGCCGATGGGGTGAATCTGTTGCGGTCCATGGGGGCGAGCCCCTTGGAGATCTTTTGGCACATCAAGCTCCCCTCGGCCCTGCACCCTTTTTTTGCCAGCCTTCGCATCGCCGCCTCCTACTCCATCGTAGGGGCTGTGATCGCTGAATGGCTGGGGGGATTTTCCGGACTGGGGGTGTATATGACTCGGGTGCGTAAAGCCTATTCCTACGATAAAATGTTTGCCGTGATCTTTGTGATTTCTCTTTTGAGTTTGCTGCTCATGGCCGCCGTGAACGCCCTGCACCGAAAACTCACGCCCTGGGACTTCAAGGATTCGGACCCCAAAAGCGTGTAACTGCCTGCGATCCATCGAACATTCATTGCAAGTTAAAGGAGATTCTTCATGAAACGACGCCATTTATTGGGTTCCTTGCTTCTTTGCGCGGTCCTTTTTCTGGGGGCCTGCTCCTTTGCGCCGAAGGATTCTTCGACGAACCCGAAAGCAAAAAAGCTGAAAGAGGTTACCGTCCTTTTGGACTGGACCGCCAACACCAACCACTCGGGGCTCTTCCTGGCCCAAAAGCAGGGCTTTTACCAACAAGAAGGTCTTAAAGTAACGATCCAAACCCCGCCGGAGGGCGGAGCTTCCGCATTGGTGGGTGCAGGAAAGGCCCAGTTTGGCATTGATGCCCAGGATACCTTGGCCCCGGCCTTTACCGCGGCCCAAAGCGTTCCGGTAACCGCCGTAGCGGCGATTCTTTCGCACAACACCTCGGGGATTCTTTCTCGAAAAGGAGAGGGGCTTGATCGACCCAAAGGACTTGAAGGGGCGCGCTACGCCACTTGGGATAATGCGGTGGAGAAGGCCATGCTGAAAAACGTCGTCGAAACCGATGGGGGCTCCTTTCAGAAGGTGACCTTGATTCCCAACAACACGGAGGACGAGGTGGCATCCCTTAAAAGCAAGCAGATTGACGCCGTGTGGGTCTTTTACGGCTGGAGTGCCGTGCACGCGAAGCTGAAGGGATTCCCCTTCGATTATTTTAGCTTCAAGGACATCAATCCGGTCTTTGACTACTATACGCCCATTCTCGTAGCGTCCAATGAAGTCATCGCCAAGGATCCAGACCTTGTACGGGCCTTTCTTCGGGCCACGCAAAAAGGCTACGAAGCCGCCGCAAAAGACCCCAAAGCGGCTGCAAAGGCGCTCTTGGAACACGCAGGCGAACTGGATGATGCCTTGGTCCAAGCCAGCCAAGAATGGGTGTCCAAGCAGTATTTATCCGGCGAGGCTCATTGGGGGAAGTTCCAGGCTGAGCGCTGGAACGCCTTTTATGAATGGCTTTGGACCAATCAGCTGATTCCCCGAAAAATCCCCGAAAACTTTGGTTTTACCAATGACTTCCTCCCATAAGTCGCAAGAGGCTCCCGCCTCGCAACCCCTCGTGCTCTCCGTGGAACGGGTGAAAAAATCCTTTGGGGGCCAGACGGTTCTTTCGGATCTTTCTTTGGCGGTGCGCGAGGGCGAACTTGTGAGCCTGCTGGGCCTCTCTGGCGCAGGGAAAACAACCCTTTTCAACATCATCGCAGGACTCGGGCGCCCCGACAGTGGGCGAGTGCTTTTGCGCGGCACGGATCGCACAGGGCAGGCCGGGTATGTTTCCTACATGCTGCAAAAGGATCTGTTGCTCCCCTATAAAACCGTGTTGGACAACATCGCCCTACCTTTAGTCATTCGCGGAGAGAAGAAGGAGCGGGCCCGATCGAAGGCCCTGGCCCATTTTGCAGCCTTTGGCTTGGAGGGGACGCAACACAAATACCCAGGACAGCTCTCGGGCGGCATGCGCCAGCGCTCGGCGCTTCTTCGGACCTATCTTTTTTCAAGCGATCTGGCCCTGTTGGATGAGCCGTTCTCGGCGCTGGATCCCATCACCAAAAGCGCCATGCACCGCTGGTTTTTAGGCATCATGGAAGAAATCCGCTTAACGACGCTTTTCATCACCCACGACGTGGAGGAAGCCATCCTCTTGTCGGATCGGGTGTTGATTCTTGCCGGCACTCCCGCCCACATCGCCTTTGAAGTGACGATCCAAGAACCCAAGCCCCGGCGTCAGGATTTTCCCCTCTGTGCGGAATTCTTAGCCTATAAACGGGAGATTTTGGGGCATCTGCTCTCAAAAGAATGACCCGCAAGCCCAAAAAAGAAAAGCACCCACGGCCAAGGAATTCTTCCTTTGGGGCGGGTGCTTTGTCGTTAAAATAAAGCGGGGGTCGTTTGGAAGAGGTGGCGGGTGAACCCCTGATAAAAAACCACCATTTTCTCTAAGATTCCCTCGTTGAAGTCAAAGCGAGCGTGGTGGTGCGGGGCGTCGATGTGAGTGCCAAAAAGCAGATAAATTCCCTGACCGCCATGTTTTTTAATTTCATGGATGAAGTGGAAGGCGTCCTCCGAACCCATCATGGGGCGCGGGGTGTCATCCAAAAGAAGGCCGGCCTCGGTGCAAAATAGACGGGCAGTCTCAATGAGGTAGGGGCTCGGCTCGCTGTAGAGGGCACGACCCACCAGCGTTTTTTTCAGGCGGACGCCATGACGATCTGCAATCAGGCGGCAAAGTTCGTCCAGGTCCTCCACCAGCTGATCGTGAACCATCGGAGTGCTGCCGCGGGTTTCCAGCTGCAGATAGGCTCGATCGGGCACCACGTTGCGTCCCGTTCCTGAATGGAAGGTTCCGACGTTGAGGCGGCTTTGCCCGCCTTGGGGAGGCGGCAGTTCATATAAAGAGCAAACCAAATCCGCCGCGGCCCGCAGGGCATGAATGCCTTTTTCAGGATACAGGGCGGCATGGACGGATTCGCCTTGGATCTCAACATCCCATTTGGCGGTGTTCATCGATTCGCTGATGCTGGGAATGAGCAGATCCTTTTCTCCTCCGGTGATGCCAAGGTGCCCGGCAATAAAATAATCCACATCCTTTAAAAGGGCACTTTGCGAGAGAACCGCGCCGCCCCTCACCCCTTCTTCTGCAGGCTGAAAAATCAGCAACAAAGTTCCCTCAAAGGGCGCCTTTGCCAGGCGTTTGGCCAAGGATAAGCCCACCGCCGTGTGGCCGTCGTGACCGCAGGCGTGCATCAGGCCCGGTGTATCGGAAGCGTAGGAACACATGGGATGATCCTCTTGGACCTCCACGCAGTCCATGTCAAAGCGTAAGGCGATGACGGGGCCTTCTCCTTTTTTGAGGCGGGCGATGGCGCCGGTGTACCCGCCCTCCATCACGGCCAGATCTTCTGGAGGAACGCCCAAGATAAGGGCCCGGGCCTTAGCCGCAGCCAAACGTTCGGCGTCTGGAGGACCCATTCGTTCCGTTTCATAAATCTCACGGCCCCAGTGCACTTCGTAGCCGTACTGCATTAAGCGGCGAACCACCAGGGAGGTAGCAAAAAATTCGGTAAAGCCTGCTTCGGGATGGCGGTGTAGGGTTCTGCGATCATCAATTAGTTCGTTCATAAGGCCTCAAGAAGAGCGGAAGAAGGGAAGGGGGGAACGCTTTTTCGAAAGCATACATCAAAAACGTTGGACGCTCTTTGTTTATTGTACCCCAAAGGCCTGATTTCGGTGAAGTCCGTCAAGGGCCAAGGAAAACTGTGCTATAGTGGAAGAAAATCCCTTGGCCAAGGGAAAGGAGCCGTTATGTCATTTGAAGTCGTGGAAGCCTTTTTGAAAGAGCGGGGATTGGGGGCGCGCATCCATCGATTGGAGGCCTCCAGCGCAACGGTGCCCTTGGCGGCGAAAGCCATTGGCTGCCGGGAAGAACAAATTGCCAAAACCCTGACGTTTCTTTTAAATGAAGAGCCCTTGATCGTGGTGTGCGCCGGGAATGTGAAGATTCAAAACGCCAAATTCAAAGCAACCTTCGGCGCCAAGGCCAAATTGATTCCAGCGCCGCTGGTGCAACGCCTCGTCGGTCATGAGGTGGGCGGGGTCTGTCCCTTTGCGGTGCTCCCTGGGGTGCCCATCTATTTTGATGTGTCCTTGGAAGGCAAGGATCTCATCTACCCTGCCGCCGGAGACGACCACTCCATGGTGGCGCTTTCCTTGGAGGAGCTGACGGCTTATGTTGCGCCGCGCGGCTTCATCGATGTCTGCACCCCCATGGCTCCCTCCTAGGGGCCAAAGATTCTTGCAAAGGACGAAACCGCCCCCCGTTCCCTGAGCCTTGAGGCGAGAGCGCGGGGGGCGGTTTTGTCCCTTTGTTGCGACGGTTAGGATAAGAGGGTTTTTTGGCCCGTCAAGGAGCGAAGGCCGGAGATTTCTTCGGTGACTTCTAAAACGCCCAAATAGGTGTTCTCTTCATCACGAACCGCATAGTAGCGAATGAGGATGAAGGCCCCGGCTTTTTGCAACCAGAACGATTCAGAATCCTTGGTTCCGTCCTTGAATTCCTGAATCAGTCGTTCAACGAGGGGCAAGCTTTTGGGCGGATGGCAGTTGGCCACTTCCCGGCCGATGATGGAACGGGTTCTCGGGAAGACGCGGTGAGCGCCTTCTGAGAAATAATGGACGCGGTCGTCGGCGCCAACGAAGGTGAGATCGCAGGGAAGGGTGTTCAAAAGACAGGTAAGTTCTTGGGGCTCAAAGACGCCAGAGGGCAGCGTAATGGGTCCGGAAAGAACCAGAGAAGGGGAGGGATTCTTGGCGGATTGGCGCTCAAGCCATGCAGCAGCATCTGAGGGTGAGGCTCCTTCCAAGGCTCCGGTGAACACCAACCCGATGTGGCGGGATTCCTCGGCGATGAGGACCCAGTCTTTTGCGTGGAAGTGATCCATCATCATGGGCAAAAGAATGTTGTTCTCCTTTTGGATCATGCTGCGAAGCGCTTCCAAAACACGGTCCCCTCGGGATGCAGCTTCGCTGGGGGAAAGGGTCGCAAGGTCCCGTAAAAAGCTTTTGAATAGGGCTCGGTTCTCATCGTCCACACCCCACATCACCTTCGGGGGAGCGAGGATGCCTTCCCGCTCCAATAAGGGGAAAAGCAGCGTCTCTTTGCGCACGTAATGGGTAAAAACTTTGGCGAGGGTTTCGGTGTGCGCCACTAAGGTCTCTCTGGCGGGTTCAGTGCCGTCAAAGGCATTGAGCGCGGGAGAATACACGTTGTCGATGAAGGCCTCGAGTCCCTCGTTTTCTTTTTGAAAGATGAAGGCGGGATGCCCGGGGATCTCGTTTTGCGGGCGATGTCCTTGTTGCGGGCGGGGGAGAAACTGAATGCCGTCTTCAAAGACGGAGGCATGGATGTCGCAAAGGCGCTGAATTTCTTCAATCGGCATCCCTTCTTCCACCAGTTCGCCTTCGGCTTTGGCCAGTTCTTGGGTTGAAATTTGGCCAAAGTCACGGCGGAAGATGCGCCGGGCTTCTTCCCGGTCCAGACCATTGTGTAGTTTCTTGATGAGGGATTTGAGTTGCTCTTTTTTATTCATGGAGTCCTCCTTGGGCGCTTTTGTTCATTGCTTGTGGCTTTATCATAGCAAGGAGGAGGCGAGAGGCCTTGTAACATTTGTTACGCTGGCGATCAAAAGAGAAAAAAGCAACAGTCACGCTTTTTGCAAGACAGAAAAACCCTCCCGTTGGCGCAGTCGGTAAACGGCAAGACCTAAAGCGGTAAACGCCAGGGCAAAGAGCAGCTGGATGCCGACCTCTTGAAGAAAAGGGGCGTGGGCAATGATGTTGTCCGTCGCATCGACGTAGTAAGCCATGGGAAAAAACCGGGAGACGGTGAGCACGGCAGGGCTTAAAAATTCCTTGGGGATCATGACTCCTGAGATGAAGGAGAAGCCCAAAGAAAGCACCACGGACAGGCCGGAGTGGACGTAACGGTTGCGGGTGATGGCATTGATGAGAAAGGTCAGCCCCAAGGCGGCTAGGGCAAAGGCGACGACGTTCACGGCGTGGGCGGCCCAATGAATGATCTTGGCGCAGCTAGGTTGCATGAAAAAGGCGATGACCACCATGAACAGAGCAAAGAAAAGGGAAACGATGAGCTGTCCCGCCATAAGTTGCAGCTGAAATTTGGTCGAGCTCATGGGAATGATGCTGTTTCTTCGCAGAACGTTGGGTTCTGAATATTCCCGCATGATGTTCCCAAAGACTAAGATGAAAATAGCGACAAGGATGTAGGCGGTAAATTTGAAATAGGTGGCGTAATAGCGTTCAATGCGCTCTTTGCTGGTGGTGGTGCTCCCGTTTGTGAACTTGACGATCGGCTCTGCGGCAAGAGCGGCTTGGAGCGCGGCAGGATCCTCCTGGCCTAAGGCCTTTTTTTGAGCTTGGGAGAAAAGAAAGTATTTTTCAATCTTCTGGCGAATCCAGTGTGCGCCCTCCTGCCGCTCGTCCAAGGTCAATAGAACGGGGGGCTCGCCGGAAGCTAGGCGCACGGAAAAGTCCTCAGGGATGATGACGAAGGCGTCGAGGTATCCTTGGTAGAGGCTCTCTTTGGCACTTGATTGATCCGTTTGAAATTCAGAATTTCGGGTCTCTTTTTTTAGAAACGCTTCAAAAGCTAAAGCTTTGGGATCGCTGCTTTCTTGAAAGAGGGCCACTCGGGGAAGGGTTTGCTGAAAGCCTAGGGTTTTGGTGGCGAGCTGATTGGTGTTGAGCAGGCTGATCAAGACAAAAATCCCGAGGTAGCTTAGGATGACCCATTTTTGGCGAAATACCAGGATGTTGAAGGATTTAAAGACTCTCATAGGTTTTCCTCCTTAAAAACAGCAACGCAAGGGCGAAAAAGAGTATGGTGAGGAGGCTAAGGCGCACCAAGGCAGGATAAAAGGAATTCATTAGGTGTAAATCGTTGACCCGGTAGAGCTCGGTGGTGATGATGGCGACGGGATTCCAGCGGTCCAACAAGGGCCATTGGTTTTGAACCACGGTTTTAACTTCGGGGCTCATCATGCCTGAGAGCGAAGCCATGAATAAGGTCAACCCCACCGCCATCATGTTCTTGAAGTTCTGGGAAAAATGATTGGAGGCTCCGATGAAAAGGCCCACGCCCAACCCTAAGAGGTTGCCAAGGAGCACTAAGAGGAGGGTGGGGGCCAGGTTTTGCGTCAGATGTAAGCCCAGCCCCCAGCGGAGAAAGGCCAGCAAAATAAGGTTTGAGCCAAAGTTTAAAAGGATTCCCGTCACAAAGCCTCCGAAGAGAAAAGAGCGCTTTTTCAAGGGAACGACGTTCATGCGCAAGGCCACGGTGCTTTGATTGGCCTGCATGGCGCGGGCGTATTCCACCCCCGCGTAAACGCTGTAGAGGGCCACCATACCGATGAGGCTGTAGAAGGGAATCGCCCAGGGGTTTTGAGTGCTCGCTTGGATTTGGGTATAGGATTTGGAAAAATCATAGGCGTAAAGGGGAATCCCCAGAGCGTTCATCTGCTCGGCTTGAGCCGCCACCGCATAAAGAACGCTTTGCTTGAAGCCGGATTGGTTCACCAAAAGCGTCCCAGTCTCATCGAGATACCCGTCGATGGTCTTGGCGCTCAGCGCCGTCTTCGCCGCTTCAAGATGCAGGGGCTGCACCTGAAAGCCATCCGCAGATTGCAACTGCTCCTCAAAGACCGACCCCGGGGGCACCCCCACCCGGACGGAAAGCGGCTGTGGAGTCATCAGCCGCTGGAAGGCGATAAAAAACAGCAGACCCATGATTAAGGGATAAATGACGTTCCAGAACGTAAAGCTTTTTTCCCGAAGGGATTGAAGCATTTGATATTTGAGATGAATTCCCATGATCAGTCCCGCAGCTCCTTTCCCGTCAGTGCCAGGAACACTTGGTTCAATGATGGTTTTTTCGAGTAGAGGTTTTGGTAGGTGAGGTTTTGTTTCTCCAACCAGGCGATGAGGGCGGCAAGGTTGCTGGAGCCACGCTCAAAGGAGAGTTCAAAGACGTCCCCGTCTTGAGCCACCCCGCAAAGATGCGGCAGCTCCTTCAAGGAGGAGTGGGCGGCTTCGGGGAGGTTTGGAAGCTCCAGGCGGATGATTTCTTTCGTGTCAATAAGGTCCTTTAGCTCCTCGTTGGTGCCTTCGGCAATGTTTCGGCCGTGGTCCATGATGACGATGCGGCTGCAAAGATCCTCGGCTTCTTCCAAATAGTGGGTGGTGTATAAAATGGTGGCGCCTTCTCGATTGAGGCGGCGAATGCCCTCTAAAATGAAGTTGCGGGACTGCGCATCCACCGCCACGGTGGGCTCATCTAGGAAGATCAGTTGGGGGCGGTGGGCGATGCCGCAGGCAATATTTAAGCGGCGCCGCAGACCCCCGGAGAGTTTTTTGGGAAAAAAGCCCGCATAATCGCGAAGCCCCACAAAGTCCAAGGCCTCTGACACCAACTGGTTTCGCTTGGCGGCTTCTGGAACGTACATGGAACAAAAATAATCAATATTTTCTCGCACCTTTAGGGTTTCAAAGACGGCGATGTCTTGGGGCACCAGGCCAATTTTTCTTTTGGACGCGTAGGAGGAGGGGCCCATGGGCTCTCCAAAAACCTTGACGTCTCCTTTATCCGTACGCAAAAGACCTAAAATGGAATGAATGGCGGTGGTTTTTCCACACCCATTGGGGCCCAAAAGCCCCAAGATTTCTCCTTGCTGGACCTTGAGATCAAAATGATCCAAGGCGATGAGTTCCTGATATCGCTTGACCAGATGATTGACTTCTATGACCATGAACGACTCCTTTCGATCGACGAGCTTACGGGATGTTAGCCTCATTATAGAAAATGCAACCACTCCTTTGTAGTGTCTGTTGCCACCATGCGACATGACATTTGTCACCCAAAAAGCCGCCACAAGAGGCGGATTTGCTTTATAATGGAGCCATGATTTCCCCGTGGGGCATGGAAGGAGGGCCGAACATGAGACGATTTATCGAAGAGAGTCTTTTGATGGGGCTGTGCCTCGTGGTTTTGGTTCCATCCTCGGAGCTCTCCCGGGCGCCGGTGCCCTTGCTCTTGGCCCTGATCTTAGTTTCTTTGGCCTTGGAGAGTCCCCTAAAGGACTGGATGCACGGATGGTTTCTTCTTGCCGTGCCCCTGTGGCTTTGGCAGCGGGATCTTTCTTTTTTTGCGCCTTTGTTGGCATATGCTTTTTGGCAACGCCGCCCCTGGCTTGCGGTCGTACCCCTGCTCTTTGTGTTAGTGCCCTTGTCTTTGCCCGGGTTGGTGGGTCTTTGCTTAGCCCTTTGGTTGGCCCGGATGGAGGAGCAATCGCGCAAGGAAGAGGCCCTTCGCATGACGTTGAGGGATGAATTCACGCAAAAAGAGCGCCTGTCCCGCGCCATTTCGCGGGAGGCCGACAAAGCCTTCGAAAAAAATATGGAGATTGCCGTGCTCAAGGAGCGCAATCGCATTGCAAGAGAAATTCATGATTCGGTGGGACACACGCTCTCGGCGGCTCTTTTGCAGCTGAAGGCCCTTTGGATGACGGCTCCCGAGGCCATGCGGCCTAGAATTGAGGTCCTTACCGAACAGATGAGTAAGGGCATGGAGGACATTCGGAAAAGTCTTCATAACCTCCACAGCCAATCTCAGCCGTGGGCGGTTTCCGTAGAAGCCTTGACGGAACCCATGCGCCCCCACTATGAGATCATTTGTACGATCGAAGTGGACGACGATGCGCCTTGGCCCATCAAGCAGACTCTTTTGGCCATGCTGCGTGAGGCCCTGACCAACGTGCGAAAGCACTCCGACGGACAAACGGTTCGCGTGGTGGTGCGTGAGCTGCCCCGGCACTATACGGCTTTCGTCAAGGACAACGGCTCGAAGAAACCCGAAGCCTCCGGCTTGGGCCTCTCAGGCATGGAGGAGCTCGCCCGACAGATGGGGGGGACCCTCACCAGGGGCTGGCAAGACGGCTTTTTCGTGCAAATGACCCTGCCCAAGGCGCCCCCCTTAAAACAAGGAGAACCCAACAATGAAAGTAATCATTATCGATGATGATGCCCTGGTGGTGGATGCTCTGGAAACCATTGCCGTACAAAGCGGCATCGAAGTTTTGGCCACAGGGTCTTCGGGCCAGGAGGCGGTTGAACTGACCCGAACGCTACGTCCAGATGTGGTGATGCTTGATATTCGCATGCAGCCCATGAACGGCATGGAGGCCACTCGGGCCATCTTGCAGGAGAACCCAGAAGCCAAGATCCTTCTCATCACCACCTTTCAGGATGAAGAGTACATCGCCGGCGCCTTGTCTTTAGGCTGCCGGGGCTACATTTTAAAATCCAACATCCAGGGAATTCTGCCGGCCCTCTCGGCCGTAGCTTCAGGCCAGATGGTCTTTGATTTGAAAATCGTGGAAAAAATGCATAAGGCGCAGATGCCACCGGACACAGAGCATTTATCCGAGCGGGAGCGGGACATCTTAGAGCTGGTGGCCCAGGGCTGCAACAACAAAGAAATTGCCCAAACCCTTTTTCTTAGTGAAGGCACCGTGCGCAATTACATCTCCACCCTTTTGAGTAAGCTTTCGTTACGCGATCGAACGCAACTGGCGATCTACTACTATAAAGGGCGTTGATTTAAGGGATGGGGTCAAAAACCCAAGAACCTAACGCGGGAAGCCCATGAAATAAACCCGTCGAAAAAACATCAAGAAGATCAGAAAAGGCATCAGAAAGCGCATCAGAAAGCGCATCAAAACGAGGCGTCGAACCCCCTTATAACAAGAGATCTTGAGAGGAAATCGGAACCCTAAATTCAAGATCGTAAAAACCAGGCCAATAGAAATAAGGCTGCTCGGAGGGCGTGAAAGAACACGCTCCCCGGGCAGCCTTATTTCTATTGGAATGAACGTCATCGGCTTAAGGCAGGGGGGCGGACAAATAATCCAAAGCGGCTTGGCAAAAAAGCGCGCTCCCCTTCCAAAGTGCATCCTCGGCCAAATCGAATTTCGGGTGGTGGTGGGGCCAGATGACGCCGTCAATGGGGGCGGGATTGGCCAAAAAAACAAAGGTTCCGGGGACTTTTTCTAAAAAGAAAGCCATGTCTTCACCGCCCATGATGGGGTCTTGCAAAAGAACCAGTTCGTCATCGCTAAAAATTTTTTTGGCCGACGCATAGACTTCTTTTGTGACGATTTCATCGTTATGCAAAGGAGGGTATTTCCAATCGTAGGTGAAATGGCACTGGACCCCTGCCGCCGCTGCAGTGTAGCGGGCAATTTCTTCGATGCGGCGGGCCAAAAAGGTGCGGTCTGCGCCATGGGTCGAGCGCACCGTGCCTTCAAGGTCCACCCGATTGGGCAGAATATTTTGGCTTTGTCCCCCTTGGATTCGGCAAAGGGATACGACGGCGGGGTGCGTGGGGTTGATTTCCCGGGCGACGATGCGCTGCAGCGCCACCACAAGTTCTGAGGCGGTCAAGATGAGGTCTTGCCCCATATGCGGATACGCGCCGTGGCACCCCGTTCCTTCTAGGGTCAGGGCAATGCGGTCCATGGAGGCCATGGTCTGGCCGATCTTAAACCCTAAGGTTCCCGAGGGCAGAGCGTCGTGAATGTGCCCGGCGTGCAGACCCAGTACTCGGTCGACTTTGGGGTTGGAGAGACAGCCCGCATCGATCATGGGCTTTGCCCCGCCCGGATATTCTTCGCCAGGCTGAAAGAGTAGTTTCACCGAACCGAACAGCTCGCTAGAGTGGGCCTTGAGATACTGTGCGGCGCCCAGGAGCATGG
This sequence comes from Clostridiaceae bacterium JG1575, assembly GCA_002838815.1. Taxonomy (GTDB): domain Bacteria; phylum Bacillota; class Clostridia; order Clostridiales; family Clostridiaceae; genus JG1575. Next base: position 26,484 of record LQGW01000031.1, on the reverse strand, counting down.
CGGTGTGGGCGTCGTGGCCGCAGGCATGCATGGCCCCGTTTTGAGAGGCAAAGGATCGCCCCGTTTCTTCGCGAATGGGCAGGGCATCCATATCCGCGCGAAGGGCGAGGGTCGGTCCGGGATGATCCCCAGAAATAACGCCGACGACAGCATTTCCCTCTACGAGGCATTCGTAGGGAATTTGAAGCTTGGCTAAAGCAGAGCATACGTAGGCAGCAGTTTTGGGGAGGGAAAGACCGACTTCAGGGATTTGGTGCAGGGCTCTTCGGTGGCGGATGATCTCCGGATTTTGGGACATAAGGGCTTGTTTAAGGTTCATAAGGGTTCTCCCGGGCGGTGCTTTAACTGTAGTTATTATAAGCCCTGTGTCGGAAAAGGACCAAGTACCGTTTCAGGGAGCCCTGAAAAAGGGAAGGTACGGTCCGTGGGCTTTGTGGGCGCTTTCTGTTTTTTTGGGGTTGTTTTAAGAAAAGGAATTCCTTAGAGAGATAGACAAAGTTTTAGAACGATTGATTATCGCCTTTGAAGGTCTGAAATAACCATTGAATCAAAAGTATCCTCAGGGGGACTCAATGCGGCATTTCCGCAAAGCAAAGGGTTACAGTCAATAAATCGTCGATACATCCTCTAAAAAGGAATCGAAATGCATAAAATCATAAAAAAACTAAAAACTAAACCTTTGCCTATTGATTGAGCCGATAGAGGGTGCGTATGATAACTACATAATAAAAACATATGCTAAAGACCTACAAGTCCCTGGAGAGCGTTTCAAAATAGAACTTCAGAAGTCTCGGATTGATTTTTCGTCGCTGAGGCAGCTTCTGAGGCGATCCCCTGGAAAAAAGCAAAGAAAAATCACTTAAAGAGCAGATTTTGGCGGAAATATCGACAAAAAATGAGGGATAGCCCTCTTATTATGACGAATATTCAAAGAAATCCCTTCTTGAGTAGCGTTCACCACGGTTCATTTTCTTTAGGGCCCTACTATTGTTGAAACAACGATAAGGGAAAAAACTTCCGATAAAAACGGTTAAAGACCTATTTTTAAAGGGTTTTAGCGAGGAAAAATGAAAAAGTCCTTTTATCAGATAAATAGCCAATTTAAATGAAGAAAAAACACGCTGAAGTTATAAATGAGAAAAAGCTATTATCAAATGAGGAAAGGGTTATATAAGGTCGTGGCATTTGTTTTTAAAGATGGAATTTTTCTTTCGTATGAAAGGAGATTCTTTGCTTATTCAATAAGGAAAAACCATGGTCATGTTAAGTTAGGCCAAGGGTTCTTTGTAGCATCTGATGAGCTGAGAATCACCAAAAGAGCGAAAGAAAGGGGCCCCTGCCAGCTCAAAAAAGGCATCTTTAGGCCGCTGGGTCGGGGAGGTGCTGTTATTGAGCGGGGCCCGTTGGGGGAGGAGCAATAGTCCGGATGCGACGCGAAGAGGGGGCGATGGGTTTTACGACCGATCGCAACAAGTATTTCTAAGACGGAGGTTCAATTATGAAAAAGAACAACAAACAGTCTGAGGAGTTCCCCCAAGCGATGAAGGGCATCGTTTTAGCGGGAGGGATGGGCACGCGCCTGTATCCCTTGACCAAGGCCATTTCCAAACAAATCCTCAACATTTACGACAAACCCATGATCTACTACTCGCTGTCGAATCTCTTACTGGCGGGCATTCGGGACATCCTCATCATTTCCACGCCCATGCATTTGGACTTGTTTCGTCAGCATCTGGGGGATGGCAGTGATTTGGGTGTGCATTTTGAATATCTTGTGCAAGAAGAGCCCAAAGGCCTGGCCGAGGCCTTCATCATCAGTGAATCGTTCATCGGGAAGCACCCCGTGGCCTTGGCCCTGGGGGACAACATCTTCCATGGCGAGGGCTGGGCGAATACGTTGCAAGAAGCGGCGCAACTAAAAGAGGGGGCCTATATTTTCGGGTATCGGGTGACCAACCCTTCCGACTACGGAGTAGTTAGCTTCACGCCGGACGGACGGGTCTTGACCCTCGAAGAAAAGCCGACCCGACCCAAGTCCGATTATGCAGTTCCGGGGATTTACTTTTACGACAATCAGGTCGTTGAAATTGCCAAAAAGGTTCAACCTTCGGCTCGTGGAGAGCTTGAAATCACGGCGGTGAATAACGAATATTTGCGTCAAGGAAAATTGCGCATCAAGCGCATCGGGCGGGGTACGGCTTGGCTCGATACCGGAAACCCCAAGGCTCTTTTAGCTGCGGCGGAGTACGTGCAGACCATTCAGGAGCGCCAAGGCCTCTACGTCGCCTGCATTGAAGAGATTTGTTACCGCTTGGGATATATCACGGCAAAAGCGCTTCAAGGCATTGCACAAAAGCATAAAAATACGGAGTATGGGCATTATCTGGAGCGCATTGCCAGGGAGCAGCGTCCGATGCGGGAGGAAGCCCTTTCGTGAATTCTTCAAGAAAATGGGACCTCATGGCTTCGTGGCAGGATCGAGTGGGTCGAGGCGCCCCCACAGCAGAGATTCTTCAATGGATCCACGACCTTAATGAAGAAACCCACGTCAAGATCCAGCGGGAAAGCCTCAACGAATGTCGCGGATGGTCTTTGGACGAAGAAACGGGCGTTTTGCGCAACGACGGCGGCACTTTTTTTCAGGTGGCAGGGTTGGAAGCCTATTTGGGAGACTGCCTCGTGGATCAGCCGATTCTTCTCCAGGATGAAATTGGATTTTTGGGCATCCTTTGTCGGTTTTTCGGGGGCGTATTGCACTTTTTAATGCAGGCCAAAATTGAACCGGGCAACATCAACAAAATACAGCTCTCGCCGACCCTGCAGGCGACCAAGAGCAACTTTACCCAAAAGCATGGAGGGGCGCAGCCCAAATACCTCTCATTTTTTCGCGACGCGCGTAAGCATGAAATTCTCTACGATCAGATTCAATCCGAGCAGGCGGCCCGGTTCTTAGGCAAGCGCAATCGAAACATGGTGGTGCTGACGAAGCAGGAGGTTCCCCTTTACGCCAATTGGCGCTGGATGACCCTGGGGCAGATTCATGAGCTGCTCACTTATGACAACATCGTCAACATGGATACCCGCACGGTGCTCTCGGGCCTGCCCTTTGGGTTTGGACCTTCGGATGAGGGCGGGTTCCTTGAAGGGGATCCCCTTTTCCAAAGTATGAAAGGGGATGGGCGAAACAAACGAAACGAAGCATTCCATTGCCTCAACAACCAAAAGATGTTTGCTCCGGCGCGGCGTAGGCTGGTGCCGCTGCAACAGCTCAACCAATGGGTCATTGAACCGGAGCGGATTTACAACCCAAAGGGCGCGCCCTTTGAAGTCTGCTTTTTTGAAATTGAGATTGAAGGGCGAGAAGTGCGCCATTGGCACCAGCCGCTTTTTGCAGCCAAGGGGCGCGCCTGTTTTATTTTGGTTTGCGCCCGCTTGGAGGGTCGCTTCGTATTTTTAGTGCACCTGTCTCAAGAGGCCGGAACCTTTGACAGCGTCGAGTGGGGGCCCACGGCGCAGTGGGAGGCCGGTGAAGTTCCCATAGCCACAGCCCTCACCGCTCATCTTCAGGAGTTGATGGCGGATGAAAAAACGCACTTGGCTTGCCGGGTGCTCTCCGAGGAGGGGGGACGGTTCTACCACGAAGAAAACCTCAATTACATTTTAGAGGGGGATTATGACGTCCTACAGTCTTTCGTGGGCGGCGACGCATCCTATCTTTGGCTGGATTATCACACCCTGCTTCGGCTTATGGAAGCCAACAACGTCTTGAACATTCAGCTGCGAAATCTCTTGGCCCTCCTGGATTTTACAAAGTGAAAGGGAAAAAATGATAGAAATTGGCATATTAGGAGCGGCCAGCATCGCGAAAAATCGCTTTTTGCCCGCTCTAGAACACGTTCCCAACGTCCGTTGCCGCCATCTGGCGGTACGCGAAGAAAGCGAGCGCTCCCTGGCTATGGCCAAGGAGTTCGGCTTACACGTAACCACGGGCTATGAATCTCTAATAGACAACCCCGAAGTGGACGCCCTCTACCTTCCGCTGCCGCCAGCGCTTCATTTTGAAGCCGCCATGGCGGCGCTGGAAGCGGGCAAGCACGTTTTTTTGGAAAAACCACTGACCTTGAACGGTGAGGAGGCTCGAATTCTTTTGAAACGAGCTCAAAAAAAGAATCTGGTCGTCCATGAAAATTATATGTTTTTATACCACCGCCAGTGGACCAAGCTTCAGCAAGTTTGGCAAGATCTGGCGCCCGGGCCCCTTCGCCTGATTCGATCGAGCTTTTGCTTTCCCAAGCGGGGGCCCAATGATTTCCGCTATCAAAAAGATCTCGGAGGAGGCGCCCTTTTGGACGCCGGAGGCTACGTTGCGCGGGCGGCATTGGATCTTTTAGAAGACCCCAAGGTCCTCAGCGCGGAATCCTTCGTGGATCCGCAGTACGGAGTCGATACCTATGGCACCTTCACCTTATCGGGGACCAAGGGAGAGCTGTTCCAAGGCTTTTACGGCATGGACAACGCCTACCAATGCACTTTGGAGCTCCACGGCGCCCGGGCTCTTTTGACCACGGACCGCATTTATACCAGTCCTCCAGAGCATGAGGCGCGGGCAGTGAGTTCATCCCCCAAAGGCCAAGAAGAAGTGAGCCTTGGGGCGGACAACGCCTTTGCCCAATCCTTGGCGCATTTTTGCACCCTCATGGACGCCCCGGCCCTTCGCTTGAAGCATCACCAAACCCTCTTAAGACAGCAGGCGCTCTTGGATGAGTTGCGTGCCGCATCGAAAGGAAACAAACCATGCAGAAAATAAATTCCGTCATTCCCTTCAACAAGCCTTGGATCACAGACCTCGAAGAAGCCTATGTTCTGGATGCTTTAAAAAGCAGCCGTCTGTCCGGGGATGGTCCCTATACCCATAAAGTGGAGGAAGCCTTTCGCCGGCGCTTTGGCATTGAGCGCTTTCTTTTAACGAGCTCCGGTACCGATGCCTTGGAACTGGCGTTTCTTGTGGCGAAGATCGAGCCGGGAGACGAAGTCATTACGCCTTCCTTTACCTTCTCTTCCACGGTGAATGCCTTCATGCTTCGAGGCGCGGTTCCCGTGTTCTGCGACATACGGCCCGACACGATGAATTTGGACGAAAAAAAGATCGAAGCGCTGATCACCCCCAAGACCAAGGCTATTGTGACGGTGGATTATGCGGGCATTCCCTGCGACATGGATCCGATTCTCACCCTGGCCGATGCGCACCAGCTTTTGGTCATTGAAGATGCGGCGCAAAGCGTGGGGTCCACCTATAAGGGGCGACCTTGCGGCCTGTTGGGACACATGGGGTGCTACTCTTTCCATGAAACCAAGAACTTTTGCATGGGAGAGGGCGGGGCTGCCATATTCACCACGCAGGAGGATCTTCGGGAAGCCGAGATGATCCGCGAGAAGGGGACCAATCGCAAGGAAGTGCTCAAGGGACTGGTGGACAAATACACGTGGCACCGGGTGGGATCTTCGTTTTTGCCTTCGGATCTTTTGGCGGCTCTTTTGGCGGCTCAGCTCGAGCGCTACGAGGAAATTTTTGATCGGCGCATGGCCGTTTGGCAGACCTATTACGATGGCTTGGCGCAGGCACAAGAGCAAAGGTGGCTCAAGCGCCCGGTGGTGCCGGCGTATTGCACGCATAATGCGCATATGTTCAACATTCAGCTGCCCACGCCCAAGGATCGGGATGAACTCATGTCAAAGCTCAAAGAGCGCGGCATCAGCACCTACATCTGCTATGTGCCGCTGCATTCGGCGCCTTTAGGCTTGAATTTAGGGGAAAGCTCCTGCCCCGTCACAGAGGATCTGGGCGCAAGAACCCTGCGGCTGCCTCTTTATGCTCAGATGGAGCCGGCGGACGCCTTGCGCATCGTTCACGAAATAACAGACATCTTGGGGCGCCGATAAGCCTCTGGCGCGGTCCCATGAAGCGACGAAAGGAAAACGAAAAAGGAAGCAACGGATGATCAAACGAGCAATGCGCAAACAAAGAACCCCATGGACGAAGTACTCTTATTTATTATGGGCCGTCATTTTTATTGTTCCCCTGCTTTACAGCGTATTGGGGCTCGATACTGCAGACACCGGGGGCTACCTTTACTGGTATCGTTATCCCACAACTCCTAAGGCGTCCCTCTTCACCTACCTCTCCACCTTGGTGGGGGCGTTCTTCCTGCGGCTTTTCCCGGGATTCGAGCTTTTGGGGTTGCAGCTTTTGGAGGCCGTCTTGATTCTTGTTTTGGCCTTGTTCACTTATCATACGCTGAAGAAGCCCCTGGGGGAAAAGGCCTCGCTTCTTGGCACGGCAGGCTCGGTGTGCCTCACCACCACCTACATTAAAATTTTTAATTTTCACCAGTTCAACATGGTGCTTCAGGTCTTCGCGGCATTGTGGATCTACCGCGGCTTTGACGCCCTCTTGGTCCAAAGGGCAAAGGAGGACGCAGGCACCTCGTGTCAAACGCCAGGGCCTCAAAAGCAATGGAAGGCGTATCGGACGTTCTTTCTCGCCGGTCTTTTTGCTGGGGCGGCTCTTTTGGCGCGGATTACCAGCATCCTTGGCTTACTCTACCTGCCTTTTTGCGTGCTGTTTGCCAAAGGGTGCCGCTTCAAGGGGCGGACCCTTTGGGGCATCGGCCTCTCGTTTGTCGGCGGCGTTGCTTTATGCCTTCTTTGCATGGCGGGGGGGTATGCCTTGCTTGGCGTGAACCAGCGCATCGCGCAGGAGGCCCTTCGCCTAAAGGTGTTGGGCGGTACGGGAGGGTCCAATCTCTACTCGGTGACCCGTATGATAAAATACCTGGTCGCGGATACGGCCTACGGCATGCTGTTGGCCTTCGGGATCTTCTTTTTCTCTTTGGTGGGCACCCTTTGGTCAGAGCATTCGCTCCTTAAGGGCAAGCGATGGCTGGCCTATGGGATCCGTGCGCTTTGGATTTTTTTAGTAGGGCTGTTTTTGGTGCTGTTCACGTACTTTTTCGGTGTATTTCCGAAAAATTGGGCCAGCATGACGGGCTTCAACTGGTTGCTGCACGGGGCGCTCCTTTGCACGGCTCTCAATGAGATCGTGCAAAGTCTTCGCGGGCGCCGGGATCCCGAGCATCGAAGCATGCTTTTGGCTTTTTTGGGAACCTTTGTCCTTTTTTTAAGCTTTGTGGGCTCCGCGGCGCGGCTTCGCCACACCATCATGGGCACCTGGATCCTCTTGCCGCTGTTTTTCTTTTTCATCGGCGGTGTGGCCCGAAAGGGCATCGGGCCACACGTCGTGTTTGCCTATCCGTTGCACCTTCAAAGAGGTCGCAGGCTCTTGGCCGTTGTGCTTTGCCTGAGCCTCACCGGTCCGTTGCTTTTTCATATGGCAACCATCAACATGTACGATGACGCCAATCCCTTCGCCCTTACGGCGACGGTCCAGGCGCCCATGGTGCGCGGCGTCCGCACGACGGTGCGAGAGGCACAGGCGCTGCAAGGTGTAGTGGATCACATCAAGGAGCATCCGCAATACCCAAAAACCCTGATGGTTTTTGGCAACAGCGTCCTTTTCTACGTCCTCACGGGCAAGGAAGCCTATGTCCATCCTTGGATTACGGTGTATTCCTATCTGACGAGTGAATTTGTGCAAGACCTTGCCCACAAAAAAGAGGGCGCAGGTCCCTTGCCCCTCATCATTGTCAATCGCACGGATCCTTATCATGGATTTGCACAAGGCAACTATGAGGAATTACTGCTGCGGGAAACCACCCGGGCCTATGCTCAAAAACGAACGGTTCTTGAAGATTACTTAAAAGAGAACCGATATATTGAAACGTATCAAAACGATTATTTTCGGGTCTACCACGCCCCTAAGGGAGGCACTCAATGATTTATACCATTACCATGGCCTGTTACCGTTCCGCCGCCTTCTTGGAGAATACGGTGCGGGAGACGGAAGAAGCCTTGGCCAAGCTCGGCATCGAGGACTACGAGTTGATTCTCATCAACGATGGATCCCCGGACGAGACCTTTGCCGAAATCACCCGCATCGCTCGCACCCATCCTAGGATCCTCGGCTTGGACCTGGCCAAAAATATGGGGCAGCACAACGCCATCTTGATGGGGCTGCGTGAGGGCAGCGGAGAAATATTCATCAACTTGGACGACGATCTGCAAACCCATCCCTCACAGATTGGCAAACTCTTGGAAAAACTCAACGAAGGGCATGACGTTGTCTATGCCCGGTACGACCATTCCTCCCACTCGCTGAAAAAGCGCTGTACTTCGTGGGTGCACCACCAGGTGATCCGCTGGTTTTTGGACAAAAAGGACCCTTGGGTCGCGACCAGCTTTTGGGCGGCTCGGCGCTTTGTCGTGGAGGAAATGGTGACCTATTGTTCCGAATTTACGGACATTCAGGCAACGTTCGTCCGAGTGACCAAGGATGTAGTGAACCAGCCGGTGGCGCATTTTGAACGCTGCTGCGGGGAATCGGGCTACACCTTTAAAAAATCACTCAAGCTTTGGTCGGCAACGCTCAACTATACGGAAAAGCCGGCGCTGCTGTTATTAAAAGGCGGAGCTCTTTTCATTGGCGTAAGTTTTGGCGCGTTGCTTCTCGGGGGAATTCTTGGGGCCTTTTGGGGACACCATTCCCTTTATTATCTGGTTTGTCTTTTGTTGTTGCTGCTGGGCCTTGTGGCTTTTGTCGGCGGTTTCTTGGGGCTTTATGCCTCACGCATATTAAAAGTTATTACGGCAGCGCCCACTGGGGTCAAACGAACCGTGGTCCGCAGTGAGGACCTGCCTTTGAAGAGGAGAACCTCATGAAGCGACTATTGATCTTGGGAGCGGGAAACGCTCAATACGATGCCATTACCTACTGCAAAGAACGGGGCCATCAGGTCTTTGCGTGCAGCTATACGGATACCGACCGCTGCATCCCCTTGGTGGATGAATTCCGCATCATCAATATTGTGGATGTGGAAGGAGTTACGGCTTATGCCAAGGAAAAGGAGGTGGACTGCGTGTATTCGGTGGGGTCGGATTTGGCCATGCCGACGGCCATGGAGGTCTCAAGGCGTCTGGCGCTGCCGCATTTTATTTCAGCGCAGACGGCGAAGGACTGCAACGTCAAACATCGATTCCGTGAACGGTTAGGACCCCAGTTTCCCGGGAACGTTCCCTATACGCTGGTTTCAACGCTTGAGGAGCTTCGGGGAGTCCAATCCTTCCCTGTGATGATGAAGCCGGTGGATTCTCAAGGACAGCGCGGCGTCTTTTGCTGTAAAAGTCTAGAGGATCTAGAGGCTCACTTTGCCGAAGCCATGACCCACTCCCGCTCGGGGCAGCTCATTGTGGAGCGCTTTATCCAGGGCCCCGAGGTTTCTTTGAATGCTTACATGGTGGCGGGAGAGATGGTCTATTTAAGGCTCTCGGATCGCATCAGTTTTGACGATCTGCCCGGGGGCATCATTAAGGAACACTGGGTGCCCTCGCGCTTTGAGACGCCGAAGGTGTCTAAGCGCTTGGCTCATCGGGCCCAAGAAGCTCTGCGGCGTCTTGAGATCCTAAACGGCCCCGCTTATTTTCAGATCATCCTCGAGGCAGGGGAAGAACCCTTCTTCATCGAAATCACGCCTCGCCTGGATGGCTGTCACATGTGGAATCTCTTAAAGCACTACGATGGGGTGGATTTGTTGGAAGCGTCCTTGGAACACCTATTGCAGGGAACAGCGCCGGTTTTTCCGAGCCCAAAGGAGCCCAAGGAGCCTTTGGCGCTGCGCTTTCTTTGCCAACCGCCCAAGACGTTGGTGCAAGAGGCCACCCTTAAGACCAGTGGCAGCGAGTATTACAAGCGCTGTTACTACCAAACGGGGGACCTCGTCAGGCCCTTGAACGGGCATATGGAAAAATGCGGCTACCTCATCGAAGCATTGCATAAGGAGGCGCCATGCATCCAAAAGTTATGATCTTTGGCGGCACGGGCTTTTTAGGCGGCGCGCTCCAAGAATGCCTTGAGGCCGATGGCTTTGAAGCGGTGGTGGTGAGCCGGACCCCCCAGGGGCCGAAGATGCGCTCGCTATTTGATGAGGAGGCGCTCGTGGCGGAGTTGAAGGAGTGCATGGGGGCCGTCCACCTCAGTGGCGTCCGCTTCGGGGCGGCCTTTAGCCAAAAGGAGCTTTTAGCCAATCTGGACCTGGTGGTCAAGACGGTGGCACTGCTTTGCGCCGCCAAAGTATCCAATGCGGTGTTTGCCTCCTCCATCGGCGTCTACCAAGGCTCGTCCCGCTGCCCCTATTGCGAAAAGGACGTGGCCACCCCCAAGAATCTTTATGGGTTGTCCAAAAAAATGGCCGATGACTACCTGATGCATCTAAACCAAACGCAGGGCACTTGTTTTAAATCCCTGCGCCTGGCTCAAGTGCTGGGGGAAAACGAACGCAAAGGGTATCTATTAAACACCTTCATGGAGACGGCGCAACAACAGCAGCCCTTGACGTTATATGGAGAAGGGGTGGGGGAGCGGCAGTACCTCTATGTGAAGGATGCGGCTCTCGCCTTCAAGACGGCCCTTGAGCATCCCAAAGATCAAGGGATCTACAACGTCGGGATGCCTGGGCGCATCAGCATTCGCGCGCTGGCCGACACCATCAATCGGGTCTTTGAAAACCCCGCCCCGCTCCAAAAGATTCCCTACCCCATGGAGGACGCATCGGTATGTGAGATGCAAGTGGAAAAAATCCACCGGGACTGGGGGTTTTCCCCGCGCTACAGCCTGGAGGAGGCCTTGGGAGAAATTCGAGCCCACTGGGCGGCGAAAGGAGCATAACCCATGATCCAAGAACACAATGAATCAGAAAAGAAGCCCCCGCGGACCAAGCCATCGTCCCCCGCGCCGGAGGGGGTTGCCATGCCTTCAGTGCTGGTACTCCTCTTAAGCGTCATCACCTTGCTGTCCATCTTTTTGAATGTGGCCCAGTGGTACAAAAGCCAAGGGCACCTCTCCGACCCCATCGTTCAGGACGTGCACCGGGTGCTGGTAAGGAGTCCTTTGCGCCGGGAGCCTCAGATGTCGGAAGCCCCATTTATGCACCTAGAAAAGGGGGCCTCGGTGGAGAAAATCGGCCAGGTGGGGTCTTGGGCGAAAATTCGCACCGGCGGAATGGAGTGCTTTGTGGCCGCGAAGCTCTTGGGTCCGGGCGACGGCGATAAGGTAAAAACCACAGTGAATCTGCCCGTACGTAAGCGTCCGGTGGACGGAGACATTTTGGCCACAGTGCCGCGCAGCTCCACGGTGCAGTTGGTGCAAAAAGGGGCGGATTGGTCCTTGATTCGCTACAAGGATCAGTTGGGCTATGTGGCGTCCCAATACCTTCGAGGGCAGTAGCGGATGGAAAAAGAATGCTTAAAAGCCGCCCGGCGTTCCGTAAACTTTAAGGAAGTCGGCAAAATTCAGCTGGCGGTGTTTTTATATTCCATTGTCAGCGTCCTCTCCAAGCGATCGGCGATGGTGCTCTCAGTGCAAGGGCCTCGAGCACCTCTATTTATCGCGCATGTAGCGCTCCTTGTTTTGTTTCTCGGACTCTATGCCGTGGTCTGGCAGGGGGTTCTCAAAGAAACCGACCTCTCCATCGCCTACATTCATAAGGGGTTCGGCCTTTTTTGGACCCTTTTGTGGTCTATGTTCCTCTTTCAAGAGGAACTCACATGGAATCAAGGGATCGGGCTGATGGTGTTGATTGCGGGGATTATTTTGGTGACGCGCCATGACTGAATCCAGCGCAGCTGCCGTAATGATTGCCGCGGCCTTTTTAGCGGCCCTCTCTCAGGTGTTGCTCAAAAAAAGCGCCAACCGACGGCGAAACACCTTCATCGAGGAATTCATCAACCCCTGGGTGCTCTCGGGCTATGCTCTTTTGGGACTCACCATGGGCCTGAACATCCTGGCCTATCAGCACCTTTCCTATAAGATCGGCCCCATCTTGACTTCGTCAAGCTATGTATTTGTCACCCTCTTTAGCCGCATGATTTTCGGCGAGCGCCTTGGCGCCAAAAAGCTTCTGGGCGCAGCCCTGATCGTTGCGGGCATTGTCATTTCTCACGGCTATTAAAAGCCGCGCCTCCCTAGACCTAAGAGGGAATTGCCCGAGGTTCCGGAGGCGAACCCCACCAGCTCGAGTTGAGCTCAAAAGGAGAAAGAATCGTGGATTGTCGAACCATTTTAGTGACTGGAGGAGCGGGATTTATCGGCTCCAACTTTATTCATTACCTGATCGAAACCTATGGAGACCAAGTAGAGATCATCAATTTTGACGCGTTGACCTATGCCGGCAACCTGGAGAATTTAAAAGAAGTGGAAGACCTCGCCAATTACCGTTTCGAAAAAGGCGACATCACTTCCTCAAAGGAAGTCGCCCGGATGTTTGAAACCTACGACGTGGATCTTGTGGTGCACATGGCCGCTGAGAGTCACGTGGACCGTTCCATTTTGGATCCTGAAGTCTTCATCCGCACCAACGTCTTGGGCACCTACAACCTGTTGATGGCGGCCAAAAGGGCTTGGGAAGTCGGCCCCAAGACCTACGCCGCCGGCAAGCGCTTTGTCCACGTATCCACGGACGAAGTCTATGGCTCCTTGGCGGATGATGGATCCTTCTTCACCGAAACCACCCCGCTGGATCCCCACAGCCCCTACAGTGCGAGCAAAGCCTCCAGCGACCTCTTTGTGAAAGCCTTCGGCGATACCTATGGGTTCCCCTTTTGCATCACCCGCTGCTCCAACAACTACGGGCCCTATCAATTCCCCGAAAAACTCATTCCGCTCATGATCCACAATGCCCTTAAGGGCTTGCCGCTTCCGGTGTACGGAAAAGGAGAAAACATCCGAGATTGGCTCTATGTGGCGGATCACTGCAAGGCCATTGACTTAGTGTCCCGAGAAGGGCGCTTGGGGGAGGTCTATAACATCGGCGGTCATAACGAACTGCGCAACATCGATCTTGTGAAAAGCATCCTGCAAAAGGTTCGTGAGGCGCTGCCCGAGGGAGATCCCCGAGCCGAAACCATCACAGAGGGCCTCATCCGCTACGTCGCCGATCGCCCGGGTCATGATCTGCGGTATGCCATTTCACCACAAAAGATTCATCAGGAGTTGTCTTGGCTTCCTGAAACCTGCTTTGACCAAGGCATCGAGCGGACCATTCAGTGGTACCTTGAGAACCTATCTTGGATGGAGCACATCACCTCCGGCGCCTACGAGGCATACTATGACGCGATGTATCAGCATCGTGGCGTCACGGCCGACAAGACGCAAGAACCCCAGAGCCTATTGAAGGCTTAAGGGGTCACCGAAGGGCGATTTGTCGGTGCTGCGTCCTCATCGCCTGGAAAGAAGAAAGCCGCCACCCGCTTCGGATGAGATCCGGAGCGGGTGGCGGCTTTTCGTAAGGATCAAAGACCTTTTTAAAGAAATCAGTCTCTGATCCTTACAGGGCTAGGGATCCTAAAAGGCTGGTGACGTGAATGGGCGCACCCGGTCCAAGGGGCAAGCCCAGGAAGTACCAAAGAATCATCAGGAGCGACCAAGCTAAAAGGAAGAAGAGGGAATAAGGCAGCATGGTGGAGATGATGGTGCCGATGCCGCTTTTTTTATCGTAGCGCTTGGCTAGCACCACGATCATGGCAAAGTAGGGCATGAGCGGGGTGATGATGTTCGTCGTGGAATCGCCCACGCGATAGGCGGCTTGGGTGAGCTCAGGGGACAGGCCCATACGGAACATCATGGGGACGAAGATCGGTGCCATGATGGCCCATTTAGCGGAGGCAGAACCGATGAAAAGATTCAAGAAGGCGGAGACGAGGATGAAGGCTAAGACAAGAGGCAGGCCGTTGAAGCCGATGCTTTCCAGTCCCTCGGCACCTTTGACCGAGAGAATGGTGCCCAGGTTGGATTTGCCGAAGAAGGACACGAACTGTGCGGCAAAAAAGGCTAACACCAAGTAGCCGCCCATGCTTTTCATGGCTTCGGTCATGGAGTCCACCAGATCATCCGAGGAGGAAATCTTTCCGGTGGTTTTTCCATAGGTCAGGCCCAAGAGCATGAACATGAGGAAGATGACGAAGATCAGTCCATGGCCTAAAAATCCATTGAGGTTCATTTCGCCCGTCAAGGCATCCTTGGATTTCAAAATGGCGCCTTCGGGAACCATCAAGGCCGCCATGACCAAAATGAAGACGATCAGCACGAGTCCGGTGTTGCGCAGGCCCTTGTTTTCCAAAGGCGTGATGGCCTGGTTGTCGCTCGTGTAGTCGCCGTGGTAGGAGCCCAGGCGGGGTTCTACAATGCGCTCGGTGACCATGGTGCCCACGAAAGTCAACACAAAGGTCGAAACGATCATAAAGTAAAGATTCGCCGTAGGGAGGATGCCGTACTGAATGCCGGCGGTCTTTAAGGATTCCAGCGTGATGCCCTGGAGCAAAGGATCCAAGGTTCCGATCAAAAGGTTGGCGCTAAACCCTGCGGACACTCCGGCGAACGCAGCGGCAAGACCGGCCAGAGGATGGCGTCTTGCGTTGGCAAACATGATGGCGCCCAAGGGGATGACCACGACATAGCCTGCGTCCGAGGCGATGTTGGACATGATGCCCGCAAAAATTACCACGGCGGTCAATAGGCCTTTGGGCACGCTGGAGAGGAGTTTTTTCAGCGAGGTGTTGATCAGTCCGGAATATTCCGCGACGCCCACGCCCAGCATGGCTACAAGCACGGTGCCCAGGGGAGCAAAGCTTGTGAAGTTTCCAGTGGCGCTGGTAATCATGTAGTAGAGGCCATCTCGAGTGAAGAGGTTGTAGGCACCCAAGGTCACTTCTTTACCTTGGCGTCCGTCCATAAAGGTCACGGTAGTGCCGGCAGCGGTTACCAAAGCAGAGATGATGATGATGAGGGCTGTGAGGATGACGAAAATCATGGCGGGATGCGGCAGGGCGTTGCCAACCCGTTCCACCCATCCTAGAAATCCGCCTCCCTTTTTGGGGGTCTTAGGTTCAGTCATAACAAACCTCCTGAAGAAATGATAATGTTCCTATTTTATAAAACTTCAGTGAATTGATCAAGTAAAGAAACATCCAAAGGACAAAATGATGACACTCCTGAATTTCTAAAGGGTAAAATCTATTTTTTATCAATAGAATCAGGCTTTAAGGCGCATTAATCACAATCTTATCAAGAAATGGGGGCAATAGCGAAGCGAGGATTTCTCTGAGTAAAAGGGTTTATTCATAATAAAAAGTTAATCAAGCCTTGAAAAGAGCGGGGATTGCATTTGCAGGAGGTCCCCTTTTTCCTTTATGATAAGGACATTGACGATTCCGCGAGAGATGAAAAGGTCGAATGCATTCAAGACTCATTGCGATATTTGCTGAATGAGTCACCAATAAAGGAGAAAGTATGATCCATAAGAAAGAAGAGATCTACGAACTTTTGAACGAGAAACACATCCCCTTCAAGGTACTGGATCATCCACCGGTTTGGACCATGGAGGACATGGCAAAAATCATGAGTGAGGAAGAATTTTCCGATGTGGCAAAAAACGCCTTTTTGCGCGATGAGAAGAAAAAGCATTGGTATTTGGTGGTTCTTCGCAAAGACAAGACCATAAATATGGGGTCTTTGCGGGAAGCCATTGGCTCCACACGGCTCTCCTTTGCCCGAGAAGACTACTTGATGGAGCGTCTTGGGGTGACGCCAGGCGCGGTCAGCCCCTTGGCGGTATTCCATGATGTTCAAGGAACGGTGGAGGTCCTGGTGGATCAGGAATTGACCCGCCGAGAATTCATCGGCGTGCACCCTTTGGACAATACGGCAACGATTTGGTTGAAGTACCAAGACCTAGTGAAGCTCTTGAAAGAGAGCGGCCATCCCCCAAGAGCGATTGTGGTGCCCACGTAACGGGCAAGCATCTTTTGGCTCAAGGTGCGGCAAAACCGTGGAAATGAGGGGAAGAGTTTGCCATTAATGGTCGAAATCATGCGGGGTCAATGTTATAGTGGGGACATGATTTATTGGTGCAGAGCGTCTTTGGACGAAAAGACCTCAAAAAAGGAGTTCCAATTATGAAGATATCCAAGATCTTAAAATTATTGTTGGTGATTTTAGGGCTGTGCAGCTTGGTGGTATTCTTTGTCGTCGTGCTGGCCAATGGCCTCTTGCCGATGAAATACCGCCTGGCCCTTTTGACCGTCTCAGCGCTGCTTTTTGTTCTTTTAAGCTTTGGGCTGCTGCGCAAGGGGTCTCATCGCCCCGTCATTGCCGTTTGTTCGGTGCTTTTGATTTTGGTCATGGGCCTTCAATTGGTAGGGTCCTTCTACTTGCAGTCGGGCGTGAATGCGCTCTCACAGCTCAATAAAAACCAGCGAGTGGACGCCATCCGCTTCTCCCTGGTCGTGCGACTGGATTCGCCCATCCAAGACCTCCAAGGGTTCAAGGGGGCGACCATCCACGCTCCCTTAAAACAAGACGGCAAGAACCTCTCCCTTTTCCAAAGAGAACTGGAAACCAAGCAGAATATGTCCATTCAAGTGGCAGACTGCACCAGTTATTTAAAGGGAGCCCAAGACCTTTTGGATCAAAAAGCCGACGTGCTGATTCTCAATGAAGCCTATCGCTCTTTGGTGCAGGATTCTTTGAAGCAGTTCCAAGAAAAGACTCGGGTGTTGGATCCTAAGAAAGTGAAAGTTGGTACCATCACCGTACCAATAACGGACATCAAAAAACACGTCCAAGCGCAAGCTCCCTTTAGCATGTACATCAGCGGCATTGATACTTACGGAGCTCTCTCCAGCGTCTCAAGAAGCGATGTGAACCTCATCATGACGGTGAACCCTTCGACGCATCGGATCCTCTTAACGACGATCCCCAGAGACTGCTATCTGCCCATTGCCGGTGGCGGCAACGACGGATACGATAAGCTGACCCACGCGGGTCTCTACGGCGTCAACAGTTCCATCCAAACCTTGGAGAACTTTCTCGATATCGATATCAACTATTACACCCGCATCAATTTCTCCTCCTTCATCACCATGGTGGATGTTTTGGGCGGTGTGGATGTGCAAAACAACCAAAGCTTCACCTCGGCAATAGGGAAGCACTATTTCCCCAAAGGCGCCCTCCACTTGGAAGGGGAGAAGGCGCTGGCCTTTGCCCGCGAGCGCTACTCCCTGGAAGATGGCGACTTTGATCGAGGAAGAAACCACGAAAAGATTTTGGCCGCGATGATTCAAAAACTGGTTTCCCCCGCGATTCTCTTAAATTACCATTCGGTGCTCAACGTCATGATGAAATCGGGAGACACCAACATGCCCAAGGAAAAAATAATTGAGCTGATCAACGCGCAGCTGGCCTCGGGAAACCCTTGGGAGATTGAATCCACAGAGGTCAAAGGGCATGGGGAGATGGGACTGCCTTCCTACGCCATGCCTGGGTACAAGCTTTATATGTTCGTCCCGAACCGCAAAAGCGCAGACGGCGTCCGTGAAAAAATCAAAGACGTGTTGCAAGGCAAATAGCGAAGGCGCCCAGCGCCGAAGAAAACAAAAAAATCCAGAAAAAAAGACCCAGAAGCCTTGCAATTCTCCCCTCGATACCATATAATCTAAAATGTTGTCGGGGTGTAGCGCAGGTGGTAGCGCGTTAGACTGGGGGTCTAAAGGTCGCAAGTTCAAGTCTTGTCACTCCGACCAGTATGAACGTCCCCATAGGATCTGAGGATCCTATGGGGACGTTTTTCGTTTATGGACCAGCATCATTCCCATAGACTCCTTTTCTGGGGTTCACGGATCTGCCGGGAGGGAAGCGGTAAATCAAAGCACACACCCATGCCTTAAAGACCATGAGACCATTGCGGCACTAGGACTGGGAGGGGTTGCCTGATCCGTACGGATCACGGATAGTACCCAAAGTCCCCCATCGTTCTGTTTTTTGCCCCGGTGGAGTCCAGAAAATCCATCGAGCCCATTCTCTCAATTTCCAAAGATCCATACGATGGGCTGAGGAAGGGACTGAGCAGCCATCCAAGGGATGGATATAAAGAAGGGTTAGCCCGTAAAGTCCTCTAAGGCCAACAAAAAAAGCGCTGAAATACTGAATTAATCAGGCGTTTTAGCGCTTTTTTTGTTGGTCCGAACCGGGGACAATAGCTGGATGGACAAGCGCATGAACGCCCCAGAAACCAACGGAATTTGGCGTTGACCGTTCCTCGAGACCGTAACGGGACGTTTGATCCGATGGGGATCCAGGAGCATCAAAAGAACCTCTCGGGCATTGACGATCCAATCCCAGCACGCTACGCAAAGCCCTCAGGATAAGAGGTCTTCAAGATCCCCCAAACCAGTGATACGGCGTAGAGGTCTCGCCTATGTTGATTTCCAACGTGACGAGTAAAATGCGACCAATGGGGAAAAAGGGGCAAAATCGACCCCTCAGGGAACGCTACGCCATCGTATTTCCCGAGGCCATCCATTTCAGGGTTCGACAAAACGGATTCCTCCAAAACAAGGCTGCTTATAGGGCCATCGGAGCAGTGCTGGATGGAAACAAGGACGTTTTGGGCCTGTGGATCGGCAAAGCGCAAAGCAGCAACTTCTGGTTGTCTTTGCTCAATGAGCTGAAGAATCGATGGGCTCAAGAGGTCCTCATGGGTTGCGTGGATCCTCTTTTTCGGATGTTCAAAAAGCGATGCGAGCAAGCTCTCCCGCAACGAAACTCCCCAAATGTATTGTTCACCAAATCAGAAACTCCGTACGCTATGTCTCCTATAAGGATTTGAAGAAAGTCACAAGCGATCTCAAGCCTATTTACCAGGCAGCCAGTGAGGATCTTGGGAAAGCAGAGCTTCAGGCATTCAATGAAAAATGGGGGACAAAATATCCGCTCATCGTTCGCTCTTGGGAGAATAATTGGAGTGAGCTGGTTCTTTTTTTAGGATCTATCAGGGATTCGCAAAATCATGGATACAAAAAAGAGGCTCTTGCCCTTTCGCACCATCGCCAATTACGCAAGGCAACAAAGGGAAAGAGCCTATTCCCAAGCGACGAAGCCCTGCCCGAATCGTTGCATCTGGCCCCTCAGGATGACCGATGCCAAGGAACTGGGCGCATCCTTAACCGGGGCCCAATTTTGCTGCAATTCGCCGGGGGCTTCCCGGATGGGGGAGCGTCCATTACGGTAATGGGAGTTTCATTAGCATAAAATGAGTTACAGCCCCACAAAGAACCTGCGAGTTTATTTGCCGGGCGAAGAGCTCATCCGCTGTTCCAGTAGCTCAATGAGCTTTTCTTTGATGGTAAGCTGGAGTTCTTGCCGCTGCGGGTCATAGGACACAGAGGATTTTTCCAAATACCCGCCCATATCGGCCATCATGAGGGCTCCTTGAACCTTAAGTCCATTTAAATGAATTGAGATGGGTCGATCGGAAATAAATTCAAACGTGATTTCCTTCATGCGTTGCCTCCTATTTTAGGTATTTTTCGAGGGTTTTGATGCCCTCTTCCGTAAGGTGCACCCGCACGTGAGCGGACGCTCCATCAACGTCAAGGCCCTCTTTTTGGATCAGGCCTTGGCCGATCAGATAGTCCGCCAATTCGTTCAGTCGCTGGCTGTTCCAGACCTCCTGGTGGATGGGTCGCTCTAAATGTACGGATACGGTGAGTTTATGTTCCATAGTGTAACCTCCCGGAGTTCCCGATTTGTGGGAATCCTGTTGCTGTTTATTATAACGGCCAGAGGGCGCCCAAATCATGTACGAGGGGTAACTCTTTCGTAAAGGCGCTGGACTTTTTTTAGGGATTGTGCAAAGGCCTCCTGGGGCAATTCTCCTGGCAAGGTTCATGGCACCGCAAAAGCTTTTAGCGCCAAGGTCAAAGAATGGTTTTGCCCTATTCCTTATCCGCACTGCCAGTGATAAGATGGATGGAGATGTCAAGAATAAAGGAGGAGTACAGTGAATATTTCAGCAAAGCCTCAGCAAGTGGTCAAGAATTATCTCATGGCGACCTTCGGAATGTTGCTTTTTGCAACGGGACTTAATGTATTTATTGCCCCCATGGGTTTTTTTTCCGGAGGCATTGTGGGGCTCTCGCAAATCATCCGTTCTTTTATTCTTTATCTGGGGTTTCCCTCCCCCAATTTTGACTTATCTGGAATCATCTATTACATCATTAATATTCCGCTTTTGATCCTCGCATGGCGAGACTTGGGAAAATTCTTTTTCTTTCGCACCATCATCATGACGACCACCTTAACGGTCTTTTTGACCATTCTTCCCGTTCCCGCCGCGCCCTTGGTGCAAGATCAGCTCACTTCCGCCGTGGTGGCGGGGGTCCTCTCTGGCATCGGCAGTGGCATTACCCTCTACAGCGGCTACTCCGCAGGGGGACTGGACATCCTTGGCCTCTACTTCACCAAAAAGTACCGAAATTTCAGTGTGGGCCGGATTGGGATTCTCGTGAACATCGTGGTTTTTACGATTTTGGTGCTCACCCAGCATTTTGATACGGTGCTCTTTTCCTTTTTATACACCGTGGTGCTTTCTGTGGCCACTGATAAGGTCCATGCACAAAACATCAACGTTTGGGTCATCATCTTCACGAAGAAAACCGGGGTCGATCAAGCCATATTGTCGCTGCTGGGGCGCGGCGTGACCAACTGGGAAGGCTCGGGGGCCTACACGGGCGATGCCACGCACATCCATACGGCGATGGTCAATAAATACGAGATGCCTCAGATGAAGCGCATCGTTCTCTCCATTGATCCGGCCGCGTTTATTATCAGCACGGAGGGATCCTCCGTGGTGGGGAATTTTGAAAAAAGAATCTAGCAGGGACAACGCCCCCCGAGCTTTGGCTCGAGGGGCGTACGATATGACGTCCTTTTTTTTTACGCGGGGGCCCCTTCTTACAGGGCCAAAAGATTCAGTCCGGTTTCCGCATCAAAGAAGCGGTCCACCATGCCTTCATAGCTCGTTAAAAAAAGCTCGCAGGTGGGGTTGATGATGGCGCGGTTGAGGTGGCCGCCGTGCATGGTCAGCGCCTCGTCGCCGATGCCCATGTGGCAGTGCAGATAAAGAGCGCCGTCTTTCGTAGTGATGTTGCCGTGCAGGGCGATGATTTCCATGGCGCCCGTCCAGGTTTTAGATTGATAGGTTTTTTCATCGTGCAAAAAGAGGCCCATTTCCACCTCTTCCAAAGCGCCCAATCCCGTGAACGTGCCAAGACGGATGGCTTCCTTGGTGCAAAAGGCTGTGACCTGCTCTAAGAGTTCTTCCCCTTTATTCAGGCGCAGGATCCAGGTGTTCTCAGACAGTTTCTTTGAAAGCATTTGATTCCCTCCCATGCGGATGTCTTTCATTCATTATACGGTATTTTGCCAAGGGGTCCAGGGGATCCAGAGAATGGAGTCTCGGAGCTTGGTTTAGAGCATTGACAACATTCCGGCGACCTGTTAGGGTATTTCTTGATATGTTGTGCGTTGATATGGACCAAGCAGCGGGATCCTAAGAGCGTTATAAGAGAGAGCCTCCTTGGCTGAAAGAGGCCCATGCTTTTCCCGTGCCCCCACCATGGAGCTTCATTTCCCTAAAAAGAAATGACGTCGGCCGCGTTAAGGTCTTTGAGCGGATGAGCCCCGGGGCTCATCAACGAGGGTGGTACCGCCAACTTGTTTGGTCCCTTATATCGGGTACTTTTTTATTTTTTTGGAGGTGGATGCAATGGCTGAGAAACAAAAAAAATTTGTCGAACAAATTACGGACATGAACGTGGACTTTGCGCAATGGTACACGGATGTGGTCAAAAAAGCAGAGCTTGCGGATTATTCCTCGGTGAAGGGATTCATGATCCTTCGGCCCTATGGGTTTGCGCTTTGGGAGGGCATTCAAGGCTACCTTGATCGACGCTTCAAAGAGACCGGGCACACCAATGTCTATATGCCCATGCTGATTCCAGAGAATCTCTTGCAAAAAGAGAAGGATCACGTGGAAGGATTTGCCCCGGAAGTGGCCTGGGTCACTCAAGGAGGCTCTGAGGAACTCACGGAGCGGCTGTGCGTTCGGCCCACCTCGGAGACTCTTTTTTGCGAGCACTACGCGAAGGTGGTGCAGTCTTATAACGATTTGCCCAAGCTTTACAACCAGTGGTGCTCTGTGGTGCGTTGGGAAAAGACCACCCGGCCGTTTTTAAGAACCTCAGAATTTTTATGGAACGAGGGGCACACCGTGCACGCCACGGAAGATGAGGCCCGGGAAGAGACCATTCAAATGTTGAACATCTACGCGGAGGCCTATGAGAACGTCATGGCCATCCCCGTGATTCGCGGCATTAAAACCGACAAAGAAAAATTTGCCGGTGCTCGGGAAACCTATACCGTGGAAGCCATGATGCACGACGGAAAGGCTCTTCAGGCAGGCACCAGCCATTACTTCGGTACAGGATTTGCCGAGGCCTTCAATATGACCTTCCAGGATCGCGACGGCAAGCAAAAGCATGTGCATCAAACGTCCTGGGGTCTCTCCACCCGCAGCATCGGAGCCCTCATCATGGTTCATGGGGACAATCGAGGCTTGGTCTTATCGCCCAACATCGCGCCGCATCAAGTGGTCATTGTCCCCATTGCCATGCATAAAGAAGGGGTTCGAGAAAAAGCCCTAGAGCTTCAAGAACGCCTGAAGGGGATGGGCCTTCGGGTCATCATCGATCTTTCCGATAAATCCGCTGGGTGGAAATTCGCGGAATATGAGATGAAGGGCATTCCTGTGCGCCTGGAAATGGGGCCGAAAGATATCGAACAGCAACAAGTGGTTTTGGTGCGCAGAGACAGCGCCGAAAAGGAATTTGTGGCCCTGGAGGCCTTGGAAGAACGCCTGACGTTCCTCATGAAGGATATCCATGAATCGCTCTTTGAAAAAGCGAAGAAGAATCTGCAAGAGCACACCTATGTTGCCCACACCATGGAAGAGCTCAAAACCCTCGAAGAAGAGAAACCCGGCTTTATCAAGGCCATGTGGTGCGGCGACCGTGCCTGCGAAGAGCGCATCAAGGAAGAGGCGGGACTGACCTCTCGCTGCATTCCCTTTGAAGGCGAGGCTGTGGGAGAAACCTGCGCCTGCTGCGGCAAAAAAGCGGAGCACCTCGTGGTCTGGGGCAAAGCGTACTAAATCGATGAAAAGAACCCTCTTCCCGAGAAGGGGGTTTTTTTGATGGGGAAAAACCTCTTTGGGTGCAGGACATGGGGCCCATGGACTATAATAAGGGGAGATCTGCAGTTGCTTTGGAGGCATCAAAAAGGAGAGATGAGATGAAAAAGCTGGAAGAGAAGATACGAAAAGAAGGCCGCATTCTTCCTGGAGAGATTCTAAAGGTAGATCAATTCATAAACCATATGATTGATACGGATCTTTTCGTTGAAATGGGTCAAGAATATTATGAGGTCTTTAAAGATCGGGGCGTGACCAAAATCCTCACGCTGGAGGTCTCGGGCATTGCCCTGGCGTTTGCCGCGGCCTTACAGTTTCACGTGCCCGTGCTTTTTGCTAAAAAAATACAATCGCTCACCCTGGGCAACGACGTCTACAAAAGCCAGGTATACTCCTACACCAAGCAAAAAAAGAACGACATTGTGGCCGACCGCAACTATTTGACCAAGGACGACAAGGTCTTGATCATCGATGATTTTTTGGCCATGGGAGAAGCCCTCTCGGGACTCATTGATCTTTGCAACCAAGCCGGAGCGGAAGTGGTGGGTATCGGCATCGGCATTGAGAAGGCGTTCCAGCCTGGGGGCGAAACCATGCGCCAAAAAGGATACCATGTTCATTCCCTAGCCCGCATCGAACGCTTTGCGCCCGAAGGCGTCGTTTTCTGCGAGCAGCCCGCAGCGCCTCAAAAACACCAGAGGACGGCTCAATAAGAAAGCCTTCATTTTTAGATGTTCCGATTCGTTCAGAGGAGAGGGCCAGTAGTTTCTTCTGAAAAATATCGGTGAAAAGAGAGCAACAAACCATCAAAACCACGCAGGAGGAACTTATGAAACAGGTGAAGAAACGATCTGCAATTGCGAAAAGCGATCAGTGGAATCTCGAGGCCATCTACCCCGACCAGGAGCGCTACGAACAAGACGTCCAACGGGTGAAAGAACGAATCGCAGCCTTTCCTCGATGGAGGGGAACCCTGGGCGAGGCCAAGAACGTACGGAGTTTTTTGAACGATCAGGAGGAAACCGAGCGTCTTTTGACCAAGGTCTGCGTCTATGCCCACCTTCGGATGACCGAGGACATGGGGGATGACTGGCGCCAAAGCTTAAACCTTCAAGCGACTTCGCTGAGAACTCAGTACGCCTCAGCCTCTGCTTTTGTCGACCCGGAACTGCTCTCCCTCCCCGAGGCGACCTTCCAAGCGATTCTTCAAGAGGAGGCGCTGGCTCCCTGGCGCTTTTACTTGGAGAAAAAACGCAGTCTGAAGGATCACGTGCTCTCTGATGGAGAGGAATCCGTGTTGGCAAGCCTTGGGGAGGTGCGTCGCTGTCCTCAAAATGCCGCGTCCATCTACACCAACGCCGAGCTGAAATTCCCCCACGTCCTGGATTCTTCAGGCCAAGCGCATGAACTGACCAACGGAAACTTTGTAAATCTCATGCGCTCCAAGGACCGCACCCTTCGGCAAAATGCCTTCCGTGAACTGCACGAGACCTATGGCAGATCCTCAAAAACCCTCGCCCAGCTGCTTATGACCAATATGAAGGACTGGGCGGTGGAAGCAAAGCTTCGCCATTTTACCAACAGCGTGGAGAAGGCGTTAAAGCCCAACAACATTCCAACGCAGGTGTTTTATCAAGCCATTGAGGGGATCCACCGGCACCTGCCGCTCATGCATCGCTACGTGGCTTTGAAGCGAGAGATTCTCGGGTATGAGACCCTGCGCTATTCGGATCTTTACGTCTCGGTGGGGGATGCAGGATCGGAATCCTACAGCTTCCAGGAAGCGGTGGACATGGCGAAGGTCGGCCTTGCCCCCATGGGCAAAGACTATATAGAGGCTTTTTGCCAAGGCATTGATGCGGGTTGGATTGATAAGTACGAAAACGTCGGAAAGCGCGCCGGGGCATTTTCCTCAGGAGCCTACGACACCATGCCCTTCATTCTATTGAACTACGAGGGCAGTCTTGGCAATGTCTCCACTTTTGTCCATGAGATGGGGCACTCCATGCATTCGTACTATACAAGAAAAAATCAACCCTACGCTTACGGCAACTACTCCATCTTTTTAGCAGAGGTCGCCTCCACCTGCAACGAAAAACTCCTCATACACCATCTGATTTCCACCACCCAAGATCCGGCCATGCGCATTGCGCTGATCCATCAGGAATTGGAACAGATCCGCACAACGGTCTATCGCCAGCTGATGTTTGCGGAATTTGAGAAGATCACTCACGAAGGCATTGAGGCGGGCAATCAATACAGCGCGGGGGATCTCGACCGAATCTGGATGGACCTCAATCGCCGCTATTACGGCGATGAAATTTTCCTCGACGAGGCCCTGGCCCATGAATGGGCAAGAATCCCACACTTCTACAATGATTTTTATGTTTATCAGTACGCTACGGGATATGCCGCCGCGTCTTCCTTTGCGCGCATGATTCTCGAGCAGGGGCAAGATGCGGCAGACCGCTACATCAACTGCTTTTTAAAGGCGGGCTCCTCCAAATATCCGGTGGACGTTCTCAAGGATGCAGGCGTTGATATGACGAGTCCGCAACCTTTAGAGGATACGCTTTCGCGCTTTCGCGAGTTGATGGATCTATTGGAAGAAGAAGTTCAAAAATAGGCCAAGCCGGAATGGCACTGCATGAGGTTGGGTTTGAGCCCGAACTGAGTCTTGCCAGAGCCAGAACCGCCCACAACCATGACATTTTTGTTTCGTGCCAGTCTGGGGTCTTTGGGCCGCTTGTCCATGGTCAGGCGTTCTGTCTCCGAGAGGATGACGTTGTTTCGAAAGGGAGAATCGATCAAGGGCTTGATGTCCTCAGGTCTGCCCCATGAAGCGTTTTTGTCAAGGACCTTTTTTCTTTATGGACGCTTTTTTGTGCACGTTTGTAAATGATGCGCAACCAAAAAACTGAGAATGCAAATATAGATAGGGTATCCTGTTCTCCTGAGGGGCTAGCCTCTCAGGAGAATTTTTCGGGTCTTGATGGCGGACTTCCGTAAGGGCTAAATAAAGGCTGTGGATGGGCTACACTAAATGGACGAAGAGATAAGTGAGCAAGGAAGGAGCACAACATGCGCAAAACGTACGAAAAGGAATTCAAAATTGAAATCTGTCAACAGATCCAATCCAACCAAACTACGGTAGGAAAAGTAGCCAATGAATACGGAATCGCAAGACCCATGGTTTCCCGTTGGATTGCGGAATACCTCCGGTATGGAAACG
>LQGW01000030.1 GCA_002838815.1 Clostridiaceae bacterium JG1575 | reverse complement strand
ACCCGAAGTGAAACGCGGGAAGCCCTTCTGGAAGGACTGATCCAACTTTTCCGCTTTATCGGATACGTTCCCTCGAACCTCTGGTTTGATCAGATGTCGACAGCCGCTCTTCGCTCAAGAGATGTTGGACAGTTCGGAGTGGTAGGGCTGAAAGCATTGAAAATAGGACTATCTCAAAATTACTAACGCAAGCACAATAAAGAAATGTATATGGATGATTTTTAAGTTCGCTTATGATATAATAAAATAGAAAGGCAACTAAAATCATTGTAAAGGTGGTGGCGAAGTATGGCACTTAGTTATAAACCGTTATGGCACTTGCTTGTTGAAAAGAATATGAAGAAGGAAGATTTAAAGAGAGCAGCTCATATAACCAGTAATGTTATATCAAGAATGAGTAAAGACACCTATGTACATCTCGATTCTTTAGAAAAAATATGTTTAGCGTTAGACTGTACCCTTAATGATGTTGTTGAAATCGTAAAGGATACAGAATAACAACTGTAAAATCACTTAATCAAATTAGGTGGTTTTATTTTTTTCGCCGAAAGTTGATACAGTCAAGTCCAAAATCTTGTGTAAAAGTTCCTAGTAC
>LQGW01000029.1 GCA_002838815.1 Clostridiaceae bacterium JG1575 | reverse complement strand
TTGGCCTCCATATTTCATTTTATACGGTTTAACCATTAGCACAATTCATTTTAAGACTCACTAAACCCCGAAAAAAGTACGATTTGGAGTTCAAGAAACGAGCCGTTCGACGTAGTCATTCGAGTGAACGAACCATCCAATCCGTCGCCGACAGTCTTGGTATCGATGTCCAACTGCTCTACCGCTGGCGTAAACAACTTACACCCGACGGTGAGAAGCCCCAATTATTAGAAGCCCAAGATGAAGCAACAAGGCTTCGTCAACGCATTGCGGAACTGGAAGAAGAGAATTATATATTAAAAAAAGCTACGGCCTTCTTTGCAAAACATCAGAAGTAACCACGACTCAGTGCTATCAACTGATGGAGGAAGAACCTCATTACGCCAAAGCGAAGTGGGCCAACATCTTAGGCGTTTCCACCTCAGGTTACTATACGTGGATCCAGGAACGCAACTCCAGAATCCCCCGAAAGGATCAGTTACGAGCTGATGTCAAACGGATCTTTGAAGAAGGCGACGGAGCCTATGGCGCGGACCGGATCTGTGGTATCCTACGCACGGAAGGCGAGAAGGCGTCATTTCCAGTCGTAGCAACGATAATGGCAGAAGAAAAGATTCGGTCCAAACATTGTACCCGCCGTCAACGATCCCTCACGGATAGCTCTGCTGCTAGAGATGATCGCTATGAAAATCATGTGAAAGAGCTGGATATCACGAAGCGTTTTCAGGTGTTAAGCAGCGATATCACCTATATCCAGACGGCTCAAGGATTTGAGTATTTGTGCCAGATCATCGATGTTTACACCAAAGAAGTATTAGGTAGTGCTCAAGCAAGTCACATGAAATCGGAGCTGGTTCTGGAGGCCATCGAGCGGGCGGCCGGGCGTTACGATTTAGGCCCTGGAATCATCTTTCACTCGGATCGTGGCTCACAATATACGTCAAAACTTATCACTGAAACAGTCGCTCGCCTTGGATGGATTGCGAGTTACTCACGAGTTGGTAAACCGGGGGACAATGCCTGGAGCGGGAGCTTCTTTGCCCTTCTCAAGAAAGAAATGGTCCACGGTGCAAACTTTCAAACACGAGAAGAAGCTCGCCAACGCCTCTTTGAGCATATTTATGGATTTTATAACACCAAGAGAAAACAGAAGTTATTGGGTTACCGAAGTCCATGTGACTTCGCTGCAAACCTACAGGCTCAATCTTTACGAAATGCAGCTTAGCATTTTGTCCGATAAAGTGTTGACGTCCCATCAGGTGTAACCGACAAAAAATGAAAACAAAAAATAGTTATAGGTAACTAAGAATTATTGACGAATTAGAACGATCATGGTAAACCTAAATTAACCAAATGAGAGAGGGTGTAAATTTGGAAAATAGAATTGAGAACTATAGGAAACCTTTAGGCTTATCTCAACATAGGTTGGGGAAAAAGGTTGGAATATCAAGAATAAGTATAAATAAAATAGAAACAGGAAAAACAGTATCTACTCTAGCGATTGCGAATAATATAGCTAATGCTTTAGGAGTTTGCATATATCAGGTTTTTGATTTAGATGATACAGGTAGGTATAGGTGTTCAAGTTGTAATTGCGATGGTAACCAGTAAAGGAGCATACACATAGACAAATGGAGTTGGCGTTGTAAGCAATTATAAGAATCCTCAAAGGTATAAGAATGGAGATTATTTATTATTTATTATTCATTAGGAGGTTTGTTATGAAAAAAAGATTTTCTATACTTGTTAGTGTACTAATGTTTTGTCTTCTTTTAAACCCTAGGTTTGTTCAAGCTAATGAATATCAAGGGAAAGCGGAAGAATTTGATCAAACTGGCGAAAAGTATCAGAGTACGTCTGAAGTTTTTAGAAAAGAAGAAGTAGAAGAACTTATTGAACAAGTTGAAAGAAAAAAACTCATGCCTGATAAAACAGATTTTACTGCTTCTGAGGGAATTTTGAGAGCATCTTTTGGACAATATCCTACAAGAAAAGGTGTGATTTTAGTTACAAAGGATAAATACAAAGGACTAATTCCAACAGGACATACAGCTATAATATATGGGCGAAATGTTGTAGTTGAATCATCATCACAAGGAGTTACTACTGGGGATAATGATTGGTATTCAACAAAAACTACATGCTATGGTGCAACTGTGAAAAACACTACGGTAACACAAGATAGTAATGCTGCAGACTGGTGTTATGCACAGATTTCAAAACCTTATAATTTGAATTACTATAATATGTCAACAAGAGCAAAATTTTATTGTTCACAACTTGTGTGGGCGGCATTTTTAGATAATTATAATATAGATTTAAACACTCCGGCATTTGCCAATGCTGCTATGCTTTCCAACCCTGTTCATCCTATCGAATTAGTTTGGACTGATGAGACAAATTTAATATATGAAAAGTAAATATTTAAATTTGATTGAAAAATTTTGGAGGGTGAAAACTGCTATCCAAAATAAAGCAAAAATATTATTATGTTTTTTGATTATAGTAAGTTTATTTTTTATAAATGGATGTAGCAAACTTAAAAATTCCGTTGATAGGGAGAAGGTTGATTTGGGTCTTGTTGTTACAACATCTCAAGACTATAAATCAGAAATTCTTTGGTTTGATTTAAACTTTAATTCTATTCAAAAACAAAAACTTCCTTATGCTATGCTTGGTACACCTTTTTACTCTCCGGCCGTAAATGCTGATAAAATTTACATGATTCCTAAAGGACTTGGAAATAAAAAAGATACCAGAAAAGTTATCAGTATTAACAAGCAGTCATTGGATGTTGAAGAATACCCTTTTACCAACATTGCATTAAATCATATGGCAAGTATTGGAAACAATGTTTATGCAATTAATACATTAAATGGTGACAGCTGTCTGGAGTCATATGATGTGGTGTCTAAGAAGAGAAATTCTGTAATTTTGGAAAAAGTTTATTTAGAAACAGTAATAGCATCTTCAGGTAAATTATTTTGTTTTGTTAGAAAATTAAATAATAGTAATCCAGAAGGCCCTAAAACTATGTTAAATGTTTATGCGACAAGTTTAGATTTGGAAGCAGAAATTGACCTCACTGAATATGGTAATCCAACGAGAATGTATCTTGAAGATGAAGATAATTTATATGTAACTGTAAATAGAAATGCTAACATTAAGCCTGTAGGGAAAATCCTTAAAATAAATAAATCAACTTTTGAAATAAGTGAATTTATAACAAAAAAAGATATTCCATATAACATATTTAAATTTGGAGATAGATTTATTTTGACATATTATGATCCTGTTACTAATGAAGGAACAGAAGTATCTGTATGGGATGAAAGCGGAAACGAACAAATTTTCGATTTAGGAATGTTATTAACTGTAGCAGGTGTTATGAATGATAAGTTTGTAGCAGCAAATAATAAGTCAATAAAAATATTTTCGATTCCTGATTTTAATTTAATTAAAGAATATGAATTAAGTATTGGAGCTTCAAATTACGTTTCGGGATTGTTATTTGTGAATGAGTGATGTATAAAAAATAGATTTAATTTTTATATATAATCTGAATGTTAGAAAGATGATAGATAGTCAAGTCCATATTTGTGTGTAAAATCGACACTGGTATCTTAAGCAGCACTTATGTTGGTAGAGCCAGCAGCAGGAACAGGTTGGGCACAGGCCTCCGGCGGAAGGGACAGGTACCGGCGCCCGGCCTGCCCCTCTTCGTGGATGTCTATTAGGAGCGCCCCGATCAGGCGGTGTAGCGAGGCCTCGTTCGGGAAGATCCGGATCACCCGCCCTCTTCGCCGGATTTCCTCGTTGACCCGCTCGATCGCGTTGGAGGTGCGCAAGCCTCCTACGGATGGCCATGGGCAGGCGCAGAACCTGTTTCACATCGTCAAAAGCCTCCTCTAGCAGAGCGCAGACTTTTGGGGCGTTCTGCCCGTATTCAGTGAGGATGCGTTCCTTAACAGCACGGGCTGCCTCGTGGTCTACGGACTCATAGAGGGACTTCAAGTGCGCCTTGATCGTGGGCTGATGCTTTTTCGGGCACACATCGAGCAGGTTGCGGGAGAAGTGGGTCTGGCATCTTTGCCAGGCTGCTCCCTGGAAGTGTTTCCCGATGGCGCGAACGAGGGCCTTGAGGGACGAGAAGAAATCGCCCCAGGATCCTTCGGACTCCGTGTCCGCCGCCCTGAAGCCAAGGATCTCGCCATAGCCGTCCCCGTTCACCCCGAGGGCCACAAGCAGCTCTTTGGAGCGCACGGCGCCTGCCTCCTGTACTTTGGTGTAGATGGCATCGACGATCAAGTAGGGGTAGATTTTCTCCAGCGGACGCTCACGGAACGCCGTGACCACGGGCTCGAGCTATTCGCAGAGCGAGGATACAGAGGACTTGGAGAAGGCGGTGCCACACAATTCTTCAGTGATGGCCGAGACCTTGCGGGTGGATGCGCCATTGACCACCATCTCCATCATGGCGAGCACCAGAGCCTGCTCATTGCGCTGATAGCGCGCGAAGAGCTCGGTGCTGAAGTGACCGTCCCGTGTTGTTAAGGGGCGACCCCGGTAGCCGTTGCGGTAGGCTTGCCGCTTTTCGCTACGCTCGTAGAGGCCGGCACCGGTTTGCTCCATGGCTTGGTGTTCCAGGACCTGGTTCAAGATGGATTCCATGAGCTTTGCGTAGGCTTGATCCCTGCCTTCAAGAGAGAAAAGGTCTTTCAAAAGATGGGTGTTCAGTGTAATATTAAGTTGAGCCATCAGACAAATCCTCCAGGTAGTTATTTATGCAACTTAATGATACCAGAGGTCTGTTTTTTGGCTTATTCAATTTACACCATTTTAAGGACTTAATTGGCTGGAGTTACCGAAGGCTCGAAAAAGGAGTGATGATGATGATGATGCATAAAACTGGAAACAAGCATAAGGCTTTTAAGAGCCCGCAAGGGGCGAAGAAACGAGGTCGTATCTCATAGAATCACTTTTGGAGAACTCTATGGGTCCAAGACCCCTCGTTATGCTTCCTTAAAAGTCCTGGGACCCTCTAAGGAAAAAACGAAGGAGATGCAGAAATGACCCTGGAATCATATGGATTTGATGAATTTTTTGCCCGGCAAATTCCCGAGGCAATCCCCTTTTTACCCGCTCGGGTGACGGCAATGCATAAAGGCCGATACGAGCTGATGGGCGAGGGAGGCGAGGCGCAAGCCACTCTAAAATCCGGTGTCTTTCATCAAGACGCCAAACAAAAAACCTATCCCACCGTAGGCGACTTTGTCCTCATGGAGCCGCACCCGGGACTCAGCATGATCTGCGATGTATTGGCGCGTAAAAGCGTATTTTTGCGCTGGGACTCTTTTGTCGCGCGAGGCCATCAGGCTTTGGCCGCCAACGTCGACGTCGCGTTTGTTGTCATGTCCCTAAACAAAGATTTTAACCTCAATCGGTTGGAACGCTACCTAACCACCGTGTGGCAAAGTGGCGCCACCCCCATTATCGTCTTGAACAAATTGGATTTGGCTCAAGATCCTGAAAAGCGGGTGCTAGAGGCACAACGTTCAGCACCTGGCGTGGACGTGCGGTGCGTCAGCGCACAAACCGGCGAGGGTCTGGACGAACTTAAAAGCTGCCTCAGTCCTCGACAAACAGCGGTGCTTTTGGGCTCCTCCGGCGTGGGCAAGTCCTCCCTAGTCAATGCCTTGGTGGGCAATGCGACCATGGCGACGAGCGTCATTCGAGCCTCGGACGATAAGGGGCGCCATACCACCACCCACCGGCAGTTGATCTTCTTGGCCTCTGGGGCCATGGTCATCGACACCCCAGGGATTCGCGAATTGGGGTTGTGGCGCGCCGAGGAGGGGTTAATCTCTGCCTTTACAGATGTGGACCATCTCGCGAGAGGGTGCCGCTTCGCCAACTGTCGCCACGAGAACGAACCGGGCTGCGCCGTACGGGAAGCCTTAGAGATGGGCCAACTTGAAGAAGCTCATTATAAGAATTACCTAAAGCTCAAACGAGAGTCGGCCTTTGCGGTGAAAAAAGAAAAGATGCTGGAGAAAAAAAGAATCCACAAAACCAATAAGAAAAAAACCTTTTAATCGAGAACTGGCGCGAGGGGTTGCCCAAACGCGGTCCCATTGGGACGGAGCAAAAGAGTTCAGGGAAGGGGGACCAAGGCGGAACGAGCCTTGGTTTTTGGGGAGAGAAGGTGATGACTCACCTTCACGCATACGGCTGGGACTCGTGCCCATGGAGAAGGTGTTGAAGAAGAATGGATGCAATAAAAGAAGGCAGAGCTTGGCTGAAGGATACGCTGCGGGATGCCGTCGACTCTTCCGCCACGGAGCAGGCAAAAGGCGTCCCCATGCCGCCTTTCGAGAAAGAACCAGTTGGTCTGTCCCTGATTCAACTCCCAGAGGTTGACTTTCATACCAAGGAGGGTCCCTCCTTGGGCGAGGTTTTGACTCAACGAGCGTCCCGTCGTCGCTTTGCCCAAAAGCCCTTGACGCTCTATGAGTTGGCGTTTTTATTAAAAGCCTCGGCGGGAGCGCACCAAGGTCGGGGAACCGGGTGGCGATTTACTCCCTCAGCCGGCAATCGGCACAGTGAAGAAACCTTGGTGGCCGTGCTTCGGGTGGAGGGACTTCCCCAGGGCATTTACCGCTACCTTGCAGGAAGGCATTGCTTGGATTTCCAACGTAGCGTTCCAAACCTTTCCGAAGAAGTGGCCGTCGCCGCGCGCCATCAGCTTTTTGTGGCAAGGGCCGGGGTTGTGTTCTTTTGGACGGTGGTGCCCCACCGCACCAAATGGCGTTACAGCGGGGCCTCGGCAAAGGTCATCGCCCTGGATTTGGGCCATGTCTGCCAAAATCTTTATCTGGCGTGTGAATACCTAGGTCTTGGCACCTGTGCCATCGCCGCCTACGACCAAAAACGCTCGGATGATTTATTGGGCGTCGATGGGCAAGAAGAATTTACCGCCTACCTTGCTCCAGTGGGTACCTTATGAAAAAGGCCATGGGGAGAAAGAAAAAAAGGGGCCTCTGGGGGATCCTTGGCCTCCTGTTGATCCTTGGGGTGGGCGGTATTGTCTTTTATCGCCAAAGCCTATTGCATGTGGCCTGCGCCACGAAAAAAGCCTATAAAGGGCTCGAAAGCGTTCGCTTTGAGGCTCGACATGAGGGGGCATTTTTAGGGCAAAGCCTCAATCAGAGGGTGGATGGGCGCATTCGGTTGAAGCCCTGGCAAGAGGAGGTGCGCCTTCAATATGAAGCCCTAGGGGTGCAACTGCCGCTGGTGACCCGAAGAGTCGCAGGCGCTGATTATTATCGGTTGCCTGCAACACCCCTTTGGCTGAAGGGGACGCTGCCTTCCGCGCTGAAGCTTCCCTACGAAACCTTGTGGGAAACTCTTCGTCAGAAGATGGCTCCCCTGGCCAGAGCGTCTTTGATGCAGCTCAAATCGCTTTGGGAGCTCTCCCAAAAGCTCCGTGTGGAGCGCACGCAGGAGGGAACAACCTACGAAGGCGTGGATTTGCTGGCCCCCAAACAGATGACCCTCCTGTTGCAAAAGGGACTGCCGCAGGAGCTTAAAGCGCCTTTTGCTTCGGTTCAAGTCCTAAAGAGCACCTTTAGGGCTGGCGTAGATCCAAGCGGGGTGGTGCGCTCCATGTTCGTCAAATTTAAGCTTGAGGGGCCGATGCCTTTGGGGCGCTTTCCGTTGACACTTTTCTATAAGATTCAATCGATCAACGATGTGGCGCCTATTGTAGCGCCCCGATGAGTCTTCCGGGAGCCAATCGCTTCCCGAGGCTTTTCAGGGCCCGAATGCCCTTGTATAATGGGGGAAGCTCATCAAAAGGAGAATGCCATGTATACTAGAATTTGCCACATGTCGATCCCTGTGGATCGCAAGGAAGAGTTTTTGGATTTGCAGCAGGAGATTTCGGATTATTATTTGGACAGCATGGGCGGACGCATTCAGTTTCTTCGTGACATGAACGAGGAAGAAAATTGGCTGATGATCATGCAGTTTGAGTCAAAGGATCTCTACGAGCGCCGTCTTGGCGAAGTGGAGGACCATTTGAACGATGAAGATGTCCTCGAGCGCTTGAGCGACCTACTGTTAACGTGCGATACGCCAGAGCAGGCCAAAGAGTACTTCATGTTTATGGAAGTCAGCGCCGAGGACTAGGGGTAGTGTCCTTTGAAGGCGGTCCCTACCGGCCCAAAAACCAGGTTCCTTGGCGAGCCTGGTTTTTTCGTGGGGGTTTACGATTTCTTAGCGCCGATGTCGCCTCCACTTTTTTCTTGGGCTTCAAGGGCCAAAGAAAAGAAGCGGATGCCTTTTTCCGTGATCAACGCATCCACCGGCAAATCGTAATGCCCTTTGGGAACCGAATCGGTGGTCTGCAGCGCAAAGCCGATGGCAATCTTTGGCACCTTCGGGGAGAGCTTTTGAAAGAGTCGGTCGTAAAACCCCCCGCCGTAGCCAATGCGGTAGCCGGCGGCATCAAAGAGGACGCCCGGAGCGACCACAAGATCGATGAGGTCTTCCTTTTGCAGGCGCAAAGACTGCGCCTTCGGCTCCAAAATGCCGAAATATCCCGGGGCGAGATCTTGATCAAAATCCGTGATTTCTGCCGGAATCATGGTTTTTTCTTTAGGCACCACATAAGGGACGAAGACCCGCTTGCCTTCTTTCAGGGCCTGTCGAATCAAGGGGTGAGTATTGACTTCGTCGCCAAAGGACACAAAGCAAAAAAGGGTTTGTGCTTTGCGGTAGCTCTTTAGGGTGGAAAGGTGCTGGCAGATGGTCCAAGAGGCCTCTTCGTGGGCTTTTGGTGAGGTTTTTAAAAAGTGGGCCCGACGGGCCAAGGTTTCCTGGCGCAGGGCTGTTTTTTGTTCTTTCAACGAATTCATGGACGCCTCCTATTTCCTTAATGCTGGGGAATGGCCTGATGTGGCGCAGGGCGTTTCCGCCGGTTCTCCTAAAGTATAGCAGGCGCTTCCAACGCTTGGAAAAGACAAAGGGGGTTCTTCGAAGATTTTTGTCCTAAAGGAAGGCTTCGTTTGCGGAAGATTTACAAAGGCAGTGCAAAGAGAAGAGGGCTTTGGGCCTATAATGAAAGAGGGGAAGGCAAAAAGAGAAAAGCGCTTCTCTTGGGAGGGACAATCATTATGCAAACAACAGATCCGCAACAGGCCAAAGTGATGTTGACCATCATTGCCAACTGGCTTATGGGGGATCGTGTGCTGGGACTTGCATCGCTTCACACCATAAACGATGCGTGGATCTACCCCGCCAAAGGGACGGTGCGTAAGAGCATTCTTCGCACCATGGGCCTCTCGGACTACCGAAAGGACCTGGTCACCATTCGAACCACGCGTCAAAGCGCCCGAAGGATCCTCGAGGATCTCAAAGCGGAATTGAATCTTGAAGGTCCACATTCCGGCATTGCTTGGATGCAGGCCGTGGTGGACGAGTGGCCCCCCGCCGGCAAGGGGAAGGCGCCAAAGCACAGCCTGGGTCAAAATGAGGCGTCAGGGACAGAAAAGGGGGAGCTCATGAAGGAAGAAAACCAACAAAGCGTCGCATTTCGGGCCATTCAGGTTTTGGTGCGCAAAGGGTATGCCGAGGACGTCATCCTCGTCGGGGAGCGCAGCGGCACCCAAGGGGCCACCGTCATTCCAGTACGCGGGAAGGTGGTGGAAGGAAGCGTTCCGGGCATGCAGGGCCGTGACGAGGAAGAAATGGTCCTCGTCATTACCAGTGAGGAAAAAGCGAAGGTCTTCATTCAAAATCTTCAAGAAACTCCAGAACTTATAGCCAAGGGGCGGGTACGACTCTACGTCACCGAAATCATGGAATCTGTAGGCATCAATTATTACTAAAAAATAGACCGCATGGAATCTGAGCAATCATCGATTCCATGCGTGTATTGAAAACCCCCCGGGCCAAGATGGGCTTCGGGGGGTTTTCCACAGGGAAGGGAGGAGGGACCTCCCATTGGTGTTGCGCGTTTGCGCTTCCTTCTCTAGGGGGTGGCGGCATCGCCAAAGCCGGAGAAATCCACGCGGAAGGTATGCCCCTTTTCGCCCTCATCGTTCATTAAGCGGAAGGCGATGCTTCCGTCGTAGGGTGGAGAAAGGAGAAAGTTCATGCGATTATAAGCAATTTCGGGCTTTTTTCCGACGACCTCAGGCATAAAAGGTTGGGATTTCACGGGATATTCATTGAGCACCATCCGCCAGGTTTTGCCGTCCTTGGGATCGTAGGGCAGCGAAACAACCACTTGGTTGCCTTTTTGGCCCCGTACCGCCACAGTGCCAAAATCATAGATGCGATGCTCTTGCAGGTATCCGATGCCTTGGGGGCCGAAGTTTGTCACCAAGACCGTAATTTTTTCTTTTTCAGGCTGATAGTCAATGCCCAAATCATTCATGATCCGCGCGGCTTCCGCAAAGGGGTCCTTTTTTTGGTCATAAGACACTTGGGTGGTCCGTTGACAGCCTGTTAAAAAAAGTAAAAAAGTCAAAATGAGGAGCAAGGGTCTTCGGCGCCGCAGGTGGTTCATGGTCTTTGAAATCCTCCAATTAAACATTGATGGGCTCATTATACCATGGTCCACTCTTGAGGTCAGGGACCTTCTAGTCCCGCTTTTTGTCCAAAGAGGCGGAACAAAAGGCGTCCGCGAGGCTCGTGCGAAGGGGGAGATCCGCATCGGTGAGGGCGCGGGAGAGCTCCTCCAACATCTCAATATAGAGCGCTTCATCGGCAATGTTGTTGCCCATATGGCCGATGCGAATGATGCGGTTGTCCCAATGAGCGATGCCCCCGCTTAACAGATAGCCCCGCTCTTGAAGATCCGCGAGGATATCGTTGGCGCTGGCCCATTCCGGGAGCAAAAGGCCGGTCACGGTGTTGGAGGGGAAGGAGAGGGCGAAGCGTTCAAGGCCCGCCGCATCAATGGCTTTGCGGGTTCTTTCGGCAAAGGAGCGGTGGCGCTTTGCAAAGTGGCTTTCCATGGCGATGTCCAGGGCTTCATCCAAGGCATAGACCAAATTGTCGCAAGGAGTGTAAGGAAAAGCAAACTGACCCGACTTGAGGTAGTTTTTAAAGTTTGCGTAAAAGCCTGCGATGGGGGTCTCGCGTTGAGCCAGCCATTCCTCGGCCCGGGGCGACAAGGTGATGGTGGTGAGCCCTGCCGGGGCGGACAGACACTTTTGAGTGCCGCCGATGAGGCAGTCGATCTTCGCGGCATCAAAGTCAATGTCTTCTCCAACTAGGCCGGAAACGGAATCCACCACACTCAAAATGCCGTGATTGTTTAGGATCTGACCCAAGCGGGTGATGTCGTTGGAGACGCCGGTGGGGGTTTCGCAGTGAATCATCGTGGCATAGGTGAAGCGGTCGTCTTTTTTCAAGAAACGTTCGAGCTCTTCCGGGCTTATGCCGTGACGTTCATCAAACTTCAGCATGACGGGCTCGCCGCCATACATGCGCACAAAGTCGGCAAAGCCTTCCCCGAAGATGCCATTGGCCAAAACCAAAACCCGGGCACCGGGTTCTGTGAAGGAAGCGCAAGCGCCGTCTAGGCCGAGCATGGCTTCCCCGAGCATCAAAAAGCTGCGGGCTCCGGTTTTCAAAAGCTTTGAGACCTTTTGCTCGGTAGCTTTATGAATCGCTATATAATTTTCGTCCAAATCCGTATTGGTAAAATCCCGAACCATCGCCTGCCGAACACGTTGCGGAATGGATGTGGGACCGGCACTCATAATGAACATACTAAAACCTCCTGACCCGCTCAAGGCGGGGTTCTTTGTCCCTTTATTATAGCACCGGCAACCAGTACAAAGATCTGAGGAAACGACAATCTGTATGGGTCTTTAGGCACTCCTTTGCCGGATTCGATGACGCAAGGTCCTTAGGCTGACGCTCATGATTCCACCAAGTCGGTGCCTCGAGCTGATTTTTGTATCTCAGCGTTTTCTTGGGGCGCCCTTGCCAGTACCGGCTTTTTGCCTTATTATTTTAGTATTGTTCCCCCTGAATATTTTCAAAAAAGGAGTTTATCGTGGTAGAAAGACAAGTAACAGTGGTCAATTCCTCGGGTCTCCATGCCAGACCTGCTGCGGCCGTCGTGAATTTCGTAAAGAATTATAAAGGCACCGTGGAAGTCATCAACAATGGGAAAAAAGGAAATCTTAAGAGCATCATTTCCATCATGTCCTTAGGCATGCGTATGGGCTCTGAACTGACCCTCATGGTGGAGGGAGAGAATGAAGAGCAGTTCGCCGATGAATTGGTAACCTTCATTTCGAAGCTTGAGGGCTAATTTGCTCAAAATAAAAAGGGACCAAGCCTGCGCTTGGTTCTTTTTTATTTTCTCTACCATCAATTGAACGGGCGCTTTGCTCGTCAAAGGGCTCGGGAAAAATCATGCCTTGCCATGGGGAATGGTATTTTTTTGCATAAGAACCATCCGATGTTTGGGACGATCGCCCCATTTTGGGCAACGAAACTCTAAAGGGACGGCGCTTTGTTCGAGAAAGAAGGGGTGCTGGGCGGATATAATAAAAACAGACAAGTCCTGCTGGATGCTACGCGGCATCTGTTCAAGGCGGGCAATACGGTCGCATAAGGAGGCCCCTATGATACGTGTGATGACCCCTGAGTCGTTCGTCCAGACGACATGGTCGGGGGGGACGACAGAAGAAATCTTGATCGATCCTAAAGGCTCGCGGTATTCCGACCGGCAATTCTTGTTTCGGATCAGCACCGCCGTGGTGGATGAGGCGTCCTCCGAATTTACGAAGCTTCCCGGGTACCGCAGATACCTCATGCCGTTATCAGGACCGTTGACGCTTTTTGTTTCCGGGCAGGAGGTGACGCTGGCTCCCTTTGAAGTGGCGGCTTTTGATGGCGGTGCGGCAACCTTTAGCCAGGGGGCTGCGCATCTTCGGGATTTAAACCTCATGGTGCGAGCGACCGCCCAAGGCAATATGGTTTTTTGGGCGCAGGAAGCCGTTCATTTGGATCGGGGAGAGCGCATGGTTTTTGTGATTTTGCAGGTGGATGCCAAGGGGCATTTCCTCGAGATTGATCGGGTCCTTGATAAACCTAAAGAGGATGAGCTGATCTTATCGCTGGCTGAGGACCAACGGGGGGTCCTTTTGGTGGTACCCAAAGAGGAACGCGAGGCTGAAACAATAGATTTGGCGGGGGGACCCACAGTCGAGGAGGCGTTGCGTCAGCAGTTGATTTTTTAGCCAGCCTCGTTTTTTGGAGAAGGGAAAAAAAGACAAAAAAGCGTCCGACCTTTTTGGAGGAGGTCTCGAACCCAGTGCGGGTCATTTGCGGGTAGGTATAGGAAAAACAGACATAAAAAACAGTCGAAAGCCCTTTTTAGCGGGACGTTCCTTTAGGGGAAATCTCTGCAAAAAGGGCTTTTTCGATGAGGCTTAAGCAGTTGCTCGCATGGAGGGTTCAAGAGACGAAGCTTTTTAGTCAAAACGCCTGTTGGGCCATTAGTTGGGCAGGCCAAAGGAGGGGGAAGAGGGGAGCCAGTCCTCGTCGTCGTCTTCCTCCTCCTCGGGCTCATCGAGAAAGTCCTGACCAAAGGACATTCGGTATTCCTCCAAAATATCCGCCACCCGCTCGCTGAGCTTAGAGTGGTCCTTGGGGTAGTCATACGCCATGAGGGTGCTGATGCATTGAAGTAAAATCAGCGGATGCTCGTCGTCTTCGGCGTACTCCATGGCGATTTCGTACAAATGGTCCAGGATCTCCATGCTGGGAACTAAGGCCAGGCCATGTTTTTGTAAAACGGCATCCCAGTATTCCATGGGCTCTTTACGGGAAGCGGTTAAAAGCGCTTTGGTCCATCGCGGATGCCCAAAGTCTAAGTGGGGCTCTAAAAAGTCAACGGCCGCTCGGATTGCCTTCATGGCTTCCTTATCTTTTTTATGAACAAAGTAGGGGAACGCACCCAAAAGGCAGAGAATAAAATCCGAAGGAGTCAATGCGACTTTGACATAGTCTTGAACAAGCTGCAATGAGTCTTCCCACCGCCCGACTTGCTGAAGGAGAAATGCATATTCATCCGCGAGGCTCAAATGCAGGGGATCCCAGGTTCGGGCCGCTTCAAAGTAACGTATGGCCGCTTCATTGGCCTCCTCGTTGGCCAAAAAAACGGCATAGGTGGAGAGCAACTCGGAATAAACGTCATCAATCAGAGAAACCTTCTTGACCTCGGGGTGCATTTTTTTAAACAAAGGCAGGCTGATGAAATCCGTGGAGCAGATCAGACGATCTTCGGGATTTTCGGGAAAAGGGTATTCTTGCATGAGGCGATCCACTTTTTTCTTTAAGAGCTCTTTGGCTTCAGCAGAACGATCTAGGCGCTCAAGGGTTTGGGCTTCCTGAATGGCGCGCATGGACTCAGTGAAGGTACTGGGAAAGATATCATAGTAATCGGATTTATCCGCCCCGTTGCAGCGAATGTAGATGAGGTCGCCAATTGAGAGAAAGATGGGCCAATCTTCCAATTTCCCTTCGTACTGCATGGCTTTGCTTTTTAAATAAAGGATGTCATCTTTAACGTTACCCGTGAGATTGGGCAATAATTCCTCAATAGAATGAGATTTGCTCATGAGGTCACCACCTTTTGTGTTCTGTTCATCGCTCCTCCTTAGTATAACAGCTCGACTCCATTCTGTGAGGAGCCAGAGAGAAGAGGCCTTGGCCCCTTGAGAACGCGTTGAGACAAAGCGCATGTTCCGGCGGGTCGCGGAGGCTTTGCTTTCGAGCACTCGGAGATGGGCCGTCCTTGAAAGAGGTGCGAAAAAAGGGGGACCGATCAGAAATTAAAGAAATTCTTCCAAGGGTTGTTTCGGGGGGGTTCGCTGAGCTGGATTTGAGAAGAATAAAAAATTTTTTTGAAGGGTAGGGCACGGTTTTTTAGGGTTGAGGAAACAGAGGGCATTCATATTATTTTGGGACACCTAAAAAACAAGGGCGCCTTTAAAGATTGCGAAGAAAAATACAAAGAAAAAGCGTCTCCGTGAGTTAGTTGACGCTAACTTACGGTTGCGTTACGCTGTATTCGATCCGAAAAAAACAATACAACAAGAATCGGATCTAAGCACACAAAACGAGGAGGCGATGCCCCAGCAAGGCGAGGGATCCTCCCTGAAAAAACCAGGAAGA
Source organism: Clostridiaceae bacterium JG1575 (assembly GCA_002838815.1). Taxonomy (GTDB): domain Bacteria; phylum Bacillota; class Clostridia; order Clostridiales; family Clostridiaceae; genus JG1575. The sequence continues at coordinate 14,985 of LQGW01000029.1, read as the reverse complement.
GATCCGGGCAGCAATTTGCCTTGGAGGGCCAAGGGCTGCGGATTCCCCTAGGGGAGCGAAGGAACAACCAACGATAGGAGGAAGGACGATGAAAAAAGGCTTAACGGTGAAAGACCTCGTAACCATCGGGGTTTTTGCGGCCGTTTATATTGTGGCGATGTTTTTATTGGGCTTGATGGGCATGGTCCCCTTGCTCTTTTTAGTGTGGCCCTTGGTGAATGGGGCGATTAGCGGCGTGATTGTCATGCTCTTTATGGCAAAGGTGCCTAAGCCTTGGGCGCTCTTTTTCTTTGGCATCATCCCGCCGCTTTCCATGACCCTCATGGGACACAGTATGGTGGTGTTTTTGCATGGGGTGGTGGTCATGGCGTTGGCGCAATGGATTCAGAGCAAAGGAACCTACAGCTCTTTTGCGTGCAATACGGCGGCCAACGCGGTGTTTTCCACCTGGGCCTGCGGATCGCTCTTGCAAATCTTCCTTTGGCACGATCAGTATATAGCGCTCTCCAGCAGCATGATGGGCGTGGAATACACGAAAACCCTAGAAGCGCTGATCACTTGGCCCCATATGATCCTCGTGTATTTGGGCGCCTTGGTAGGGGGCGTTTTGGGCGGATTTTTGGGACGTGCGATGCTGAAAAAACATTTTGAAAAAGCAGGCATCGTTTAATGGAGCGGCGGCTCTACTCAAGGTGGAATCCCAATCCCATCTCAAAGATTCTAGCCACCTTAGCTCTTGGATTGACGATGATCCGGCAAAACGCCCCGGTGAGCCTGTTGCTGAGCGTCGGAATTTTTGTTCTGGCGTTCGGGCTTTTGGGCCGCTGGCGTACGTCCCTTCGCATCCTCGTGTTTTTTCTCTTGGTTTTATTCTTGACGTCGTTCACTGAGCTCGAGCGGGTTCCCTTTGCGTTGAAATGGCTCTTTAGCATTCTCATCATGATGAAATTTTTCTTCCTGCCCATCATCGCCGGAAAATTTTTTGTGGAAACCAGCGATCCGGGCACCGTGATGGCCAGCCTTGAGGCCCTGCATATGCCCTCGAAGCTGACGATTCCTTTTGCGGTGATGTACCGTTTTTTTCCAGCTTTTGCCAAAGAGCGAGAGCATATTAAAACAGCCATGAAGCTTCGTGGGGTGACCCCCAAAAACCCTTTGAAGTATTTGGAATATGTAGCGGTTCCGTTGCTGATTTCCTCTGCTCAAGTAGCCGATGACATCGCCATGGCGGCCGAAACCCGATGCATTGCCGACCCCTGTCCCAAAGTCAGGTATCAGGCTGCAAGCTTGGGGGTTGCCGATGTGGTTTTCTTAGGAAGTCTGGCCGCCGTTTTGTTGGGAGGGATGATGTATGGTTCGCTTTGAGAGCGTTTCTTTCACCTATCCGCAGGGAACCAAGGCGCTCAAAGACGTTTCCTTTGAAGCTAAAGAAGGGGAATGTATTCTTTTGTGCGGTCCGTCAGGGTGCGGAAAAACGACGCTGCTGCGCCTCATCAACGGGCTGATTCCCCATTACGATCGGGGAGAACTCAAGGGGCGGGTATTGCTCAAAGGCGCTTCGTTAAAGGATCAGGAGATTTATGAAATCGCCCGCAGCGTCTCCAGCGTCTTTCAAAATCCCAAAACGCAGTTCTTCAATTTGGACACCACGAAGGAACTGTTGTTTTACCTTGAAAACCGAGGGACCTCGCGAGAAGACATGAAGCGGCGCCTCGAAGAGGTGATGGAGCGCTTTCCCATCCGCCATCTTCTTTACCGCAACATCTTCGACCTTTCTGGCGGGGAAAAACAAATGCTGGCGGTGGCGGCCAGCTTTGCGGCGGATACGCCCGTGGTGGTTCTCGATGAGCCCTCGGCCAATTTGGATGCCCAGGGGACCGCAGTGCTGGGAGAGATGCTTCGCGTCTTGAAGGCTCGAGGAAAAACGTTGATCGTGGCGGAGCACCGCTTTGACTTTTTGCACGGTATTGTCGATCGGGCGGTGCTTTTTCAAGAAGGGCAGATGGAGGCCATTTATAAGGCTCAAGAGTTTTACTCGCTCAGTGAAGAGGAACGCCGAAAGAAGGGACTGCGCTCTTTGAAAAAAGTCCCCTTGCAGGTAGCACCGGTACGGCCTTTGGCGGGAGGCGCTCTGGACATTCGACGCCTCAGGTGCGCCTTCCCTCAAGGTGGGGGGGTTTGCGTACAGGATCTTTCCTTAAACCCCGGAATGTGCCTTGGCATCGTCGGGCCCAACGGCTGCGGGAAAACCACGTTTTTGCGAGCGTTATGGGGGGGCGGCCCTCATCGGGAGCTGGAGGTTCGACTTCACGGGATTCCCATGTCCAAGCGGCGCCTCTACAAAAAGGGCTATTGGGTGATGCAGGACGTGAATCATCAGCTCTTTACCGATTCCGTAGGCGCCGAGGTTCGCCTGGGCATGGATGAGCACCTGGGCGAAGGGGACGTTTCGGATGTTTTGCAGGCCCTGGACCTAGACTCTTTGCAAAGCGCACACCCCATGGCCCTCTCCGGAGGGCAAAAGCAGCGCGTGGCCATCGCGTCGGCACTTTTGTCTCAGCGCCCGGTCATCGCCTTTGATGAGCCCACCAGCGGGATGGATTACGGGCATATGACCCAAATGGTGGGCCTTTTGGATCAGTGCGCGAAGAAGGGGCGAATCCTTTTCGCGGTCTCTCACGACTATGAATTCATCAACGCCTGCGCCCAGGGCTCGCTGAATTTAAAAAAAGCGTCCGCCCCGGGATGGCCCAAGGAATCCCTCGGTGCGGGTTTGGGCGGGGAGGAAGCCGCGGGGCTGATGCGCTGCACCGGCTTGATTCATGATCCCATGATTGGAAAGGAAGAATGGTATGATTAACGATTTAATGGACTATGGAAAACCCCAGAGGGCGCATCTTTATTGGGCGCTTTTGGACCTTTTGATCAGTTCTTTGGCCTGGGTCGCCGCCTTTTTGGTGGGCGCTCGCTTAATTGATTTGCTTTTGAAGGATCAGATGAGCTGGGAACAATATCCCCTACTCATCGGCGCTCTCTTATTGGCGCTTTTTCTTCGGGCCGTGCTGAAAAGCCGAGGCTTATTGCATTCGCATATTTTCGCCTACAGCGCCTTGGGCGCCATGCGCCGCACCTTCGCTCAAAAGATGGTGGAGAACCCCTTGGGGGCGACGCTTGCGCAACCGGCCGGACACTACCGTCAAAAGATGGTGGACAGCATCGAGCAGATTGAAATTCTTTTGGCCCACGGAATTCCCGAGGGCGTTCCTTATGCGATCTCCAGTTTTCTGATCTTTTTGTTGATTTTTCTGACGGATTGGCGCTTGGGATTTTTGGCCCTGGTTCCCGTCGTTTTGAGCATGATCTTCTTATTTTTCCTCTATAAGAACTCGTTGAAGAAAATGGTCAAGTACTATGAAGCATCGAAAAATATGAGCGGTCATATTGTGACCTTCATCGGCGGCATTGAAGTCATCAAGATCTTCAATCGCAAGAGCTCCTCGTACGAAAAAATGAAAACTTCCGTGGAGGAGTACCGGGATTTCACCCTGAATTGGTTCCGGGAGAGTTGGACCATTATGGCCATCGTTTTTTCCTTGGCGCCGACGGTGATTCTTTTGGTGTTGCCGGTGGGGATGCGTTTTGTGGCCGAAGGGTCGCTTAGCATGACGCGGTTGATTTTTGCAAGTCTTTTGGCCTTTGCCGCAGCGGTGCCCGTGATGAAGCTTCAACTGTTTTTTCCCGTGATCTCTCAGTTGGCGCAAAAGCTCAAGGATCTGAAAAAAGAGTATCATCGGGTGCCCCTAAAGACCGGGCAGATTCCAGTGAAGGAAGGGGATTGGTCCATTTCCTATCAAGGGGTTGGCTTCTCCTATGAGGATCAGCAGGTGCTCCATGAGATCCATCTCGAGATCCCCTCGGGCCAAAAGGTGGCTCTCGTGGGCGAATCCGGCTCCGGCAAGAGCACCCTGGCAAAGCTCCTACTCCATTACTACGACGTCAATGAGGGAAGCATTAGCCTGGGTGGAGTGCCCATGACGTCTCTGGATCAGGAAAGCCTGATGGATCACATCAGCTATGTCTCCCAGGACAACTTCCTCTTTGACACCACCATCCGGGAGAACCTCTTGATCGGTAAGCCCGGCGCTTCGGAAGAGGACCTGCGAGCGGCCACTCGTGCGGCTCACATCGATGAATTCATCGCTTCCTTGCCCCAGGGCTATGAGACGAGGGTCGGGGACTGCGGCAACAAGCTCTCCGGGGGAGAAAAGCAGCGCCTTTGCATCGCCCGAGCCCTCATCAAGGAGGCCCCCATTGTGGTGCTCGATGAGGCGACGTCCTTCACCGATCCAGAAAATGAATACTACATCGACCAAGCCATCGCGGCGCTTTGCAAAGACCGCACCGTCATCATCATCGCCCACAAGCTCAGCCGCATCCGTCATGCCGATCAGATTCTCCTGTTGGATCATGGCCGCATCGTTTCCCGGGGAACGCATGAAGAGCTTTTGAAGGACCCTTTATATCGTCGCCTATGGCAAAGGTCGCAGCGGGCGGATCAGTTTGAGTTTCAGGTTAAGGAGGCCGTTCAATGATACGAGTCATCAAAAGCGTTCAAAACATTCTAAGAAACCTCGGACCTTGGAAAAAATACGTGCGCTGGGGCTACCTTGTCGCCGTGTTGGAAGCTACCTGTAGCTTCATTCCCTATTTGTTGCTGTTTTATGCCATTTCCTTATATTTAAAAGGAGGCTTCACGCCCAAGGATATTCAAACCGTGGGCTGGATCATGGTGGGCAGCGTCCTATTGCGCGCGTTCTTTCGGCGCATCATGGATAACTTGCAGCAAGATAAGGGCTATTACGCCTTCACAGAGAACCGCCTGAAGCTGACGGACCATTTGGCCCGATTGAATATGGGCTACTACACCGACGGCAACATCGGCAACATTACCTCCGTGGTGACGACGGATATTGTCTTTGTGGAGGAGTATGCCTTGACCCAGATGACCGTGGTGATCTCTTCGCTCGCGGGCATGATCCCCTCAGCGGTCTTCCTCTTTTTGATCCAGTGGCAACTGGGAGTCCTCTTCGTCCTCTTTTCCATCTTGGCCCTTTATTGCATGGACCGCATGCTCCGGGCCATGGAAGAAAATGCTCGGGGACGTCAAGACAGTCTCTCCGCTCTTTCTCAAGCGATTTTGACCTTCATTCGCGGCATGCAGACCATTAAAGCCTTTAACATGCAACGGGAGGAGACTTCGTCCATGGAGAAGGCCATTGATGAGAGTCAGCGGTTCTCGATTCAGTTTGTCAAGGACTCCACGCCTCCTTTTTTGTATTTTGACTTAGCAACCATGCTCCCCATCGCCATCATGGCGGGGACGTCCACAGCGCTTTTGCTGACGGGACAGATGGACCGGGCTCTGGGCATCGGGTTCATTGTGTTTTCCTTCGTGCTTTTTATGCCCTTGACGCTTTTAGGGAATGCGGCAGAAATCCTCTCCATCAGCGATGCTGGCCTCGATCGCTACGAGGAAATTCTGGCCGTTCCAGAGCTGCCCGAGGGCAAACGCCAAGACTTTGTTCCTCAGAAAATGGATGTCGTGTTCCACGATGTGACCTTCGCCTATGAAAAGACCCCGGTGATCCAACACATCGATTTATCCATCAAAGACCATACCTTTACGGCGCTGGTGGGAAAAAGCGGGAGCGGAAAGAGCACCATTGCCAGCCTCATCGCCCGATTCTGGGACGTGCAGGAAGGATCCATCACCCTCGATGGGGTGGATCTTCGGGACTACTCCACCGAGCACCTTTTAGCCAACATCAGCATGGTGTTCCAAAGGGTCTACCTGTTCCGCGACACCATCTACAACAACATCGCCTTTGGCAATCAGGCAGCGACTCGAGAAGCAGTGATTGAGAGCGCCAAAAAAGCTCGCTGCCACGACTTCATCATGGAGCTCGAGCACGGCTACGACACCCTAGTGGGGGAGGGCGGATGCACGCTCTCGGGCGGGGAAAAGCAGAGGATTTCCATTGCCCGCGCGATTCTTAAGGATGCGCCGTTGATCCTCTTGGATGAGGCCACTGCAGGGATTGATCCTGAGAATGAATATTTCCTGCAGCAGGCGATGGAAGAGTTGGTCAAAAATAAGACCCTCGTCGTTATTGCGCACCGCTTGGACACCATTCGGCAGGCCGACAAGATCGTTTATCTTGAGGAAGGGCGAATTTTGGAAGAGGGCACGCACGAGGAGTTGGTTGCCTTAAAGGGCGCGTATTGGAAGCAGTACAAGTACTACACCATGGATGATTCCTTGGATACCAAGGGGGACGAAGCGTCCTAGCCTTTGGACGGCTTAGGGAATTCAGTCTTGAAAGGGTAGTGCTTGCGCGCCGTTAAAGGAATCGTTGGACAAAGCCTCTTCAGGGGATCTGCTAAGTTCAGTTGGCGGATCCCCTTTTGGCGATTCTTGCTCCCCAGAGGATGGGCGATCGGGCTAAAAACGTAGTTCGAATTCCTCAAGGGTTCCATAAATTCCAGGGCGCCCTGCCTTTAAATTTACAAGGAACACCCCGTCTACGAGAAACCCTCACAAAAAGAACTGTTATTTCGTTGACAATCTTATCATGAAGCCCTTTGCATGGCGATGAGCAACTGGTTATAATGGGCATGGAAGCGATGGAAAACCCTGGAAGAGGAGGCGATGAACCCTTTGCGACTGGTACCCAATGAATCCCATGATCCCTTTTACAATCAAGCCCTGGAAGAGGTGCTTTTTGAAGAGGGAACGCAGGATACCGCCTTTGTTTGGCGAAACGAGCCCAGTGTAATCTGTGGACGAAATCAGAATGTTTTTTGCGAAGTCTGCCTCCCCAAGGCCCAAGAGCGCGGCGTGCATTTGGTCCGACGCATGAGCGGCGGCGGCACGGTTTACCATGATCTTGGGAACATTAATTATTCCATCCTTCAAAAATCGGAGTCCATCGAAGTGGATTACCCTCGGTTTTTGCGCCCCATGTGCCAGGTTCTGGCCTCTTTTGGGTTGCATGCGACCATTCTAATGGGCAACGGATTGGCGCTGGGCCCCCATAAGATTTCAGGGAATGCCCAACGCATGGCTAAGGGTCGCGTCATGCACCATGGCACGCTGTTATTTTCCACCGATCTTTCGGCGCTCCATGAACTGGCGGACGGTCAGCGGATGCACTATGCCTCCAAAGCCACGCCCTCCGCGCCGCATCCGGTGACCAACATCAAAGACCACCTCAGCGAGGATCTTTCGGTGGAGGAGTTCTTCGAGCGGCTCCTTGCGGCCATGGATCGTGTGTTCTCGTTTGAGAGGGAAGCGGTGCGCCCAGAAGAAGAGCGCAGGGCTCAGGAGCTCTTGGCGAGAAAGTATCGCACCTTTGAATGGACCTTCGGCAAAAGTCCTGCCTTTTCGTTTCGAAGAGAGGTTCTATTCCAGGGGCGGCAATTTTTGATCGCCTACGAGGCGAAAAAGGGTCGCATCGTGTCCATGGCGCCGCTGAAGGATTATCCAGGCCTTGCCGACGCTCTATTAGGGCAGCGGCTGGATCTTGTTTCTTTGGAGGCGTTTTTGTCCGTCCGCTTTGGCCTCTACGGGTTGTCCCAATTATTTTTTTAGTTCATCCGTTCAATTATTGATACCAATTACGGCATTTGGGGTATTTTGGATGCCCAGCACCCACCAATCACGAGGAAGAAGGAGAAAAAAGACCATGAAAAAAGAATTGACGATGCCGAAGCTTCGGCCGGAAATGGACAAAGGCGTTGTAGTGGCTTGGCTGAAAGAAGAAGGAGAATCCTTTGCTCCAGGTGAGGGAATTTTTGAAATTGAGACCGACAAGGTCGTCAATATGGTCGAAGCCACCGAAGAAGGCGTCATGATTCGACAGTTGGTGGAAGAGGGCGATGAGGTACTGTGCGGAGCGGCTGTGGCCGAGGTGGAGCAATGAAGCGCCAAAAACCCGAATGGCTGAAGGTTCCCTTCAATCAAAAAGCAGTCCATGAGGTGTCGGAGCTTTTGGCTGGAGCCAAGGTCAATACGGTCTGCAAGGAAGCCAACTGTCCGAACCTTGGCGAATGCTATGCCAAAAAAACGGCCACCTTCATGGTTATGGGCAATTCCTGCACAAGAAACTGCCGCTTTTGCAATGTGACCTGCGACCGTCCGCAGGCTTTGGATCCACAGGAGCCGCAGCATGTGGCCGATGTGGCCCGAAAACTAGGTCTTCGCCATGTGGTGGTGACTCAGGTGACTCGGGATGATTTAACCGACGGGGGGGCTCAACATATGGCGGACACCGTTCGGGCGATTCGCTCAGCCTGCCCAGAGGCGACCATCGAAGTGTTGATCTCGGACCTTCAAGGCAATGAGGAGGCGTTGGCCACAGTGCTTGCCTCAAAGCCAGACGTCATGAATCATAATGTGGAGATGGTCGAGCGTCTTTATCCGGATATTCGTCCTCAAGCTCGTTATGAACGTTCTTTGGGTGTTCTAAATGCCTCCAAGCGCCTCGCGCCGGATGTTTTGACGAAAACCGGCTTCATGGTGGGGTTGGGGGAGACGGACGAAGAAGTGGATCAGCTCATGGAGGATGTGCGAGCGACGGGGTGTGATATCCTAACCGTCAGCCAATACCTGCAGCCCTCTGTAAATCATTATCCGTTAAAGCGCTTTGTGCCTCCAGCTCAATTTGATCGGTATCGGGAGGCCGCTATGGCCAAAGGCTTTCGCTTTGTAGCGTCGAGCCCCCTGGTTCGCTCGTCCTACCGTGCTGCAGAAGCTTTGGAGGCCAGCCGTAAGGAAAGAGCCGGCGGTTGTGGAGCTCTTCGTTCATGATTTATGTTGAAACCGGGTCAACCGACGTCTTTTTCAATTTTGCATTGGAATACTACTTTACGGCCGTGAAGGAACTTTCGGAGCCGGTGTTTCTTTTTTGGCGCACGACGCCGACTTTGATGGTGGGTAAATATCAAAATACTCTTGAGGAAATTCACCAAGAATACGCGCAACAAAAAGGAATTGAGATTGTGCGGCGCATGAGTGGTGGAGGAACCATTTACACGGACCTTGGAGGGTGGCAGTTTACCTTTATCCAATATCATGACGATGGACAGATCCACTTTCAGAAATTTATCGAGCCTGTAGTCCAGGCGCTTCGGTCTTTAGGGGTTCCGGCAAGCTTCAACGGACGCAATGACCTGGTTATTGAGGGTCGAAAGTTTTCGGGTAATGCTCAATATAAGCTTGCAGGTCATACCGTCCATCATGGATCTACGCTCTTTGATACCGACATTGATGAAATGGTGAAAAGTACTCAGGTGGATCCCTACAAAATTTCGTCGAAAAGCATCAAAAGCGTCCGAGATCGCGTCACGAATATCAAGGACCATCTGAAGACGCCTATGGATCCTTTGGCGTTTAAGAAATTGATGATTTCTTCCATCCTAGGAGAACCCGCCAAGAGCTACGAACTCACTGCGGAGGATCGACGGGCTATCGAGGCCATTGCCGAAGAACACTTTCGGCCGTGGGCGGTTCGCTTTGGCCAAAATCCTAAATGCACGCTGAGCACCACGGGGCGCTTTCCCGGGGGTAAGATCACATTTTCCTTAAATGTGAAACAAGGGATTATAGAGGAGGCTCAGATCCACGGTGATTTTTTCGCCACAGAAGAAGCGGCACACTTGGGCGCGCTCCTTAGGGGATGTAAACTGGAGCGACAAGACTTGACGCAGCGATTGTTAGCATCCGGCATGGACGACTGCATTTACGGCATCCGCGTCCAAGATATGGTGGACACCATTCTTTCGCCCAAATGAACGTTCAGGGAGCCCCTTCCATAAGGGGCTCCCGAAGAATGCAGTGGGTGGTATGGATAATTTTTCTTATGTAACGCCAAGGCGCTGCTGGTTAGGGTTTTAAAGAAAAAGAAGGGGATCTGAAGGGATCGCCTGGGGCTTAAAGAGGGATTGATTCCCTCTTTTTTTATTTTTGCGTCTTAGAAATGAGGGATCCCCGTTGCTTTATTTTGAGATCAACAATACGAGACTCTGTTTGGTCAACCCATCCCATGGGATCCAGAAAGTCCAGGAGATCCTCTCGGGTTTCTGGTATTTTTCCTGAGAAAAAGGCGGAGTTGTTGCCAGTTCAATAATAGTCAAGGCCTATTTTTAGCGCTGCGGAGCGGCAAATTAAAACGAATAAACTAGTTTAGAAAACGATGACGATTAATTTAGCTCATAAATCCTCCAACGAATTTTTGGAGGATCTTTTTTAATTGAATGAAATAATCAGAAAAATATAAAATAGAAAAAGACATTGGTACAGGCCATAAAAAATGAAATAAATGGAATTTTAGGAAAGGATGTCAAGTTCAAATCTTTAAAATAAACAACATATATGATAAATTGATGATAACAAAGACGGAAAGAATAATTAGATTAAGAAACAAAAAACCGACGAAAAAGGCATATATTGATAAAGAAGATTAATAATAACTTTTTCAACGCTCTCTTGAAACTTATACTTTTTCTTTTTCGGGATTCGTCCGATGGTCCTTTCTTTGCCAGCGAATCTCTTCTTGCTTGCTTTAGCCCTTTTGATCGTTATTCTGTCTTTTTTTCAGAGATTGTTTTTATTTCAGCGACTCTTTGATGTTTGGCTCTTTTTCTGGACCCCCTCAAAAAATTACTAGTTATTCCCAAAAAGTAATACGGCGTGAATCCGAACAAACTGTTTCATTTTCTACATCGTGCTATCTCTCTTTTCGCCCGCATTCGTTGTCATTATGATGCAGATCTTGGATCATAATGACGCACTACCGGCCCAAAGGATTCCGATCCTTTTGCCGGGGTTCTGTCGTTGGCTGCCCCTTTGGTTCAATAAGATATAAAAATGCACCCAATCCGTTGATGCGTTCAAAGGATTGATTTGAAGGGGTCTTCCTCGTCTTCAAGATCCGGAGGTAATTTCATGAACAAAAAAGTCAGGTCATTTCTAGCTCTTGCTTTGGTCTTTCTGCTGGTTTGGGGGGTGACCCCACCACAGTTGATGGCCTTAGCGCTCCCCAAGGATTCTACAACGGCGTCTGCCGTATCTTCTGAATCCACGAAGAAGCCTTCCGTCCCCACAGGGGATCCGAAAGCAGTTGTGGAACAGGCGGTGACGCCTCAACCCTCGAAGGACGCGGCGCCGTCCAAAGAGACCGTCAAGAACCCCCCTCCCAGTGAGGGAACAATCGTACAGCCGGTAAACAAAGGGGAGAAAATCCCCGCCAAAGAAAGCAAGCCTGCGATAAAAACACAGCCAAAACTTCCTCTTCCCCTAGCGCCAGAGCCGAAGCTTGGAACGCCCAACGTCACAAACGAAAAACCCACAGCGCCCTCTCAGCAAAAAACACCAGTAGAGCCTAACAAGAAGCTGCCTGAAAAGCTTAAAGAGACCACCGCGCCAGACCCAGCTCTTTTGTTGAAGCCCAGCGGTCGTCCAAGAGAGGATCTCCATCGGCCCACGGGATCCGAGCCGATCCCCAAAACAGTTTATGAATGGCTCGGCACGCCCTTCCCGAAAAGTGAAGCATCGCTCCATTCGAGCGCAGCACCTTCCTCCACGGAGCATCCAGTGATTGGGGTGGATCACCCGCAACATCCTGGGGATGTGCTCCTATATAAAGAGGCGAAGCCCGTTCCGGGCATGGTCAATGTCTACGACATTACGGTGCGCATGGAAGCGCGAGATGTCAAGAAGACCTCGGATATCGTTTTGGTGATTGATCGCTCCAGAAGCATGGCGGGAAGCCGCATGACCAAAGCTAAGATCGCCGCGGGAAAATTCGTGGATTCCTTGATCAAGCCCTCAGGAAATACTCGAATTGCGGTGGTTTCCTTTTCCGGCACGGCAACGACCAATAGCACCTTCTCCACCAATGCCTCTGCCCTAAAAAATACCATCAACGCACTGATCGCCGATGGAGGAACGTATACACAGGCCGCGCTTCATCAAGCTCAGATACTGTTGAACGCCTCCACCGCAGACCATAAACACATCGTACTGCTCTCGGATGGAAAACCAACCTACAGTACCTGGATCAACCAACCGGACAATTACTTCGGCCCCCAATTGGTGACGGAAACATCCGTGGGAAGCTTGACCAACGACGACGGAGACTTGTATGCGCCAAACCGCGTGTTCCAAAAAGTCACCAAATCCAACATTCCTGTCTCGCAATTTGACTACAGCAAGACGTATCCGTCAGGAGCGGCTATGTTTCACCGCTACAGCGGGGGGAATTCCTGGAATACGGCTACCGATAAGTTCATCAACCATGGAAATTCCACCATTGCTGAGGCCGGCTTTGCAAAGGGGCAAAGGTCCACCATCTGGACCATTGCTCTGGAGGCCGACGGCGAGGGAAATACGGTGCTCAAGAATGTGGCCACCGATTCCGACCACGCTTTTATTGGGACCCAAGACGAACTCAATACGATCTTTGGGCTCATCGCCGGCAGCATTGCGTCGGCCATGACGCAAGCCAAAGTGGCGGATCCCATGGGGATGGGATTCCAAGTGGTCGACAATGTGACCAACATTGTGACGGATCCTGCCGCTCCCCCAGCAACCTTTGATGCGAGTACCCAAACCATCAGCTGGAATCCGGGTGCCCTGAACAAACCCATCAGCTCAGGATCGGACGTGAAATATGCCCAGTTGACCTATCGAGTGGAAATCAATGATGCTATCCTTGAGGCCACGGCAGAGGGCTCTATGTATCAGACCAACGGCGATACCAAGGTGACCTACGTGGATTACCAAGGCCAACAGCAGACCAAGCGGTTCCCATCGCCCACTGTAGATCCCGTTCTCTTAATCGTGGAAAAAAACGTCAAAGACGCCTCTGGAACCGTGTTGCCTTCAGACGACCGCATCTTCCAGGTGAAGGTCACGGGGGCGCATTCCAGCAAGACTTATTCGCTCAAAAGTAACGAGCGGCATGTGCTGACGGATCTTCGCTATGAAGAAGATTATCAGGTAGAGGAAATCGCCACCAGCGCAGGATCCCTCGCCGATTACGATGCTAAAATCCTCATTGGGGGAATTGAAGCCTCGATCTTCCGAGTGAAACAAGGCGGAAAAGACATGACGGTCCTCGTGGAGAATCAAGAGAAACCTTTGGGAGAATTAACCATCACCAAGGAATTTGTCAATACCATTACTCCAGCGGCCATCAACCGCGCCGTCCCCATATTTGAATTTACCGTCACAGGCCCCCAAGGATTCAGTCAACAAATCAACCTCACCGCAGGGGAAAGTAAAGTGCTGAAGAATCTCCCTTATGGTGCCTACCAAGTATTGGAGACCAATACCCAAGGATTTGTGCCTACGTACCAGCCGGCGCAGGGCAAGGTAGCCCTCACCTTTGCCAATCGCAAGGCAACGGTCCTCGTCATCAACCGGCCGGCCCAAGAGGACGAGCTCGTCAACGTAGAAGCTGCCAAAATTTGGGTCAATGGACCTGCCAACGACCATCAACCCGTGACCCTTATTCTCCTACGCAATGGCCAACCGTTGGCCGGCGCCCCCGCGCCAGAGATTACGGCCGTCGGGGATCCCGCCCACCGCTTCAAGTACGTTTGGAAAAATGTTTTGAAGTACGATGAAAAAGGGGAGCCCTATACCTACACGGTGAAGGAACAGGGAGAAACGGATGGACTCTATCCCGTGGGCGATCATGCCTACCAGGTGCAGTATGAAGGCAACACCGTCACCAATACCTTCTTGCAAGGCACGACGGATGTGACCGTCACCAAAGTTTGGGTCAATGGACCCTCGCTCAAACCTTCCATCACCGTCCGCTTAATGAGCGGTGCGACGGAAGTGGGCGTTGCGGTGATTGCTCCGCCCAACCTGAAACACACCTTTAAAAATCTGCCCAAATGGGATGAGGCTGGAAATCTCATCCAATATCGAGTCCAAGAAGACGCGCTGACAGACTACCAAACCACCATCAACGGCCTCACCATCACGAACACCTACAACCAGGGCAAAAAAGATATTCCGGTGAGGAAGGTCTGGGTGAATGGCCCTACGGCCAAACCCGACATCACCCTACATCTTTTGGCCAATGGCGAGACGGTGCAAAGCATACAGCTGAAGCACCCCACTTTGGAGCATACCTTTATGGATCTGCCCATTCGGGACGTGAACGGGGTGGACATCACCTATACCCTCGAAGAAGATCCTGTGGCGGGATACACCTCTTCGGTTCAAGGCTTCACGGTGACCAACACCTACGATCAGGGCAAAAAAGATATTCCGGTGAGGAAGGTCTGGGTGAATGGCCCTACGGCCAAACCCGACGTCACCCTACATCTTTTGGCCAATGGCGAGCGCGTGCAAAGCATACAGCTGAAGCACCCCACATTGGAACATACTTTTACGGATCTGCCCATTCGGGACGTGAACGGGGTGGACATCACCTATACCCTCGAAGAGGATCCTGTGGCGGGATACACCTCTTCGGTTCAAGGCTTCACGGTGACCAACACCTACGATCAGGGGAAAAAAGATATTCCGGTGAGGAAGGTCTGGGTGAATGGCCCTACGGCCAAACCCGACATCACCCTACATCTTTTGGCCAATGGCGAGACGGTGCAAAGCATACAGCTGAAGCACCCCACTTTGGAGCATACCTTTACAGATCTGCCCATTCGGGACGTGAACGGGGTGGACATCACCTATACCCTCGAAGAAGATCCTGTAGATGGGTATGTTGCAACCATCGACGGCTTGATCGTCACCAACACCTACGACCAAGGATTGAAAAACATCCCCGTGGAAAAATTCTGGGAAGGCGGTCCCGAGGTCAAACCGAGCATCACGGTGATCCTCTTGGCCAACGGAACAGAAGTGGCCACCCACGAGATGGTGCATCCACAAACCACCTATACCTTCAT
>LQGW01000028.1 GCA_002838815.1 Clostridiaceae bacterium JG1575 | reverse complement strand
ACGAATGCCGACCCTATGAATGAGTTGAATGGGTTGGAGCACCGAGAGAAGATTCATCTTCTCGTAGTATTCTGTTTAATCTTGAGAGAATAAATAATTTTCTCGGTTGTGGGGGTATAGCTCAGTTGGGAGAGCACCTGTTTTGCACGCAGGGGGTCAAGAGTTCGAGTCTCTTTATCTCCACCACAGAAATGGGTCTATAGCTCAGGTGGTTAGAGCGCATGCCTGATAAGCATGAGGTCGGTGGTTCGAGTCCACTTAGACCCACCATTTTTTTCTCAAAAAATGTTCTTTGAAAACT
Source organism: Clostridiaceae bacterium JG1575 (assembly GCA_002838815.1). Taxonomy (GTDB): domain Bacteria; phylum Bacillota; class Clostridia; order Clostridiales; family Clostridiaceae; genus JG1575. The sequence goes on along the minus strand of LQGW01000028.1, from coordinate 12,371 downwards.
GCATATAGTCTAACAAACACAAAGTAAAGCAAATTGTAGAAAACAAACAATTTCGTTTTGAGAGTGTAGTCATTAACTGTAACAAGTTATTGATAACAATTCGAACAAACAAGCCGGGGAGGCTTCTTATTATGTAAGAAGAAGAACCGGGCCAAGCATAACTTGAAAAAGATCAAGCTATAAAGGGCGCATGGTGAATGCCTTGGCATCAGGAGTCGAAGAAGGTCGTGACAAGCTGCGATAAGCTCAGGGTAGGCGCACATAGCCTGTGAACCTGAGATCACCGAATGGGGCAACCCACCACTGACGTGGTATCCATGGAGGAATTCATACTTCATGGAGGACAAACCCGGAGAACTGAAACATCTAAGTACCCGGAGGAAGAGAAAGAAACATCGATTTTCTTAGTAGCGGCGAGCGAAAAGGAAAGAGCCCAAACCGAAGAGCTTGCTCTTCGGGGTTGTGGACACTCATAAGTGTTAAAAGACCCTTAGCCGAAGCTGTTGGGAAACAGCACCATAGAAGGTGATAGACCTGTAGGCGAAAAGGGGCTTTTGGCCAGAGTTGATCCAGAGTACCACCGGACACGTGAAACCCGGTGGGAAGCAGGGAGGACCACCTCCCAAGGCTAAATACTACCTGATGACCGATAGTGAAGCAGTACCGTGAGGGAAAGGTGAAAAGAACCCCGGGAGGGGAGTGAAATAGAATCTGAAACCGTGTGCCTACAACCGGTCAGAGCACCATAAGCGTGTGATGACGTGCTTTTTGTAGAACGAGCCAACGAGTTGTGATATGTAGCAAGGTTAAGTACTTCAGGTACGAAGCCGAAGGGAAACCGAGTCTTAATAGGGCGTCTAGTTGCATGTTGCAGACCCGAAACCGGGTGACCTATCCATGGACAGGTTGAAGCGAGAGTAAAATCTCGTGGAGGACCGAACCACATTGGTGTTGAAAAACCATGGGATGAGCTGTGGATAGCGGAGAAATTCCAATCGAACTCGGAGATAGCTGGTTCTCCTCGAAATAGCTTTAGGGCTAGCGTCAGGTGTTGAGTGTTGGAGGTAGAGCACTGAATGGGCTAGGGGGCATATCGCTTACCGAACCTTATCAAACTCCGAATGCCATACACTTTAGAACCTGGCAGTCAGACAGTGACAGATAAGTGCCATTGTCAAAAGGGAAAAAGCCCAGACCGTCAGCTAAGGTCCCCAAGTATAGGTTAAGTGGAAAAGGATGTGGGATTTCTAAGACAACTAGGATGTTGGCTTAGAAGCAGCCACTCATTGAAAGAGTGCGTAATAGCTCACTAGTCGAGAGATCCTGCGCCGAAGATGTCCGGGGCTAAAACCTATCACCGAAGCTACGGGTGTATCAAAAGATACGCGGTAGAGGAGCGTTCTTTGTGGGGCGAAGCAGTACCGAGAGGAGCTGTGGACCGCAAAGAAGTGAGAATGTTGGCATAAGTAGCGAGATGTGGGTGAGAATCCCACAGGTCGAAAATCTAAGGTTTCCTGAGGAAGGTTCGTCCGCTCAGGGTTAGTCGGGACCTAAGCCGAGGCTGAGAAGCGTAGGTGATGGACAATCTGTTGATATTCAGATACCGGTATGAAGCGTTTGACGATGGGGTGACGCAGGAGGATAGGATAGCAGGCTGCTGGAATAGCCTGTAAAAGCATCCGAGGGAGTCAGAGGAGGCAAATCCCTTCTGACATATCCTGAGGTGTGATAATATCTGAGTTCACGCTGCCAAGAAAAGCCTCTAAGGAGCAACATACTGCCCGTACCGCAAACCGACACAGGTAGATGAGGAGAGAATCCTAAGACCATCGGAAGAATTGTTGTTAAGGAACTCGGCAAATTAATCCCGTAAGTTCGCGAGAAGGGATGCCATGGAGACATGGCCGCAGTGAAATGGCCCAAGCAACTGTTTAACAAAAACACAGGTCTCTGCAAAAGCGCAAGCTGAAGTATAGGGGCTGACGCCTGCCCGGTGCTGGAAGGTTAAGGGGAATGCTTAGAGCAATCGAAGGTATGAACTTAAGCCCCAGTAAACGGCGGCCGTAACTATAACGGTCCTAAGGTAGCGAAATTCCTTGTCAGGTAAGTTCTGACCCGCACGAATGGCGTAATGACTTGGGCACTGTCTCAACAACAAATCCGGCGAAATTGTAGTGCCAGTGAAGATGCTGGCTACCCGCGATTGGACGGAAAGACCCCGTAGAGCTTTACTGTAGCTTAGCATTGAGTTTCGATATTTACTGTACAGGATAGGTGGGAGACTATGAACCAGGATCGTCAGGTCCTGGGGAGTCACCGTTGGGATACCACCCTGTAAGTATTGAGATTCTAACCGGAGGCCAGGAAACGGGTCACGGGACATTGCTAGGTGGGCAGTTTGACTGGGGCGGTCGCCTCCTAAAAAGTAACGGAGGCGCCCAAAGGTTCCCTCAGGACGGTCGGAAATCGTCCATAGAGTGCAAAGGCAGAAGGGAGCCTGACTGCGACACATACAGGTGGAGCAGGGACGAAAGTCGGGCTTAGTGATCCGGTGGTACCTCGTGGGAGGGCCATCGCTCAACGGATAAAAGCTACCTCGGGGATAACAGGCTGATCTCCCCCAAGAGTTCACATCGACGGGGAGGTTTGGCACCTCGATGTCGGCTCGTCACATCCTGGGGCTGAAGTAGGTCCCAAGGGTTGGGCTGTTCGCCCATTAAAGTGGCACGCGAGCTGGGTTCAGAACGTCGTGAGACAGTTCGGTCCCTATCCGTCGCGGGCGTAGGAAATTTGAAGGGAGCTGACCTTAGTACGAGAGGACCGGGTTGGACCAACCACTGGTGTACCAGTTGTCGCGCCAGCGGCATGGCTGGGTAGCTATGTTGGGACGGGATAAACGCTGAAAGCATCTAAGCGTGAAGCCCACCCTAAGACGAGATTTCCCGTGGAGAAAATCCAGTAAGATCCCTTGAAGAACACAAGGTAGATAGGTGAGGGGTGTAAGTGCAGCAATGCATGTAGCTGACTCATACTAATCGATCGAGGGCTTGATCTTAGAAGTTATGCAATACAATGTGTTTGAATGATTTATATGCAGTCTTGAGGGAACATTAAACCTCAAAAATCCGGTGTTTATGACTGTAAGGGCTACACCCGTTCCCATCCCGAACACGATGGTTAAGCCTTATGGTGCTGATGATACTGCACGGGAAGCTGTGTGGGAAAGTAAGTTGATGCCGGTTTCAAAAAAATCATCCTGGGTGTATACTCAGGATGATTTTAATATGGATCATTAGCTCAGTTGGTTAGAGCTACCGGCTCATAACCGGCAGGCCCGGGGTTCGAGTCCCTGATGGTCCACCATGGGGGTATAGCTCAGTTGGGAGAGCACCTGTTTTGCACGCAGGGGGTCAAGAGTTCGAGTCTCTTTATCTCCACCAAATGGACCTTACACGAACCACTATTACTTCAAAGGTGGATTTGCGGTAACGGTGTGGTTGTAAGACGAAAGAGGGTAGTTGCAGATATGCAGCTACCCTCTTTCATTGCCTTCATGTAAAAACAATACTTGTTGATCGTAAGCGGTAAATGGAAGCACATACCAATGCCTTAAAGACCGTGAGACAATTGCGGCATTAAGACTTGGAGGTGCTGCCTTATCAGTAATTATCACGGATATAAACCAGAGTCCCCCATATTTCTGATTTGTGCCCCGGTAGATTTCAGATGCAAATTGCCATGCAGGGGTCAAAAAAAAGCGCTGGATGCTGGAGGGGGATGTTTTTGGAGAAACCATTCTCGATGGGGCGTTTTTTGGATTGACCTCTCATTTGGTGTTGACGGCAGATCGCCCTGTGGCTCGATTTCGTGCCATCGTTCAGGAAGTGACGTTTCAGGATGGATCCACTTGGACGAACCCTTACGCATCTTTTTTTATCGGGCTGTATTACCATCGACCGTACTCGTCTTCCCTAAGCGTCGCCCTCCGGGGAACCGATGCGGTGCATCGGGCCCAAACGCATCCGATCCGAACGCCCTATGAACGAGCGGACGGATTGAAGGCGGCCCTAGCCTCGGAGCGCCTGAGGATTCAAGAAGTTTCCTTGGGGGCCGATGGCGTCTTGAGTTATACGGTGCTCAATCAAGGGACGCAGGACGTAGGGCGCCTAGAGCTGCTCGTTCTGACTCGGGACGAGCATGGGAGGCTCCAAGAGCTTATCTTGCCGATGGAATCTTTGGCCCAGCCACTACAGCCCGGCGCGAGCACGAAGCTTCGGCAAAAGGTGCCCAAGGGCAGCGGGGAGACCTTGGTCCAAGCGATCCCGGGACGTTGGGAGGATGCCAAAGGCTTGCAAATGAATCGGCATCGGGATCACTTCTTGCGTTTTTGGCGCCGCGCAAAGGCTGCCAGTGTTTCAAAGGGGAAAGGACCATGAAAAGCCCCAATAAAACCGCCCAAAAGATGTTCTGTCTTTTGGGCGGTTTTATTGGGGGCGCTCTCTTGCAAAACGAATTGAGGCTTTGCTAGAAGAGCAATGAGAAGATGCGGAAAAAGTTTTCCTTCATCAATTGAATCTTGGGCCGGTTGCGGTAATCATCATAGGTCATTTCCACCGCATGCTCCATGTCGTTGACGAAGTAGCCCTCCAGTTTAGAGGCATAGTATTCATCGTACACCACGGCGTTGACTTCATAGTTGAAGAAAAAAGAACGGACATCGAAGTTGGCGGTTCCTAGGGTAAAGGTTCGGCCGTCGGCCACCACACATTTATTGTGAGAGAAGGCTTTGGCGTCGTAGAGAAAAAGACGGGCGCCGCACTCCAATAGTTCTCCAAGGTAGGTCATGGAGGCATGGCCCACCATGGGATGATCGTACTGTGCCGGAAACATGATGCGCACATCAAGGCCGGAAACCGCCGCTGCCTTAAGTGCCGACATGGTGCCATCACTGGGGATGAAATAGGGGCTTGAGATGTAGATGCGCTCTTTGGCGGTACTGATCATTTTTAAAAGCATCAATTCAATGGCGTAAAGCGGCGACTCCGGTCCTGAGTAGCAGATTTGCATGGGCAAAGGCCGAGTAACATCGCTGGGGACGAAAAATTCGCAGAAGGCTGTTTCGTGGTGGTAGATCTCCCTTTGTTTGACGTATTCCCATTTTTTGGAAGCCTCGTTGCGGTGCAACACGGCGAAGAAGTCATCAAAAAAAAGCCCCTGCATCCCCAGGACAAAATCGCCGCGCACCCGCATATGGGTATCTCGCCAATAGCCATAATGGCTCTTTGAGAGATACTCGTCTCCAATGTTGTTGCCGCCGATATAGCCGATGGTTCCATCGATGATGACCATTTTCCGGTGGTTTCGGTAGTTGATGGAGGTGTCCACAAAGCGAGAGACAAAGGCAAAGGTCGCGGTAAAGGTGACGATTTCGATGCCGGCCTCCATGAGTTCTTTTTTATAAGCCTTGTCGAAATAGCGTCCGCCAATTTTGTCCATGACGACTCGAACCTTGACGCCTTCTTTCGCTTTCTTCTTCAGGGCGTCAAAGATGGTGCGGCCGATGCCGTCGGATTTTACGATATAGTATTCCATGTGGATGTGGTGCTTGGCCTTTTCAATATCATCCAAAAGGGCCTTGAATTTGGAGATGCCGTCCGGGAATAGGGTGATCTCATTGTAGAGGAACATGGGGGAGCCATTGACGTTGGCGATCATGCGAGCCATGGTTTCGTCCGAACCCTCATAGGCTCGCAGGGATTGATTGATGGCTTCCGCGGCTTCAGGGGAAAAGCGGCCGTTGAGAATGGTTTTTTGCCAATTGACGCCCATATAAAGATAAAGGATCAGGCCCAGAGGCGGCAACAGGGTCAAGACCAAGAGCCAGCCCAAAACCTTTTCCGGACGCTCTCTTTTTTTGAAGATGAGGTTCCAGAGAATGATGAAGTTGATGAAGTAAAAAATCAGGGTGAGCATATTCCAAAGCGACACGGGTCCACCTCCTTCAAGGCAAGTTAACTAAATTATAGCATTGACGCTTTCCCCCTTTGAGGGGAATGTTTGTTAATTTTGATCCTCATTGGGACAAAGGAGTCCAGATGGTATAATAAATGCAGTCAGTTCGCAAGAGCGGCTGCCTGTTTTAGCCCGGGTCCCGATGAAAGGAACAAGCCATGGTATCTAAGATCCGACGATTTTTGACCTATCACAAGACGAAGCTGATGGTATTTTTGGCCGCCCTGACCTTGATTTTGGGGTTCATCGGCAGCTGGCAGTACTATTCAGAGCGCCCCATCAATGAGGGGACGAAGTTTTCTGCGGCGATCTACGCCACCATTAAGCTCTATTTATTTTTTCCGACGGTGGGCCCGGGCGAACACGTTCCCGTAGCCTATGAACTGGCCAAGTGGATGGCGCCTTTTGTGACCGCGTATGCGTTATTCACCGCCCTGGGCAATTTTTTACGCAGAGCCTGGATTCAGGTGAGGCATCGTGCCGGTACGCAGTATACGGTCTTTGGTCTCAACGAACAAAGTGAGTACCTCATTCGGGATCTTTTAAAAAAGGATCCCCGCTGCTGCGTCACCGTCGTCACCTTGAAAAATCCCGAGGAGGCGGATCGCCTTGCCATGGAGCGGCAATGGGTGCGCATCATGGTCCTGGACCTCATTCACCCCAATGAAGCCACCTTAGATTGGGATTTTAAACGGCTAAACCTCACCCGGAGCAAAGCCGTGGTGCTCTTTGAAGAGGAAGCGGATAATTTTGCCATCCTTCGCACCCTGCAAAAGCACCTGCCCTTAGATGAAGGAACCCCTGAGCTGTCGATATCCGTAGCGTATTCCAGCGACGTCATGCGGGATTTGATGGCCCGCTCAGAGGAGGCGCTGCGCCGAGAACGCCCGATAAGCGCGCTTCTCAACATGAACTATTTCAATATTCCATCCTACATGGCTACCGCGCTTCTTCATTCAGCGAACCATCCCATCTATGAAGCGAACCTTCGCCGACTGCAAGGAGCCCCGGCATCTTTAGATCGTCCCACGATTGAAAAGCGGCTGGGCCGCGTGCATCTGCTCATTTGTGGTTTTTCCAAGGAAGGGCAGGAAATCCTCATTCAGGCCGTTCCCTCTGGGGTGTTGCAGACCCAGCAGAACATGCGGGTGACCATCCTGGATCCCAACGCAGCAGAGCTTTTGGATGAACTGAAGGGACGCTACGAATTTTTAGACGAGGTGGCGGAACTCCATTCCTTCTCGGTGGGACCCTACAGTGGCGCCTTCAAGGAAGTTGTCGCGGCGGCTTGCGCCGACGAACCGTTCACATATGCCAGCTTCAACAGCCCCGACATCAACGAAAATGCCCAAGGCGTCTTGAAAGCGTTGGACGCTCTCGCCAATATTCCCGTGGCCGTCCGTGCGGCAGGGCAAGGGAACATCGTGGATGTCCTCAATACCTTCCGGGCGGAAGGCTTGTCCATCTTCCCCTATGGGGACTATTCCGATCTCATCACCCGAGAGGTCATCATCAACGAGGTGCTGGACCTTCGAGCGAAGAACAGCCATATGAATTACCTCGAAGAGTCCCAGCTGCCAAATGAGGGCCGTGAGAAGGAGTGGCAAAAGCTCCCCCTCTTTAAAAAAGAGTCCAACCGAGCTCAAGTGGCTCACCTGCCCTTCAAGGTCGACTTCCTTCAGACCTTTTTCAACTTATCTGGGGGGCAAGAAATCCCGGAGCTCATTACGGCTTGGGAAGAGGAATATCGTAAGGTGGGGGAGCCGGGTCTTTTGGCGTTGTTGGCCCAACAGCCTGCGCTGGATTATCTCACCCGGCTCGAGCACAAAAGATGGTGTGATTTTCATCGGATGAAGAACTTCAGCTACGCCCCCACCACAGACTTTGCACAGAAAAAGCACAACTGCTTGATTCCGGATTGGCAAGACTTTTTGTGTTCGCCTGTGGCCGACAAGGCGAAGTACGATACCTTCACCATCTTTACCTTGCCAAAGAATCTGTCGTTAAGCACTCAATAGGGGCGAGAGGCCTCAAGAAGGATAGGAGCCCCTGAACGGATAGAGACGCTCAGGGGCTCTTTGAGATCGGGGACCGTCTAGGATCCCGACCGGCAAGGATTCGTGGCACAAGAAGGATTGTCGCAAAAAAAAGCAGAAGGAAATCCAAGCGATTTCCTTCTGCAAATGGTGGGACGTATAGGACTCGAACCTACGACTTTCACCACGTCAAGATGACACTCTCCCAGCTGAGTTAACGTCCCTCATATTCGTCCCGTAAAAAGACGATATACCTAGTTTAAGGCATGGTATGGGAAAAAACAAGAGGCAACGTCAAAAAAAGTTCAAAAGAGCGCGCATTCTTTTGAGGCGGGGTCTAGGTTATTCTCCGAAGAAGAAAAGGCGCTTGGAAAGCGGATCGATGGATTTTTCCTCGGGGACATCCGTTGCCCGTCCAAAGGGCATTTGGGCCAAAAGGCGCCATGGCTTGGGCAAATCATACTCCTTTTTCAAGGCGTCTTCCATGAGCTCTTGGTAATGCTGCAACGAAGCCCCGAGGTTCGCCTCCGCCAGGGCGCTCCAAAGCGTGATCTGCAGCATGCCGTTGGACTGATCCGACCAAGAATCAAAGTTATGAGCATAAAGGGGCAATTTGTCCTTCAAAGCCTGAACTGCTTCGGTGTCTTCAAAGAATAGAATGGTGCCAAAACCCGCGCGAAAAGCGGTTTCCACCTTTTCCTTGGTTTTGGGGAATTTCTCCGGATCGGTGACTTCTTTCAGGCGCACCAATAAGGCATCCCAAAAACGCCGATGATTTTCGCCCAGCAAAACCACCAAACGCGCGGTTTGGGCGTTCATCGGGGTAGGGGCATGAGTTAAGGCATCCGCGATGAGTTGATGCAGCGCCTCTGAGGAGAGGGAGCATTCATTGGTCAACGCGTACCGGGAGCGTCTTTTTTTCATGGCTTCAAGAACGGAATTCATAGAGGGCCTCCTTTGCTGTACGGTGAGAAATGGAACAACACTCTTGAATCCATTATGGCAAAGAACAACCAGAGTGGGGCGGGTCCTTCCAATTGTTCACTCTTTGCTTAAAAAGATGCGACCCAATAAAGATCCCGGGATTTTGGCCCTTTTTTAGTAAGGGGGATCCCGCAAGGGAATGTGAAAACGGGCGGAATCGGTGTTCTCCTCTTTGGCGGGTCCTATTGCAGGGGCGCCGGGAGTGTTTGCCCCTTGCCCAAGAGGCTCTTGGGCTCAGTGGGAGCAAATGAGCGATCGCCTTTTCAGTGAAAGGATCAAAGATTTCCAAAAAATAAAAAGTACCTCTTGACGAATGGCTGGCTTTATGGGAAACTAGAACATGTCGCGGGGGTGTAGCTCAATTGGGAGAGCGCTTGAATGGCATTCAAGAGGTAGTGAGTTCGAATCTCATCATCTCCACCAAAACCATAAGAACCAAGGACATTCATCGAATGAGGTGAATTTCTTGGTTCTTCTTTTGTTGCAGACAGTTGCTCAAAAGACCCTTTGTCGGCCTGAGGGGGAGTGTAGGGGAAGTTCAAGGGCAAAGACCCTCTTGGTTCAAATAGATCTCTTTGAAGGCTTCATTTCTCTAGGGGGCTAGGTAGAAGGAGGCGGGATCCCTGCCAACATTGAAATCATCACCATTAAGCTTATTTAAGATCTGAACCATGGGTTGGAAATGAACCCTAGGAGAGGGTGAGAGAAGACGCATTTTCCCCTCTTAAAAAAAGATGGTTCACAAGAACAGAACTCTTTGTGTATTTGTTGACAATGAGTCTCATTCAGGTATGATGAACTCAGTATCAATCTCAATAGACAAGGAGTGAATACGCGATGAAATGGACGAAAAAATGGGTCTCCGCTTTGCTTGCCTTGAGCATTCTTGGGGCAGTGGGGTGCACCGGGCCAAGCCCGACCACGAACGCCACAAAACCGGGACCTTCCACCCCGACGACGGGGGCCACAAAGCCCGATGCTTCGACAACAACGCCTCAGACAGGCAAGACGACTCAGGGCATCGACCTCTCGAAGATCCAGGCGATGAAACCGGGAGAGTACCTCATCGACAGCAAAGGCCAATACCCCATGAAGGTGAAGGTTGTACTGAAGGAGAAATCCATTGACCAGGTTGTCCTAGTGGAACAAACGGAGACGCCCACCGTTGCGGAAGCAGCCCTTCGCGAGATGCCCAAACGCATCGTAGAGAAGCAAGACATCTATTTGGATGCGGTCAGCGGCGCGACCAACACCAGTAAGGGCATTCTTCAAGCGGTGCGTATGGCCATTGAAAAGGCCGGTGGAAAGCCCGAGCAATTTAAACACAGTGAATCCGGACAAGGCGGCGAAAAGAAAGATCCGCGCCCGACCATGGGATCCCGAACGCTTCCCTCGCAATGGGATGAAACCTATGACGTCATCGTGGTCGGCGGCGGGTTTGCGGGACTCTCCGCCGCATATACGGCGTCGAAAAATGGCGCCAAGGTCGTTTTGATTGAAAAGATGCCCGTCGTGGGAGGAAACTCTCAAATTAATGGAGGAGTTTACGCCTCCTATACCTCGAAGCTTGCCGACACGCTGTACCCCAAACTGAAATTGAAGCCGGACACCGCGGAAAAACACATTGAGGACACCATTAAGGGGGGCGATTATATGAGCGATATCAAGCTCGTTAAGAACTTCGTTTACGGCGCTCCCGTCTTTTTGGACCTCATGCTGGACAATGGCCTTAAGGTACGCGAGTCCATTACTCGTCCCGGTGGGCATTACGGCTATCGCACCTACACTACGGAGCATGGCATCGGAGCGGATATCGTTAAGGTCCAAAAGGAACTTCTGGCGAAAACCGACACTAAAGTGCAATTGAACACCAAAATGGTCCAGATCTACCGGGAAACCGAAGGCAACGGACGGGTTCTGGGCATTCAGGTTCGCGACCACGAGGGGAAACTGCGCGCCATCAAGGCCGAAAAGGGCGTCATTCTTGCTTCAGGCGGTTTCTCAGGAAATGTAGCCATGAGGCAAAAGCACGTTCCGGCCCTCACCAAGGATCTGCCCACCACCAATCATGTGGGGGCCACGGGAGAAGGCATCCCCATGGCGCAGGAGATTGGCGCCAACACCATTCAGATGTCCTACATTCAGCTGTATCCCTTTGCCAACCCCAACAGCGGGGTCTTAGACGCATTCGCCGTCATTCCTTTCTCAGGTCCTTCTTCAGGGATTGTTTATGTGGACGTCCAAGGCAAGCGGTACGTCAATGAAGGCGAACGTCGCGACGTCTGTTCTCGGGCGGCTCAAAACAGTGGCGGGTTCCCGACCTTCTCCATTTTTGGTCAAGACATTGTGGAAAAGGGCGGCTTCATTACCAAAGAGCAACTGGCCGACGGCATCAAAGCCGAGCGGATCTTCAAGGCGGATACCTTGGAGGAACTCGCTAAAAAGATCAACGAGCATCAGTTCAAAGAAAAAACCATCGCCATGGATGGAAAGAAACTGGCGGAAACCATTCAAAAGCATAACGGCTTTGTAGCGGCCGGCAAAGATCCCGATTTTGGCAAAGTCATTGATAAGGGCGTCATGATGAAGGTTGATCGCGCGCCGTATTACGCAATTCCGCAATGGCCCTCCGTGCACCACACCATGGGCGGCTTAGCCATCACGGAAAAAACGGAGGTCATGGACATCTGGAACCAAGTGATTCCGGGTCTTTATGCTGCAGGTGAAGTTGTGGGCGGCGTCCACGGAACCAACCGTTTGGGCTCCAACGCCATTCCCGATGCTGCGGTTCATGGATGGATTGCCGGCGAGGTGGTCACAAAAGGATCCGTCCCGACTTTTGTACCGAAGAACTAACTCGATCTGAAACGGAACTTCCTATATAGAGGAAGGATCTTTGATGGAAGAACCATCCAGCCTGCGCAGCTTTTGCTTGCGTAGGCTGTCTTTTTAAAATAAAAATACTCTTTAGAACCGGGTGTATCACAGCACGAAAACGGGCGAAAAGGGGTGGAATTCAAAGAATTTTGCTTCTAGATGCCTAAATCTTCGAAATAGGCCCGCTCACGAGCCATTGAGGGTGATATAATAACTCTTGCACTTCACGAGCGGGGTCCAGCCGCCAGAAAAGAAATTTTCGAAAAAGGGCTTGACGAGGCCGCTCGGCAGTGATATTCTATAAAAGTTGCATCGAGCAACGGACTGTTCTTTGAAAATTAAACAGAATACAAGGTAAAACAAACCAGCAATTCATTTATGAGTTAGTCAGACAAGACGTTAAAATCGACAAAGCTAAGATCAAATTTCAACATGAGAGTTTGATCCTGGCTCAGGACGAAC